>JBBQDT010000004.1:0-66933 GCA_038319955.1 Gemmatimonadales bacterium | reverse complement strand
TGACACTCTGCCCCCCTCCACCTGCGGACATTGACATCGGCCTACCTCCTCAGTGAGTAGACGCGGGTCAGGTCAGCGGCGCGTTGGCGCCCGACGAAGCGTTGAACTCGCGGGTGACGCGCGACCGACCGAACTCACCCGACACGCCCTTGATGAGATAGTCGATCATTTCCTTCGAGACGTAGGTCATCTCGACCGTGAGGTTGTCGATCTTCGTCTGGAAGTAGTTGTACGCCCACACCGCCGGAATGGCGACGAGCAGTCCGAGTGCGGTGGTGGCCAGTGCCTCGGAGATACCGCCACCGATGGCAGCCAGGCCACCCGAGCCGGACTTAGACATGCCCTGGAAGGCGTTGATGATGCCGATCGTGGTGCCGAGGAGGCCGACGAACGGCGCCGTGGCGCCCACGGTCGCGAGCACGGCCAGGCCGCGCTTCAGGTTCGTGATCTCGAGCAGCATGTTGCGCTCGACCGCGCGCTCCGCCGAGTTGATGTCGGAGACCGTGACCGACCCGTCCTGGATGAGCGGCTTCACTTCGCCAAGTGCGCCACCGAGCACGAGCGCGACATGCGACTTCTTGTAGCTCTCAGCCAACTTGATCGCTTCCGTGAGGTTGTCCTCCTCCAGGAACTGGGAGAATTCCGGCGCGAACTTGATGGTTTCCTTCTGCGCTTTCCGGAGGCTCCACCACTTGGAGACCATGACCGTGAGCGAATAGATGGACATGATCGCCATGACGAACACAATGCCCTTGGCGAAGTTGCCCATGCTGTTCCACATATCCATCAACGAGAGATCCATACGTGTTCTCCGGAGGGGGTGTTCGCTCAGCCCTTGCTGAGCGAGAAGGTGAACGGCTGCTGGACGAGCTGCTTGACTTTCTTGCCACCGACTTCGGCCGGATAGAAGCGCATGTTGGGCAGCGCATTCTTCACGGCCTGCGTGAACAGATCGTGGCTGGACTTCAACACCTTGAAGCTGCCGGCCTCGTAGCGGCCGTCCGCATCCACGACGAACTGGGCCAGCACCTCACCTTCGACGTTCGCTGACCGGAGCATGTCGGGATACCGCAGATTGCCCGTTCCCGGGATCTGCTGCACCTGCTTCTCCACCTGGAACTCGAAGTACGGCTGGTCGGTGTTCACCGGGCCCGTCCCACCCACCACGCCCTTGGCGACACCGCCGGCGACACCCTTGCCGGAGAAGTCCGCCTCATCCGTCACCTTCTTGGAGAGGTCGATGTCGGGAAGCACGTCAGGGACCTTGATCGGCGCAGTGAGCACCTGGAACCCCTTCGGTGGTGGCGGAGCCACAACGACCTCTTTCGGGATCGGTTTCGGCTCCTCCTTCGGCGGAGGCGGCTCCTTCTTCTTCATGTCGACGAACTCGACCTTCTCGGCCTTGAGCTTTTCTACCTGCTCTTTGGCCTGCAGCGTTCCGTACACGGCAGCAACTCCGAGCACGCCATGTAGGATGCCACTGAAGATGAGGCCTCCAGTGCTGCGCTGCTTCTTCGGCTTGGATTCTAGCAGATTGTTGAACATGTCCTCGCGAACCTACCCTTGGCTAAAGGACGGGACACTCCTACTGACCCACGCAACCTACGCGACGACGGGTCGAGCGGAACCAGCAACGGATTAAGATTTCCTTAAAACGCAGTTAGTTGCCGGTTTCGACTTGCTCATGGCGCGGCTCCCCCTCGGGACTCGCGAGGAGCACGAGCTCCGGCAGTACCACCGTGAACACCGATCCACGCCCGAGCCGTGACTGCGCGATGACGCGCCCGCCGTGCGCCTGCGCGATCCACTGGCTGATAGCGAGCCCGAGCCCGAAGCCACTTCGCTCGCTCCCGCGCGACCGCGCGCGGTCAGCGCGCCAGAACCGATCGAACACGTAGGGCAGATCGGCGGCGGAAATGCCGATCCCGCTGTCGCGCACGGTGAACGTGATCTCATCGCCGATCCGACGGCTCAGTGAGAGCTCCACCTTGCCACCGCGCTGCGTGTACTTGATGGCGTTCGTGATGAGGTTGAGGAACAACTGCCGCAGGCGGCGCGCATCGCCGTCCACCATTGCTTCCTCGAGCACGCTCATGGTGACGGCCTGCTCCGCATGCTCGCCGAGGATCACGGCCGTCTCGTAGACATCGCGCACGAGCGGGCCGAGGGCCACCGGCTCGCGATGGATGTCGAATCGCCCTTCGTCGGCGCGCGCGAGCGTCAGCAGGCTGTCGACGAGATCGGACATGCGGGCCGTCTCCTGGAGTGCTTCCTCGAGCGCCTGCATCGCCTCGCTGCCGGCGGCGTTGGGATGCATCGCCCGCTCCACGTCGGCGCGCAGTACCGTCAGCGGCGTCTTGAGCTCGTGCGACGCATCGGCCGTGAAGCGGCGCAGCGCGCCGAATGAGGTCTCCAGGCGCCCGACCATCGCGTTCAGCGTGGTGCCGAGTCGCGACAGCTCCTCGCTGCCGAGGTCGGACGGGAGTCGCCGATGCAGCGATCGGCCGTCGGTGATCGCTTCCACCTCGTTGATGATCTGCTCGATCGGCTCGAGCGCCTGCCCCGCGATGGCGTACGACACTCCGATCGACGCGAGGATGAGGAAGGGAAACACCACGATCATGGTGCCGATCAGCACGCTCGGTGTGAGCTCGACGAGTGTCGTCGGAACGCCCGCCACCACTCGCGTGATGAACCTGAGCGCGGAATCGGGTCGCGACGCCAACAGCAGGCCGCCCCCGAAATTCGTCTCGCTCACCGGTACCACGGCGCCCTCCGTGCCCGGCACCGTGTGCACGGCGGCGCGGTCGATCGCCAGTCGATCCTCATCCGACAGCTGCCGGATCCCCACGGAGCTGTAGATCTGCCGATCGTCCTTGTCGTACACCAGGTAGTAGCCCGGCACACGGTCGAGCAGGTCCACTAGCTCCGCCGTGGCGAAGACGCAGCGCCGTCGCGCCGCCGACGACACCGACGCAGCCTGGCCACCCACGTCACTCTTGGACGGCTCGCTCCGCAGGGCGCCGATGTTCCCGCAGGGACGCCGCTCGGTCAGCGTTCGCCCCTCGCGCGCTGCCGCGCGAATCAGGAACAGCGTACGGTCTCCCTGGTTCACGGCGACGCGGGACAGCTGGCGCAGCTGCAGGCCCCGCGCGTTGTGCGCAAAGTACAGCGCGCCGGCAAAGAGCATCACGTTGCCGACGAGCGCGAAGCCATAGGCGATCGTGAGCCGCGCGCGCAGCGTGGCCATGAGCCCTCCCTACTCCTTCAGCACGTAACCGACGCCGCGCACGGTGGTGATCAGCTTTCTCTCGTGCTTCGCGTCGATCTTCTTGCGCAGGTGATTGATCACGACGTCCACGATATTGGTGCCCGGATCGAAGTGATAGCCCCATGCGTATTCAGTAATGAGCGTGCGGCTCATCACGCGGCCCTGGTGGCGCGCAAGATACTCGAGCACCGTGTATTCCTTGGGCGTCAGCTCGATCAGCTCCCCGGCGCGCCGCACCTCGCGCGTGGACTGGTCGATCACGAAGTCGCCCACCGTGATGGTCTGCGAGGCGAGCGATCGCGGGCGTCGCGCCAGCGCCTCGACACGCGCGAGCAGCTCCTCGAACGCGAACGGCTTGGTGACATAGTCGTCCGCACCCGCTCGCAGCGTCGAGACCTTTGCATCGACCGCATCCTGCGCCGTGAGCACCAGCACCGGACGCTCGAAGCCCTTCGCCCGCAGCGACTGGAGCACGTCCAGGCCACTCTTGCCGGGCAGGCGCATGTCGAGCACGATGAGATCGTACGCCTCCGAGCTCGCCCGGCGTTCTCCCTCCTCGCCGTCGGCAGTGAGGTCTACCGCCCAGCGATGCTCCTCCAGCCCGCGCTTGACATACTGGCCGACGGTCGGGTCGTCCTCGATCACGAGAATGCGCATCGCTGTCCTACTCCAGTCCGCCGGGCCGTTGGAATCCGTATTCGCGGATCTTTCGGTAGAGCGTCTTGGAGCTGATGCCGAGCGCGGACGCGGCGCGGCCCTGATGCCAGTTGGTGTTGTGCAGCACCGACTCGATGTGCCGGCGCTCGAGCTCCGCGAGCGACACTGCCGGCGACGACGCCGGCGTGTTCCCGTGCCCCGGCAACTGCAGCGGCAGGTCGCTCGCGCGAATCTGCGGACCCTGCGCCAGCAGCACGGCCCGCTCGATCACGTTCTTCAGCTCTCGCACGTTGCCTGGCCACGGATACCGCCCCAGCACCTCGAGCGCGTCCACCGTGAGCGTGGGGGGATTCGCCTTGCCGAACTGCCGCAGGAACTGCCGCGCGATGAGCGGAATGTCCACCGCTCGCTCGCGCAGCGGCGGCAACTTGATCATGATCGTGTTGATGCGATACAACAGGTCGTCGCGAAAGAGGCCCTCGCCGGCGCGGACGGTGAGGTCGCGGTTGCTGGCGGCGAGGACGCGCACGTCCACTTCCACCTTCTGCGTTCCACCCACGCGGTAAAAGCTGCGCTGATCGAGTGCGCGAAGCAGCTTGCTCTGCAGCTTGAGCGAGAGCTCGCTGATCTCGTCGAGAAACAGCGTGCCGCCAGCCGCGAGTTCCATCAGTCCGAGCTTGCGTTCGTCCGCACCCGCGAACGCGCCTCGCTCGTGCCCGAACAATTCGCTGTCGAGCATGCCTTCGCTCAGCGATGCGCAGCTCACGTCCACGAACGGGCCGGCGCGTTCGCTCAGGCGATGCAGCATGTGCGCGACGAGCTCCTTCCCCGTGCCCGACTCCCCCGCGATGAGGACGGCGCTATCGCTCGGCGCCACCTTCGCCACCACCTCGAGCACCGCCTGCAGCGGAGCATACTGCGTCACGATCTGCGTGGCGCCGCCCGCGCGATCGAGCTGCGATTGCAGCAGCTGGTTCTCGCGCGCGAGGCGACGCTTCTCCCACGCCCGACGCACGAGGACGTCGATCTCCGCCATGCGATACGGCTTCGCCATGTAGTCGTAGGCGCCGAGCTTCATCGCGCTGATGGCCGTCTCTATGGTGCCGTTGCCGGTGATGATGATGACCTCCGGCGGATCGGCGTCGGCGCGCACCTGCTTGAGCACCTCGAGGCCATCAAGCTCCGGCATCACGATATCGAGCAGCGCCACGTCATACGCCTCGGCGCGCAGCGCCTCGAGCGCCGCGCGACCGTCCGTGACGGTGTGCACGGCATAGCCGCGCCCCCCGAGAAAATTCGAAAGGATCTGTCCGAGGTGCACTTCGTCCTCCGCCACCAGCACCTTGATCTTCTGCTCGCTCACTGTCGCTCCTCAGTCTCGTCCGCTCGCGGAAGGATGATGCGAAACACGCTGCCTTCACCTGGAGCACTGTCGACTTCGATGCGGCCATCGTGCTCGGCGACGATGGCGTAGCAAATCGAGAGGCCGAGTCCAGTGCCGCGGCCTGGCGGCTTGGTCGTGAAGAACGGCTCGAAGATCTTTGGCAGGTCGGCCCGACGGATGCCGTCGCCCTGATCGGTGATCTCGGCGATCACGGATCGCGCGTTGTCGCCCCACCGCGTGCGAAGCGTCACGGTACCGCGATCATGCATGGCGTCCATCGCATTGATCAGGAGCGACATGAAGACCTGCATGAGCTGCTCGGAGTTGGCGCGCACCACGTTGCCGATGGTGCGGTCCAGGTCTACCTGCACACCAAGCTTCTTGAAGCGCGTGTGATGCTTCAGCACGTACAGAGTGCGTTCGATGGCATCGTTCACGTTGACGAGCGCCTTCGCGCCCGCCTTCGGCCGACTGAAGTCGAGCAACGAATCGGTGATGCCCTTGCAACGCTGCACTTCGCTCTGGATGAGCCGCAGCCCTTCGAGGATGTCGAGTGGTGCATCCTCGTGCGACAGCTCGAGGCTCTCGGAGCACGCCGCAATGGTGGCCAGCGGATTGTTGATCTCATGCATGATGCCCGCGGCGAGCGTCCCGATGGCGGCCAGCTTCTCCGCCTGCGCAAACCGATCGTTCGCCGACCGCCATTCCGTGACGTCTTCTCCCACGGTGATGACGTGCGTCACCGGACCGTCGTCGAGACGCATGGGAATCTTCGAGATGCGATACGTGCGCAGGTCGCCGCTGGCCATCGACTCCATCTGGAAGATCTGGAGGCGGCCGGTGGCGAAGACCTCGTCAAACTCGCGACGGAGCACCGTGGCAGGCTGGCGGTGCAGGATCTCGAAGATCGTGCGGCCGATCGCCTCTTCGCGCGACACGCCCTGCATCCCCGTCTCGCGCTTGCGATTCCAGACGGAGATGCGATAGTCACGATCGATGACGTACAGGCCCACCGGAAGCGAATCGATGATCCGCTCCGTGACCCGCCGCTCCCGGTCGATCTGCTTGGTGCGCTCGAGGACTTCCGTCTCCAGCCGCTGCGCGTAGGCGGCCTGCCGGAGTACGGGCGCCAGAATATCCGCGACGGTCGCCAGGAAGCTGCGCTGGTCCGGCGCGAGCACGACCGTCGGCGTCAGCACCAGGGCACCGAGGGAATTGTGTGCGGCGTCGAGTCGGACGACGATCAGGCCGGATGCCGAGGACGTGCGGCTGGTGAGCAGCGCGCGGACCTGGGCAGCCGTCGGTGCCGAGGACCCTATCCTCGCTTCACAGCGCAGCTCGCCCTCGCCACCCAGCCAGAGCGAGATGTTGGACGCGCCGACCGTGTCCGCCACGCGCTCCAGAACGCCCGGCAGCACCTCGCCAGGTGCATCGCCGGTCGCCAACGCCGCGGCGATCTGCGCGATGGCATGGAGGAGCGGCCGATCCATTTCTCGCTGGGCATCGGCCGCGTCCGCCGCAGCATCAGCTGCTCGGATCGCTTCGCTGCGCGTCGGGGTGCGTGCCAGAAGGAGCTCGGTTGAAGAAGGTTCCCAAACTTAGGACGAAATGTCCGAATAGACAAGATGACTGACGAAAGTCAGCGCGCCCACAAGTCATCCTGTCCGAGAACCCTCTCTAGCTCCAACGGCGAGTTAAGCGAGCGACCTCCCTTCGCTCCTACGCGGCTTGCGAAGAACGAAGCGCGTTGATCTGCTCGAGCAACTCTGCGTTCGTGCGCTTCTGGCTCGGATTGTCCTCGACATGGACCCAGCGCAACACGCCGGACTTGTCGATGAGGAAGTACGCACGATTCGAATAGAAGCGGTCTTCGATCAGTACGCCGTAGAGCCGTGCCACGTCTCGCTTGAAGTCGGAGAGGAAATCCGACCGGAAGGCGTACTTCGACTTGAACTCCATCAGTGTCGGCGTCGAGTCAACGCTGATGGGCACGACGACGAGGTCATCGGTCGCGAACTGATCCCAGTCGTCGCGCATGTCGCACAGCTCCGTCGTGCAGGTGGCTGGTGAACGCGAGGGGGAAGAAGGCGAGAAGGACGTTCTTGCCCTTGAGTGACGAAAGCGACATCTCGCTTCCGGACGTGGACGACAGCGAGAAGTCCGGAGCAGCTTCTCCAAAGGCCGGTAGGGTATTCGTCATGCGGTGCAGAGCGGTTGGGCGATCAGCGACCGGCGCCAAGCGCGCCGTCGACACGCGATGAACGCAGCCAGCGTGGTCGTGTTCCCGGAAACCGGCTATTCGTACCGCAGGGCAGTGATCGGATCGAGTCCCGCGGCGCGGCGCGCCGGCCACACGCCGAACACCAGGCCCACGACGACGGAGAAGGCAAAGAAGGCAAACGCGGTGAAGATCGAGCGTTGCGCCCGAGCGCCTTGCGGATGCCGATCTCACGGGTGCGTTCCGCGACGGACACCAGCATCGCGAGCAGGTTGATGTCGTTGAGCCGATCCGTGCCGAACACCCGCGAGCGACCTGTCTCGAAGGGTATGAGCACCTGGTCGTCTGGATCACCAAAGCCTGATACCTGTCCCTTCGGAGTCAGCACACCGATGACCTCGAACTGCAGGCCCCGAATGCGCACGAGCTCACCGCACGGCCGCGCCAAAGCGATGAGCGCGCAGGATCCTCCGCGCCCGGACTACGACGGGAAACAATTCGAATATTCGTACGATTCCGTACAGACGTTTCTAGACTAACTCGCTGGCCTCAAATGGGTTGCGTTCCCTTGTGTACGCTACTTGCTATGTGACGTGTGCAAGAGCGTGGAACGACGGCGCGTGCGCCGAACGTTTGGAGCGTTGAAACCTCATAACGCAGAGTTCGATGCCGGGATACAAACCCTTGCCATCATCTGTCACTGGCCCGGAGGCGGACCAGGTGCGCCAGGCCGAGACACGCCGGCGTGGTGGCGATGCAGAGGCGGCGGTCCAACTCCTCGAGGACGCCCTGATGGCCAGCCTCGAGCTTCGGCTGGAGATCCCTGGTTGGCTCTGCGGCCGTCTCGCTGCGCTCTACAGGACGTTGTGCCGCTATGACGACGAGGTGTACCTGCTCGAACGCTATCGCGAATCCCAGCGAACTGAGGAGGCAAGAACCCGCTACGACGCGCGCCTGTCCAAGGCGCGGATCATCGCCGAGCGGAAACGCCGCCGCGACAGCGGGGCGCTGCAATCCGTGCGCGTTTCGATGGGTCGCCCCACGCGTCGCCGCTCGGCGGCCCAGGCCGTGGGGAGCGCGCCGATTTCGACGTTTTCACGCAGCGCGGTCGACGCGCTGACCGTCGCATTGGCGAACGACGCGGCGGACACGAAGCAGTTGGACGACGCGCTTGCCGTCGTGTGCGCCGAGGCGCACGCGAACGATGTGTCCGTGGAGGACCTCGTGTTGGTGTTGCGCCGTGCGTCGTCGGTGTTGCCGAATGCGCGGATCGACGTCCCCCGCGACTCCCGGTACGATAGCGCACTGCTGCTCCTGCTCGCGCTGTACTACAGGGAGCAGCAAGGCTAGCACGGTTGTAAGCGTGGAGTGCGAGCGCTGCTCCGCAGCGCGCGCGTGTCACCCCACGGCCAGCGCGGCGTAGCTCGGCGCGGTCACCAGCGCGACCGCGCCAAGCAGGCGATACTCCGCCAGGCTGCTGTCGGGCACGACCAGGGTCCTCCCCGCGCTGCCGGGAATCGTGCCGGCGATGAGCGCCTCCCGAATCGGTGCCTCGAGGAACTCCCACGCTTCCGTGATTTCCCCGCCGACGTAGATGCGGCCGGGATTGAACGCGCTCACGATGAGCGCGAGCCCGCGACCGATGTGCGCGGCGGTCTCCACGAGTGCTTGCACGGCAGCGGCCTCGCCACCGCGCGCGCGGCGCACGACCTCTTCGATGCCGGGAAAGGTCGCCTTGCGGACCCGGCTCGCGGCGTCCGTCCTGGTGCGCGTTCCGGTGAGGGTGTCGACGTATCGATCGACCGTGGCGGCATTGCACGCGAGCGCTTCCCAGCAGCCACGCCGTCCGCAGACGCAGAGCGGGCCTGTGGTATCGAGGGAGACGTGGCCGAACTCGCCGGCCGTGTGCGTCTCGCCGCGCAGCATCTCGCCATTGACAACGAGGCCGACGCCGATGCCTTCCGACACGCTGACATACGCGAAGCTGTTGACCGACCTTGTCGCTTCCGGTTCGAGCCACAGTCGTGCCATGGCGCACGCGATGGGTGCGCTCTCGACGTAGACCTTCATGCCGAGCCGTGCCGTGACGGCGGCACGAAGGTCGACGTCACGCCATCCGAGTCGCGGCGCGTAGATGAGCTTTCCGGTTTTTCGATCCACCATGCCCGGGAGCACGATACCGATGCCCTGGCATCCTTCGGCGCCATTCGGCGCGTGCAACCGCAACAGGCGCGTCACCTCGTTGGCGAGCAGCTCGGCGAGCTGGTCGGGCGATGCAGGCGTGTCGAAGGTCTCGCGCGCGAGCATGCGGCCGCCGACGTCGCTGAGGGCAATCGAGGAACGGCCAGAACGAACGTCCACAGCGACGACCAATCGGCCACGCGTGCGCACACAGAGCATGGTCGGGCGCCGACCGCGCGCCGTGGCGGCGGTGCCCTTCTCGAAGACGACGCCGCTGTCGACGAGCTCCCGAACGAGCGGGGTGAGCGTACCGCGGCGCACGCTCATGCGGCGTGCGAGCTCGGCGCGTGAGATCGGCTGATATTCCCGGATGAGATTGAGCACGATCCGACGATTCACGTCGCGCGGAGTGGAGCGAGTGGCCAATCGAAAGTTTCGGGTGTTGATCTTCCGCATGTCGTCTCTCCCGGTCGAGAAGTGTGGGGTCCGTCGTTCCGTTGCCGTCCGTTTTGTCTATCCATTGCGGGGTGCAGCGTTCCAACCGCCAACAAAAAGCGGCCCCTCGTCTGGAGAGGGGCCGCGTCGAGTTTCATCTCGTTGTCCGCTGCGGTTACGCAGATGACGTCGCGCCGCCTCTCAGAGGGAGAGCCGGATTCGACTGCTGCATAAGCGTGGAGCGGTGGTTGCGCGTCATGCGGGTGGTAGATGTCGGTACGTCGTCGCGCCCAAGGTGGCGAGTTCTATTCGTGCGTCAAGCGTTACCTCAGCGGATGGGCATGGCATCGCGGATGGCGGCCACGAGCGTCTGGCTACTGAATGGCTTGAGCAGGAGGAGCGTGATGCCAGGATTGCCGCGTTCGAGATCGGGATCGGCGAAGCCGGACATCATCACCACAGGGAGCGTCGGCCAGCGCACGCGAATGTGGTCGGCCATCTGTCGGCCATCCATCCGCGGCATGGCCACGTCGGAGAGCACGACGTCCACCGACGCGCCGCTGGTCTCGAGGATCGCGAGCGCGTCCAGGCCGTCGACCGCGTCGAGGACGTCGTAGCCCGCCTCGACGAGCGTGCGTCGAAGAATCGTCCGGACCGACTCCTCGTCCTCCACGAGGAGCACGCGTCCACGCCCGATGGCGCTTTCGACAGGATGGACGCCATTCGTGTGCGGTGGGTGCGGGGCGCCCTCGGGAAGCGAGGGCAGGAGAATGCGAAAGGTCGTGCCCGCGCCGACATGGCTGTCGACCACGATGGTGCCGCCGGCCTGCTCGATGATGCCATGCACAGTGGCGAGTCCGAGGCCTGTGCCTCGACCCACCGCCTTCGTGGTGAAGAATGGATCGAAGATCTGGCGCATCGTCTCGGCGTCGATGCCAACCCCCGTGTCGCGGAAGACGATGCTGCTGTAGTGGGCCGTCTGCTTCGAACAGCGCGCGGTGGCCGGTTCATCGACCGCGTCGATGCGGCGCGTCTCGATGGTGAGCGTTCCGCCCTCAGGCATGGCATCGCGCGCGTTGACCGCGAGGTTCACGATGACCTGCTCGATCTGTCCGCGGTCGGCAAGGATACGGCCGGCCGCAGGATCCAGGCGCGAGACGATCTTGATCTCGGAGCTGATCAGTCGCCGCAGCAGCGCCTCGGTGTCGCGCACCGCCTCGCTGACGTCCACAGACTGCGGCTGGAGCACCTGTCGGCGACTGAATGACAAAAGCTGCCGCGTCAGCGCCGCGGCGCGATCGGCGGCGTGGTGGATTTCGCGGACGTCCTTCGCAAGCGTTGCATCGTCGGGCAATCCGGCGAGAATGAGCTCGCTGTAGCTCGTGATGACCGTGAGGAGGTTGTTGAAATCGTGCGCCACGCCACCGGCGAGGCGGCCCACCGCCTCCATCCGCTGCGCCTGCCGCAAATCTGCCTCGAGGCGGACACGAGTCGTCACGTCCCGGGCGACCGTCAACACTGTCGATCGTCCCTGAAACGCAAATGGAATCGATACCGATTCAATCTCGAGCGTACCCGTGTCGTCGAGCTTGCGAATGGAGTACCGCATGAGAGGAACCGCGGCCCCCGCTTGCACCAGATCCATGCGTTCCTCGATGAGCGGTCTCGCCTGTGGCAGCGCGAGGTCGGCGAGGTTCATCCCGTGGAGGGCTTCGGGCGACGCGGCACCAAGCACCGCGGCGGTGGCGCCGTTGGCGAAGAGAATGCGCCCGCGATCGTGGACGACGATCGGCTCCGGAAGCAGCTCGACGAGGTTGCGGTAGCGCTCCTCACTCTCACCGAGCAGTGCAAAGGCGCGCTCGCGTTCATCCGCGACGCTCCCGATCAGAAGGCCTGTCACGACCAGGAGGGCCGTGAAGGATTGCGCCTCGAGACTCCCTGGAGCGGTGCCACCGAGATCGCGCACGCTGAACAGTGCGCCGAGAACAAAGAGGACGTTGGCGAGGGCCGCGACACGCGGACCATGCGTCAGCGCAATCCAGCCAAGGGGCAGGAAGCACAGTGCATAGGAAAAGAAACCGAGGCTCGGCGAGAGTGCGGCGGCGCTGATGATCGCGAGAGGAATGGAGACAGCTTGCGCGATGTTGCGGCGGCTCCATGAAACGGGCGGCAAGTGCACGTCGCGGCCCCGCATGGAGGTGAGCCACTCGATGGCGACGAGCATGGCCGGCGCAAGGGCAAGCACGGCAACGACGTCTCCGATCCAGAAGGACCGCACGAGGAGCAGATTGTCCGCAGCGGGTCCGACGTCGCGGCGCGTGCTGACGACAGCAACCACAGCGGCGCCCGCGGCGGCGACGGCGAAGACGCTGGTGAAGAGAGACACATCTGCCGTACGCGCAAAGCGTGCGTTGAACCCGGCGCGATGGAGCACATGTGCGCCGAGCCAATAGAGGCCCTTCAAGACGGCCGACACCGCGAGCACGCGCCAGAGCGGCTCCGTGCTCGTCGGCGCAAGGATCGCGGAGAGGCTTGCGGCGAGAATGATGGGGAAGAGGGCGCGGGCGCCCCACCAGGTCACCGCAGCGGCGAGGAGCGCTGCCGGCGGATACCAGGCACGGATACCCGGTGCCAGCTCGAACATGGGCCCGATGTTCCCGAGGACGATCCATCCGACGAAAAGCCCAACGGCGATCCACACATTGAAACCGTGTGCATCGCCGCTCTGACTTTCCGTGGTCTCGGTGCCCGAACCAGCCATGCTTGCCTCAGGACGAAGCTGCCCCACACGGCGTCCGGAGGATCTTTCAATCGAGTGGAGCGTATCGGGATCGAACCGATGACCTCTGCCTTGCAAAGGCAGCGCTCTCCCTGCTGAGCTAACGCCCCCGAATCTTGCAGGAAGGAAGGAAGATAGCGACCGACGACCCAAGCGAGAAGCGCATCATGAGCACGGCACACCACGAAAAAGAGACGACCGCGCCGCGGTTGACCCTGCACTGCCCGAGCTGCGGCAAGTGGAACCGAATCCGGGCGGACATGGCGTCGAACGGGCCGAAGTGCGGGGCGTGCGGCAACGCCCTGCCCATCGACCATCCGGTGAAGCTGGACGACACGACATTCGACCGCGTGATTGCGGAGACGGACGTGCCGATATTGGTGGACTTCTACGCCGATTGGTGCGGGCCGTGCAAAATGATGGCGCCAGCGGTGGACACGCTGGCGAGGGAGTCGGTGGGGCGGGCGCTTGTGGCGAAGCTGGACACGGACGTGGCCCAGCAGACGGCGTCGCGCTTCCAGATTCGCGGGATCCCGACGAGCATCCTGTTCAAGAACGGTCGAGAAGTGAAGCGGCAGACCGGTGCGGTACCGCTGGCGACGCTGAGAGCAATGCTTTCTTGAGGGGCAGAGGGGGGCAGAGGGACAGAGGGGAGAGAAAGGGCACACCGACTTTACGTGGTGTGCCCTGTCTCTTTACCGCTGACGCGCTGACCCGCTGACCCTCTATTCGTGGGCGGGAAGTGGCTCCATCGTCTTCGCGTCCACCGGAATCTGCACCTCGTCACGGTACGGAGACGTCATGAGCGTGACGCGTGCGCGCGGGAAGGCGTTCATGAACGCCAGATAGCAAAATCCCCACATGCCGATGAAGCCGAGCAGGATGCCGACCTCCCACACGCCGAACGGCAGCGCCGGCGCGTCCCCGTACAGCGACGGATAGACCTCGAGATACCGAACGAGGTACATGCCGACGAGGCTGATCGTCGCGAAGAGCGCGAACGTCGGCAGGTAGACCTTTGCAGCGCGTGAGATCAACCCGAAGAATGGCGCGAAGAACACGAGCATCACGGCCGACACCGAAAAGTGCACCCACGGGGCGATGAGACGCAGGCGCGGCCAATGTGTCTCCTCACCCAGGTTGCCGTACCAGATCACGAGGAACTGGCTGAAGGTGAGGTAGCCCCAGAACGCCGTGAAGGCGAAGCAGAGCTTGCCGAGGTCGTGAAAGTGGTTCTCCTTCACGAACTCTTCGATGCCGAGGAAGCGGCGCCACGACATGACCAGCAGCGAGAGCAGCGTGAGGGAGCAGAGCCACGCGCCCATGAAGAACCACCAGCCGTACAGGGTGCTCTGGAAGTGCAGGCTCATTCCCATGGACAGGTCGAACGCGAGGAACGACCAGCCGTAGCCGAACACCATCGCCAAGGCGACGGCGAGCTTGCCCTGGAGCGAGTGCGTGCTGTGCAGTTCACGGCGTTCGTCGCGGAAGCCATTGCGCATTCGCGCCCGCAAACCTGCCGCCCACTTGGCTCCACGCTCGGGTACGAGCCCGACGTCGAGCCGCACGGACGTGTAGATGTACCAGAGCGACAGCAGCGTGATTGCGCCGAAGGCGATGATCACTCGCGCGGTGAGGAAGGTGCCGTTGTAATACGTGACCTTTTCCGCAACGGGCGGCGCCTCGTGCGTCCAGGGAAAGATGTGGTGCTTGCCGAGGAAGACGCTCAAGAGCAACAGCACGAACGCGACGGGCAGGAAGGCAACGAAGCCCTCCTGGAACCGGATGAGCGGCCGAGACCACCGCGCGGTGGTGATCCGCTGCACGGCGACGAACATCACGCCCGCGGACGACAGCGACGTCACGTACAGCCAGCTCACGTGATAGGCGCGCCACGCACGATCGGCATCCAGGAAGAGGCCTGCAATGAAGGTGATGATCCCGATCGCGGCGAGCACGAGCATCGCCATGCTGAGCGAGGCGGGAGTCGCCTTGGTGTCGTATGCGCTGATGACTTCATCGCGCGTTGGGGTGCGCACAGGATGCAGACTCACCGCTCGCCTCCGGTCTTCGGCGTCGGGGGAGTGGGCACGGCGGACGCAGGGTTCGCCGCCGGCATGGAATCGGGCTTGGCCGGCGCCGCCGACTGCGAACGCGGAAATGCGTAGCCACGCGTCGAGTCAGCTTGCGAGCCGGCGTGCTTGTAATACGGCGACGGACGGGTGGGCCCCATCTGCGAATAGCCGGGCACCTTGTCACCTGTCTCACCAGGCAGGCCGACAGCGCCCGTTGCCACCTGATACTTGCCCTGCAGGCCGCGGACATAGTTCACCACGTCCCACCGATCCATTTCCTCGATGCGATCGTAGGACGGCATCGCACCGCGGCCGTTGCGAATGATCCCCCAGATGTAGCCGTCGGACCTGCCCTCCGCGGACGCGCCGATGAGCGGCGGCGGGTAGATCGCCTTGGCGGTGAGGATGGGTCCGTCCCCCTTGCCTGCCTCGCCGTGGCAAACCGCGCAGTTGATCTGGTAGTACATGCGTCCGTTGTGCAGCGAGCGCGCGTCGCCTGCGACGGGATTCTGGATTCCCGCCATGGAATCCACTGTCGCGATCGATGCCGTGTGCGAATAGGCATAGCTCGGCGCGAGCGTTCCGTAGACGGACACGGAGTTCTGCGGGTTGCCGCGCATCGCGATGCTATCGCTGGGCGACTCCCACGGATCGGGCTTGGGCTGCTCCCGGAAGTCGGTGAACCAGGAGCAGGCCCCTAGTGCAGTGAGGAACGCGAGGGAAGAACATTTCCTCGCACGAGCCATGAGAGCGGGTCGCTCGCTGCGCTCGGGTCGACGGTTGCGGCGCGTGGGACGACGATCAGCGCTCATTGCGAACCTCCACTGCGCCATTCTTCCGCAGGAGGTCGGAAGCCTGTGGCGCACGGTCGGGGCCCGCCGCAACCCACACGCCGAAGTCCCCGCCGCTGAACCGTGGATCGTAGCCGACCGTAAGCGTCAGCCGCGGCAGGCGAGCGAGCGCGAACATGCCGAACACCGTGGAAAGTGAGCCAATGAGCACCATCAGCTCGAAGCCGATGATGGTGTACGGAACCCAGCTCGCGATGGGCTTCCCGCCCACGACGATGGGCCAGTAGTCGGAGATCCAGATGGGAATCCAGTAACCGAACGTTACGCCCAACAGGCCGCCCACGAGCGTAAAGCGGCGCACCGCGCTGGACTTGCTGGCCAGGGCGTCGTCAAGCTCGTGACGCGGCGTGGGGCTGAAGACCGCGATGTCGTTGAAGTTCTGCTTGCGTAGCTCCTCGATCGCGTGAACGGTCGAGTCGAGCTCGGAGAACGCGCCGATGACACCCTGCATCAGTCGTCTCCCATCGTGAGAGTGGGATCGATGGTGAGCGCATCCAGGTCGTGCGACCGATCATGCCGATGCTTCATCTTCGGCGGCAGAATCTCCTTGATCTCGGCGATCGCCATCACGGGCATCTGCCGGATGAATAGCAGGAACCACATGAAGAACCAGCCGAACGAGCCGATCAGGATGCCGACGTCGACCCAGCTCGGATGATATCCGCCCCACTGCCACGGTTCGAACTCGTGCGACAGCGACGGAATGACGATGACGAAGCGCTCGAACCACATGCCGAGGTTGATGAAGATCGACAGGAAGAACAGCCACGACGTGTTACGGCGGAGCTTCTGCGAGAACAGCGAAATCGGCATCACCATGTTGCAGATGAGCATGATCCACGCAGCCCACCACCACTGGCCGAAGACGCGGTTCCAGAAGTACTCCTGCTCCACGCGATTGCCCGACATCCACGCGACCTGGAACTCGGTGAGGTACGCGAGGCCAACGACGCAGGAGGTGAAGAGACACAGCTTGGCAGCAGCGTCGAGATCGTTGATCGTGACGTAGTGCTCGAGCTTCATGAACTTCCGGATCGGGATGATGATCGTGAAGACCATTCCAATACCGGAGAAAATGGCGCCGGCGACGAAGTAGGGCGGGAAGATCGTGGCGTGCCAGCCCGGCACGAGTGACATGGCGAAGTCGAAGGACACGACGCTGTGCACCGAGAGCACGAGCGGTGTGGCGAAGGCGGCGAGGAAGAGATAGGCGCGGGTGAAGTGACGCCATTCGGTATCCGAGTTCCGCCACCCGAGTGCCAGCGTCGCGAAGATGCGCTTGCGGACTGGATTGGTCTCCTGATCGCGCAGGACGGCGATGTCAGGTATCAGGCCGATGTAGAAGAACGTGGCCGAGACGGTGAGGTAGGTCAGAATGGCGAAGACGTCCCAGACGAGTGGGCTCTTCGGATTCGGCCAGATGAGGCGCCAGTTCGGATACGGAATGAGCCAGAAGAACTTCCACGGCCGCCCGAGGTGAAGAATCGGGAACAGGCCGGCCGTCATGACGGCGAACACCGTCATCGCTTCCGAGGCGCGATAGATCGTGGTTCGGAAGCCGGCGCGGAAGAGGTAGAGAATGGCCGAGATAAGGGTTCCGGCGTGTCCGATACCCACCCAGAACACGAAGCTGATGATGTAGACGCCCCACATCACGGGCGGATGGTAGCCGGCGGCTCCCAACCCCTCGTGAATCTGGTAGGTCCACGACAATGCGCCGATGAGCAGCGCGAGGATCGCTCCCCCGAGCAGCGCGAACCAACCGAGCGTCGGCTGGAGCGTACCGATGATTTCGCGATCGACCTGCTGGTAGCTCCGGACGCCGGGCAGTCGATTGCCGGCCGACGGAACATTCGGGCGGCGATCGTCTGGCTGAGCCATGGTTGCCATCGTCGCGCCCCCCTACGCCTTGGCCGGCGATGCCGGCCCCGGATGGTGAACCTTCTTCAAGTAGACCACCGCGGTGTAGGTGTTGAGCTCTTCGAACACATGGTACGCGCGCTTGTCGTCGACCAACGTGGAGACCGACCAGGTGGGATCCGAGGCGTCGCCAAAGGTGATGGCGCGCGACGGACAGGCCTGCGCGCACGCAACGGTGAACTCGTCCGCCACGAGTGCGCGTCCCTCGGCCTTCGCGCGCGTCTCCGCCTCGCGAATGCGCTGGACGCACATCGTGCACTTCTCCATCACGCCCTTGCCGCGGACGGTGACGTCGGGGTTCAGCTGCTGGTTGAGCGGCTCGGGGAACGCGTACTGCTTGCGATCCTCCTCACCGTAGCCGAACCAGTTGAAGTAGCGAACCTTGTACGGGCAGTTGTTGCTGCAGTAGCGCGTGCCGACGCAGCGGTTGTAGACCTGCACGTTGAGGCCGTCCGGTGCATGGTACGTCGCGTACACCGGGCACACCGGCTCGCACGGCGCGTTTCCGCAGTGCTGGCAGAGCATCGGGACGAACCGCGCCTCGAAGTCTTCCGTCCACTGCCCTTCATCCGCGCCCTCGAAGTAGCGTTCGAGGCGCAGCCAGTTCATCTCGCGACCTCGCGTGATGTTGAAGCCGGGCTTCGCCACCGCGTAGATCGTCGCGTTCTGCCACGACGCACCCACGGTGGGAATGTTGTTCTCGGCATAACAGGCCGTGACGCATGCGGAGCAGCCGGTGCAGCGCGCGAGATCAATGGTCATGGCCCAGCGACGACTCGCCATGCCAGACCAGTGGTCCTCGGCATACATGCCCTTGTTCTTGCCCTGATCCTTTGCCGTCGGAGAGCCGAGCTGACCCTGCGCGTCGGCGGCGACGGGTGACCTGAGTCCAGGCAAGAAGGCGGTACTCGGCTCACCTGGGATCTCGTGACCGCCTTCCTGCTTGTGGCCCTCGGCCCGGTCGTCACCGGCGCCCTCGAGCAACTCGCTCATCGGGATCGCCTGCGCGATACCGCGTCCGTGCTGGCGCGCCGAACCTTCCGTCGACACGAGCGTCTCGTGGTCCGCCGTCCTGGTCAGGGAGGCCTTCGTGCTGACGAGAGAGAACCCGCCAGCAGCGTTGCCGCCGAGGCCGAGCAGATCGTGCGCCCGCACGCCGATGTCGCGCGCATAGCGGCCATAGCCCCACTGCGTCGGAATCGCGCGGTCGTTCTTGCCGTCGTGTGCATCGAGCTTGGCGACCGACGAGTGCCCCTGTCCGATGGCGAGGGCTATCGTGTCGGTGCGGATGCCGAGATAGAGATAGGCCGGTGCGCGCACTTTGCCGTGCGCCGTGCCGACTTCGACGATGTCGCCACGCTCGATGCCGAGCCTGTTGGCCGTCTCCGGATGGATCTCGACCCACGAGCTCCAGAGCACTTTCGTGACGGGGTCCGGCAGCTCCTGCAGCCACGGCTTGTTCGCGCCGCGGCCGTCGCCAAGGACGGGCGACAGATACGTGACGAGGAAGAAGTCACCCTGCGTGGTTTCCATGCCCGGTGCGGCCGGTACCGGTGCCGATGCCGCAACGGTGCGCGGTGCGGCGCTCCCCGATGCGATGCCTTTCTGCAACGCGGCAGTGAACGCGGTCATCCCGCCGGGGAAACGGCTCATCAGCCACGCGCGATAATCCTTCTGCGCGTACTTTGCCGCGTTGGCCGGATCCTTCTGCGCGAGCTGGATGAGGACGTCGGCCGTGGCGCGCGGACCGCCCGTGAAGACGGGGTCCATGGCCGGCTGCTGCATGGACATGGTGCCCCTGCCCGCCTCCGCATCGCCCCACGACTCCAGCGAGTGGAGATCGGGGAGAATCAGGTCGCAGAGCTCCGTCGTCTCATCGGGGAAGAGCGAAAAGCTGATCTTGTCCGGCACCTTCGCGAACGCCTCGGCGAACTTGGCCGAGGCGGGGAGGATGTACGCGGGGTTGACGCCACGCACGAAGGCGATGGGCACCTGGCCGGCGCGCATGCGCTCGACGGCGGCGAGCACGTCGCCAAAGTGGGCGACTCCATCGAAGCCGGCCATCGACTCAGCGGGGCGAATCGTGGTGCCGACAGCGCCGCTCGCCAGGTTGATGGCGGCGACGGCAAGCGCGAGGTCGAGGGCGTTGGCGGTCGATCCGCCCGCGAGTACGAGGGCGGGCTTGGCGGCGGCGAGTTCCTGCTGGAGGCGGATGAGGGTGTCGGCGGCCACACCGCTCTGCTGCGCTGCGTCGGCAATGGATCCGCGGCCGGCGAGCGCATTGGCGATGGCGAGCTCAGTGCCGGGCTTGCACGCGATCCATTGGTCCGCGTTCAACCCGGTGAGGGATCTGCGCGGCCCGATGTAGATGAAGCGCGGCGCGCTCTCGAACTTCGCGCGTGCGTCGGCGAAGTCGAGTTGCTGCGGCACCGACATCCCCCACGTCTCGAGGAAGTCGGCGCCGAAGGACACGATGAGCTTCGCATCGGCGAAGGAAAGCTTCGGCCACGCGACGCCGTAGGAGCGACGGTTTGCCTCGATGACGGCGCTGTCGGCCTCGAAGTCCACGCTCAGGTGTGGCCGCATGCCGAAGCCGGCGAGCCACGCGTCGAGGAAGCCAGGGAAGCTGCCCGTCTCGTGCTGGTTGAGGAATATGCCGTTGCCGGCGACACTGCGGCTGCGGGCGTCTCCGAGCTTCTGGCTGACGAGCGTAAGAGCTCCCTCCCAATCGATGGCCTTCCACGCGCCGTCTTGCTTCACCATGGGGCCGCGGAAGCGATCGGGATTGTAAAGTCCCTGGAGCGCCGCCTGTCCGCGGGCGCAGAGAGCGCCGCGATTCAATGGATGCTCAGGATTGCCCTCGAGCTTCGTGGTGCGTCCGTCGCGTGTTTCAGCGATGATGCCGCAGCCGGCAGCACACTCGCGGCACGTGGTGGCGTAGTAGGTCGAGACGCCGGATACCGTCTGGTCGGGGTGGACCAGGTAGGGGATCAGCTTCGCGACCTTGTCGGTGGAGCAGCCAACCGTCGTGACGGTGGCGCCCGCCGTTCCCAGAACTTTGAGGAAGTCGCGGCGCTTGACGCCCTTCGACCCCGTGTCGTTGCTCATGTGCGGCTCGTCCTCGGTCGATCTAGTAGTGACAGGAGGCGCAGTCATATCGAGCGCGACGGCGCTCGGTAGACGGCGTCGAGGCATTCGGCGTCCGAGACGCCGAGCCGCTCGCGGACGTGGCCGGCGTGACACCGGTGGTCATGATGCCGGCGAAGGAGCCGGGTGTGCCGTAGGGAACACCGCCGGCATAATTGGCGGGAGGCACGCTGTCGTAGCCGGCGGCCTTCTGACCTTCCTTGGGATCGTAGCCGTTCACGTGGCAGTTGATGCACCATCCCATGTTGAGCGACGAAGCCTGATAGACCTTGGTCATTCCCTGCACCTGTCCATGACAGGTCTGGCAGGTGACGCCTGCGTTGACGTGTCGGACGTGCGGGAAGTGGACGTACTCAGGCACCTTGTGAATGCGCACCCAGGGGATGGGCTTCGCCTTCGCACCACTCGGGTAGTCGGCGTAGGTCTGGATCTTCTTGATCTCGGCCTTGGCCTTGTCCGTCGAACCCAGGACGGCGGCGTGACACCCCATGCAAGTGGCAACGGCGGGCATGCCGACGTCGGCGGACTTGTTGGCGGTGTTGTGGCAGTAGAGGCAGTTCATGCCGAGACCGCCCTTGGCCACCGGCCCCGCATGTTTCGGGTGCGGGAAGGCGATCGGTTGGTCAGGGGCATTGCCTTGTGAGGAGGAGGCGCCACTGTAGGCGGACAACACGATTGCTCCGATCGCCAGAAACAGGAGTCCTGGGATCGCTGTCCACTTCCTTCGCTGCGTCATCGCGATGGGGTCTAGGAAAGTCGGGATGCGGGTTGCTTGTGAACGAATTCACAAGGTCCCTTACCGGCCAGCAATTTGAACGCGCGATGTTGTAGCCGCAAGGCGACCGCAACGCACTTCGCGCTCATATAGGAACAAATCATTGTAATCGGTGTGTCGCGCCTGCGGTGTTGCGAATACACGGTGAATTTCGGCACCCAATGCGCGAACGAAGGGGAAATTCCCCGAGCTCGCCACAAAGATCAAGTCGGAGATACCCCTACCGCGCCAGGGGCGAGCGACGATGCATCCACGATGCCCACGCCGCGGAGATCGTCGGGCAGCAGGTCGAGATTGGCGCGCGAGTTCTGCGTCAGCCGAAGAGGCCAATGCGTTCCATAGACGAAACGCTCCGCGCCCACGGTCCGCAGCAGGTGCGCGAAGTGATCCTCGGGCGGGCCCCAGATCCACGCAAAGTCCCAATGCACGCGCCGCTGCTCGTCGGGCGTGAGGCTCCAGTGTGTCTCCTCGAGCAGGTCGCGGCCGGCGCCGACGACGACAATGCGGACGGAGACGTGCGCGCGGGCGAGCGAGCGGATGTGCGCCGCGGTGAGGTCCCCGGCGACGTCGAGACCGGAGCGCTGGCGAAGATCCTCGAAGCGAACGGTGAGGAGGAGCGGAATGGCGCGTTCGCCGCATGCCAGCGCCAAGGCACGCATCGATGGATCGTGCGGGCCCATGCCCCAATGCATCGGATAGGCACGGACCGCGGCGGCGCCGTTGGCGATCGCGTGATCCAGCGTCCACTCCCACCGTGGCCAGTCGGGACGCACCACGGGTGTTGGCCGCAGCGTGGGGTATGGGGCAAGGGCGGCGAAGAGGGCGACGTTGCCTGGCGCGGGATCGCGCTCCCAGACCGATGGCAGATAACCAACCCATGCCCCGCTGAGCCCCTCGCGCTCGAGCACGCGGACGAGGACCTCGGGATCGGGGTGGGGCAGATGCCGGAAAGGGTACGGGCCGATGTAGGTGGCGACGTCGATCATTCGCCGATCGTTTCAGGAATCACGAGTCACAAGGGTCGATGTTCGAAACTGCGGAACTCCGAAAAGCCAAACCACGAAAAGCGAAACCACGAAAAGCGAAACCACGAAAAGCCCAACGACGCAACGCACAACGACGCAACGTAGCGCGCGAAGTTCGCGCGTCTCGACTCAAACCGCTCATGTCAACTCGCGCACCGAGGAAACGCGTCATCCGGAAACAGACGCGCCGCGTTGCGCCAGCGAATGTCGGCCAGGTCATCAACAGACAGTCCGATCACCTCGAGGGCGCGCAGCTTGGCGAGGCCCGTCTCCATGGTGAGATCACAGGCCCAGAGCAACCGCTGTGCGCCGAGGGCATCGAGCGCGGCGTCGAGCATACCGCGGTCCACGCCGCTGCCAGACAGGTCGGGAAACACGTTCGGCGTGTCGCGTACCGCCGGCAGCGTGTGTGCCCAGTCGCCTCCGCCGCCGAGGTGCGCGAGCACGAAGGACACCTGAGGATGACGCTCGGCAAGCCGGACGAGATCGCGCCCGTCGGAGAGCTCCTGGTTCGGCCACTCGCGCGTCCGATGCTGCCAGATGTGATGCAGCACCGGGAGCCGCCTGGCGGCCGCCGCAGTGCAGATCGGATCGAGGAGCGGATCGTCGGCACGACGGCTCGCGAGCAGCTTGACGCCGATGGCGCCACGCGCGACGCCTCGCTCGATCTCGGCCAGGGCGTGAGCCGTGTGATTGGGATTGACGGTGACGTACCAGCGCACCCGCGCGAATTGGGAAGCGGCGATGGCGGCCATCGCGTCGTTGCCGCGCGCTACGTCGTCGGGTGACGGGAAATACGTCGGCGACGTGAAGCCGTACGAACCGAGCACACTGGCGACGTGATACGTAACGCCGATGGCGTCGCCGGCTCGCAGGCGCGCGGCATTCACTCGAGCCCAGTCGGAACGGCCGGCGTGCTCGTGGTAGAAGTGGGCATGCGCGTCGACGAGCGGCGTACTGCCGCCGAGCGGCGCGACGGTGGTCACGCGCGTTCGTCGTCGAGGAGGGCGACGAGCGCCGCGCTCGCCGCACTCTCGATGTCGCGCAGCGCGGCGTCGTCGTGCGCAATGGCAGCGAAGTTATACGCACCCCGCTTGAAGAGCACGCCCTGGCGCATCGCATGCGCCACGAAACGATTCTCACGCTCGGGATCCTGCCACTTCGTGAGCCACATCTGGTCGATGCCCAGGGTAGTGACGCCATCGATGCCGCTGGCGACGATCGCCCGATCCACCGCTGCGCGCATCTCCCTGCCGGTCTCGGCGAGCGTCGCGCAGATGTCGGCCTCTTCGTGCCAGTCGAGGACGGCGAGTGCCGCGGCAATTGCGGTGGCTTCACTCGCGAGTGTGGACGAGATCCAGGACTCGCGTGCGCACTCCATGATCGGCTTGCGCCCGACGACCGCGGCAAGCGGATAGCCATTCGCCAGTGCCTTGCCATACGACGCGAGATCCGGCTGCACGCCGCAGACCTCCGAATAGCCGCCCGGTGCGACGCGGAATCCCGTCTTGATCTCGTCAAAAATCAACACGGCTCCGGCGGCATCGCACAACTCGCGTGCTCGCGTGAGCCACTCGATGGATGGCGCCTGATCGACGACCGGCTCCAGCACGATGGCGGCGAGCGACGTCCCTGCGGCAGCAACCGCGAGATCCAGCGCGCCGACTTCATCGAACGGCACCCACGACACCGTCTTGCGAACGCTGGCCGGCACGCCCGGCGAGTCGGACGACCAGTCATGCCAGCCGAAGTAGCCGCACGCGACGACGTGTTCGCGCGCGGTGTACGCGCGCGCCAGCCTGATGGCCGCAGACGTCGCCTCGGCGCCGGTCTTGAGTAGCTGCACCTGCTCCGCGAAGGGGATCAACGAGCAGAGGCGCTCCGCGAGCTCCACTTCGCGCCAGCTCGAGAGCCCGCTGACATTGCCCTGCATGGCCGCGTCGACGACTGCCTGGGTGACGCGCGGCTCCGCGTAACCAAGCGCGACGGCGCCCAGCGCCATGGTGCAGTCGAGGTATTGCATCCCGCTGACGTCGGTGACGATCGCGCCCCGCGCCGCGGAGAAATGCGTGGGCAGGTCGTCCACGGCGCCGCCGTAGAGTGCGGCGGCGCGCTTGCTTCCCGTCGACGCGCCGGTGGGCAACACGTCCTCCGCGCGCGCGAGCCAACTGCGCTCGGGCGCATGCTCGGGATTCGCGTCATCACCGGGTGTGGGCTCCTCCTCGGGTTCGGCCTCGGGAAGGTCGTCCTCGGGAGGGGGGGGCGGCGTATCGCGGCCGCGGCCAAAGAATCGTGAGAGAGCCATGTCGGAAAGAGGGCGTGGGCGGGGCGACGCGTCAATGCTCGTTGCTGCTCGTGTCGCGCCCGGTGATGTGACGGGGCGGACGCGGCGAGACGTCTTCCGGGAGAGAGCGCTCGACGCGGCCCGTGCGCTCGAGGAAGCGGACGATCTCGAGTGCCATGGCACGCAGGAGCGAGAGCTCCCGGTCGTCGGGGGTCGAGCGGAACGTCAGTGCGCGGATCGAGCGCATGATGTGCTCGGGATAGCGCGTCTTGAAGAACTGCACGGCATCGAGCGCCTGATGCAACTCGGTGAAGTAGCGCTCGAAGAGGTCGGCGGTGGGCGGCGGCGCTTCCTTGCGCGGGCCACGCAGCACGCGCGTGGCGTCGCCAGAGGCGAGGTGCAATTCGTACAGCGCGATGAGCACGGCCTGCGCGAGGTTGAGCGACGCGTGATCGGTGGTGGGTATGGTGACGGCCGCGTGAATTCGATCGAGGATCTCGTTCGGCAGTCCGCGATCCTCGCGGCCGAACACGATGCCGACGCGCCCAGCGTCCGCGTAGCCGAGCGCATCTTCGGCCGCCTCCTTCGGATTGAGCAGTTGCCATTTCGCCGCGCGCCGCCGCGCGGTGAATCCGACGAGACGCACGCAGTCCGCCACCGCCGCGTCGAAGGTGTCGAAGTGCTCGATGGCGTGGATGATGTCCCACGTGTCGTGCGCGATGCCTTCAAGGCGCACGGGGTCGTACTTGCACGGGTTCACGAGCCGCAACGAAGCGAACCCCATGTTCTTCATCGCGCGCACGGTAGCGCCGATGTTCACGGGATCCTGTGCCTCGAAGAGAACGACGGAAATATTGGAGAGTTTCGACTCAGGCATTCGCGAGCGAGAAGCGGAGCAACCGTGACGGGTCGTGACGATCTCCCCGAAGATAGACGAATTCTCCGTCGGCGCCTGACAATACGAGCTGTCCCCGCCGCCGTGCCCGGCCGGGCACGACTTCATTGACGAGCACGTCGAGCGAGAACTCCGGCGTGCGGCCGTCGATGTGGATGGTGGCCTCGAGGCGATAGCCAGAGGAGGTAGGCCGCCACTTCGCGTCGACGGTGAGGTCATTGGTCCAGCCGTCGACCTTGCGTTGACCAACCGATGCCACCTCGGGGACGAGCAGCAATCCCGCCATCCGCTCGCCCGCCAGCACATAGAGCTGCACGCTGTCGCCGTTGATGGACGCCGGCTCGTTGTCGAGCTGATTCTCCGTGACGAGGGGCACGAACAGCCGCTGCGACGACGGCACCTCGACGTCCACCTGTACGGTGCCGGGAGTGGGGCGTGTGACGGTCACGACGGCGCGCGGCGCGCCAGCGCCCTGCCAGGTGAATTCCGAGCGGCGATAGTGCGACTCGCCCAGCTCGAAGCTGGCGGGCAGCGCGATGGTCGCTGGTGGCGCCGACGGGCGTGTGGGCGTGGTCTGGAAGTCGCTCTGGGAGATGTCGCCGAGGCGGGAGACGCGGCCCCGTAGCTCCACGAGGCGCGTGTCGTCACCGGCGGTCTCGATCAGCCAACCCTCTGCCGCCCTCCGGTGGCGCTGGCGGGTGCCGTCGGCAAACAACACGGTGAGGACGTCGCCATCGCGCTCGACGGATCGAATGGCCCTGCTCCAACTCCACACGGAGAGATACGATCCGTTTGCCGCGGATTGGCGGAGCAGGACCATCGGCAGCGTTCCGTCGGTGCCTGGTGCGCAGGGGGCGGACGCACTCCAGAGGGTAACGCCCTTCTCCGCGAAGACCCAGCCACGCAGGTCGCCGCTCGTCGCGACCAATTCGAACGCAGGGCCATCACGCAGCGTGATGCTCGCCGTATCGGTGAGAAAGGCGAACCCGTCCTCCTCGCCGCTTCCTCCGGCGATCGGCGCGGGCGTTCTCGCGAAATCCGCCGTCGCGGCGACTCCATGGATCGGCAGCGCGACCTCGTGGATTCCCACGCCCTCCCACTGCAACTCGTCGACGACATAATCCTGTAGCGAGACAATTGTGCGATGCACGACGAGACCGGGGGCCAGCTCGGCCTGCGCACTCACCCAGCCCTTGCGATCGTCGTCCTCGTAGGCGAGGAGATCCCCATGCACACGTGGCTGTGAGCGACCATCGACGAGGGGGGCGTTGTGCGCGAGCGTGCTTCTATACCAGTGCAGCGAGGGATCGACGTACGATCCGGTGCCCGGGTCGTCGAACCACCGACGCTCGCCATTCATCAGCGTGAAGTTCAAACGGTCGGGATGTCCGTGCCCCCCGCCGGAATGCCCGTAGTCGAGCGAGACATAGAGCGACCCCTCGTTGCGTCGCAGAATGCCGAGTCCCTGCGCGGGAAGCAGGTCCGAGCGCAACGGCTGCGCCACGAGTGCCGGTAGCGACGGTCGAGCAAAGAGCAGCGTGCGCCAGGAAAGATCGGTGCGTCGCAGCCCGGTGCCGGGAAGATTTCGCTCGACGTCCGCGGAGGAGGCGACTCGTCCGGTGTTGCCGCGCGGAATGGACTCGTCGTAGAGCTGCGCGAGCATTCCGGTGAGCCGCAGATCGTCGTGCGCCGCTAGCCCAAGCTCGCACGATTCGGCGAAACGTGGTTGTCGCACACTCACCGCGTACTGCGAATCACGTCGCGAGGGGAAGGTCAAGTCGGGGAGCACGGAGCGAAATGGCGCCGCGAAGCCTTCATGAAAGCGGGCGGCGAGATTCGCCGGCAACGGCTGCCCGGCGGTGGCCGCGATGCGCGCACCATACCACAGGCCACGATGCGCGAAGAAGTGGTAGTTCTCGCCCTCGTACCAGCTTCCGTCAGAAAGCAGTGCGCTCACGAGGTGCGAGTGCAATCCGCTGCGCCCGCGGAGCGCTCGATCGAACATCACGCGGTCGTCGAGCATGCGGGCCGCCGCCATGAGCGCCGCGTTGTTCCACACCTGCCGGTTGGACATGCCTTCATCGTACGATGCGATCAGCGTCGCGCTCGGCCGGATGAGACGGTCGCGCACGCGCGAGCCGAGCGACGCGAGCTCCGGCAACGCGATGCAGGACTCCAGGACGTCGAGCGCCGACGTGAGCTGGAGGAGCCAGATGGACTCGAGGTAGGTGCTGAAGAATGGCCGGGACGGTCCAAGGACGTTGTCGGCGTTCGGATATCGCAGGTACTGCTCGGCGAATCGATCGAGGAGGGTCGTGGCGAGCCTGATGCATTCGGCGTCGGCGAGCAGGACGCCGAGCACCGCGGCATGCAGCACGCGTTCGGCGAGCCAGAGCTGGTACCAGTAGAGGCGAAAGCGATCGTACAAGCCGCCGGCGTATTCACGTCCACACCGCGGACAGCGATGTCGCTTGTCGTACGGATCGAACGTGAGGAGCGAGCCGTCGATCGTGCAGCGACCGCCGGAACGGCTGAGCAGTGCCTTCTCGCGCGGTGGCTCGGGCGGTTGCGCGATGAGTGGCTCAAGCTCGGCGCGCAGTCCGGTGGCGAGCGGCTCGAGTGCGCCGCGCGCGACACTCTTTCGCGCCTCGAGCTCCGTGGCGGTGACGAGGAGGCTCACGAGCGCCGTCCCGGTGGCGCGAGACGCCAGTCGTGCAGTGTGACCAACTCGCCGCGCAGGTCCATGCGCACGTGCTCGACGCGTCGCGAGAGTCCCTGTACGCCGCGGGAATGATACAGCCACGTGGCCGGTGCGAGTGAATCGAGCGCGACCTGCACGTCGCGCCAGGCGGCCATGCGCGACTGGCCGTCAGGTGCACGCGTGGCACCGTCGAGCAGGCGATCGAGCGCGACATCATGGAAGCCCGTGTAGTCCAGTGTTCCACCGCGCTGTGCGCTGTTGAAGAGAGCGCTCACGTACGAAAACGAGAGGTCACCGGGAATGCCGGTCATCAGCAGATCGAACGTCTTGGGGACGGCGCGTGCGGCAGTGAGGAACGCGCCCATCTCGGTCTGCCGAACCGTCAGTCTAATACCGCGCGCAGCGAGATCGCTCTGGACGAGTTGCTCGGCGACGTTGTCCCCACTGCCCACCGTCAGGAGCTCCACCGTGAACGGACGCCCATCGCGTGTCCGTATCCCGTCGGTACCACGCCGCCAGCCAGCGGCATCGAGGAGCGAGTCCGCGTCCATCGTGTCACGCTGCGCGGCGGGCTCCCACGCGAGAGGATTGTCCGGCGAAATTGCCGATGACGCGGCACGGCCGTAGCCGGCCAGCGCGATGTCGACGATCCGTGGACGTTCGATGGAGCGCGCCACGGCACGACGAACGCGTGCGTCGTCGAAAGGGGGCCGCGTGGTGTTGAAGCACAGTGCCGTGCCGATGAGGACGGGATAGGTGAGCAATTGGAGCGTGGCATCGCGCTCCGCGAGCGACGCCATGGTCGGCGAGATGCCGGCGACGTCGAGCTCACCACTGGCGAGGCCGGCGAACTTGGTGGTCGCCTCGTCGACGACGGCGACCACGAAGCCCGCGAGTGCGGGAGGTCCGCCAAGGGATGGCGGGAAGTGCTCGTTCCGCGCAAAGGTCCAGCGTGCTCCCCGCTTCCGGCTGACGAAGCGAAAGGGTCCATTGCCGACTGGCGAGTCATTGAACGCTGCCGTGCGCATCGTACTACGCGCAACGTACGACAAGCGATGCGCCGGCACGAGCGGAAGCTCGGCGAGGAGTGAGGGGAGTCGTGTCTGCGGAACGGAGTAGTGCAGCACGAGCGTGGTGTCGTCGCGCGCGACGGCGGTGTCGAGCGCGGCGAGTTCCGCGCTCCGTGCGAATCCGGTGGCGGGATCCTTCGCCGCCAGCAGGGTGAAGGCGGCGTCCGTCGCGGTGGTGGCGATGCCATCGTGCCAGAGGAGGTCGGGGACGAGCCACAATGTGAGCGTCCGCGCGTCACTGCTCCACGCCCAGCGCCGCGCGAAGTACGGCTGCGCGGCGAGCGATGCATCGTAGCGGACGAGCGTGACAAACAGGGCATAGCGCTGCACCTGTCGCGAGAGCGGATGCACGGTGACGAGCGGGTTCGCCGACTCGAGGTCCGCGCCGGAGGCCATGACGAGCACCCCCGGGCTGCGCTGCGGCGCAATGCACGCGAAAGAGAGGATGACGACGAGCGCCACCAGGATGGTCCGGCACGAGAGCGTTGACGGCACTCGTGCACCATGCGATATCACCGCGTGCGATCCCCCGCCCTTTTGCGTGCGCTCGTCCGCGCCGTCGTCCTGTTCTGGTGCGTCCTCTCGCTCACCTTCGCGCTCCTCCGGCTCGCGCCGGGCGATCCCGCCACTTTCCTGCTGCCGCCAGGGGCGAGCGCCGACGACGCTGCGCGGATGCGCAGTGCGCTCGGCCTCGACCAGTCGATGACGGTGCAATATGCACGATGGCTCCGCGAGTCGCTCGGCGGCCACCTCGGCGAGAGCTTCGTCGATCGGCGGCCGGTGCGCAACGTCATCGCCGACGCGCTGCCGGTCTCGCTCGGCCTGGGCGGCGCGTCCCTGCTGCTCTCGTTCGCGATCGGCACGGTGCTCGGTCTCATCCAGGCCGCGAGGCGCGGGACGCGGCTCGACTTCGCGGTGACTGCCGCGAGCGTCCTGCTCGTCGCGTCGCCGGCGTACTGGCTCGGTCTCGGTGCCATCGCGTGCTTCACGTACCTCGCGTCATCGTGGAGCCTTCCGCTGTTCATGCGGCTACCGGCCATCGGCATGACGACACCCGGCGCGGAGCTGACCGGGCTCGCGCACATCGCCGACCTGCTGCGACATTCCATCCTTCCCGTCACGCTGCTGGCGGCCATCGGTGCGGGCGGCGTCGCGCGATACGTGCGCACGGGTGCGCTCGACGCGATGGGTGCCGACTGGATGCGCACGGCGCGCGCGAAGGGAGCGAACGAGCAGCGCGTGTACGGACGTCATCTGCTCGCCAACCTGCGCGCACCACTGCTCACGCTGTTCGCGCTCGCCCTGCCAGGCACGGTGGCGGGATCGGTGTTCGTCGAGACGATCTTCGCGTGGCCGGGCATGGGCCGCTTGATGGTGACATCGATCGTGGCGCGCGACTATCCAGTGGTGATGGGCTGTGCAGCGACGTTCGCCGCGCTCGTCATTGCCGCGAACCTGCTCGCGGAGTCGCTGTTGCCGTGGGCCGATCCGCGGGTGCGCGAGTGAGTCGCGCGGAGCGGTTCGCGGTGGGGGTGCTGATTGCGCTCACGGTCGCGGTGGTGCTCGTGCCCGCGCTGGCGTCGCGCGACCCACTCCGCATCGACGACGTGCTGGCGCGCCGACTGGTGGCGCCGTTCGGACGGGATGCGCACGGAGTGTGGCACCTCTTCGGCACGGATCGATTCGGACGCGACCTGTTCGTGCGCATGATGCTCGCCGGCCGGCTCTCGCTGCTGGTCGGCGTGGTGGGCTCGCTGGTGGCGGGACTAGTGGGGACACTGCTTGGCGCAGTTGCCGGTTGGCGCGGAGGCGTGATCGACCGCGTCATCACGTCGGCGGCGGACCTCCTGTTGGCCCTGCCGCGGCTCGTCCTGTTGCTGGTGGGCGTGGCGCTGTGGCAACCGGGGCTGGTGACGATCCTCGCAGTGCTCGTGCTCACCGGGTGGATGGGCATTGCGCGGCTGATACGCGGCGAGGTGCTCGCGGTGCGGCATCGGCCCTTCGTGCCGGCAGCCACGGCACTTGGTGCGCGGTCGTCGCGCGTGCTGCTCCGTCACGTGCTGCCGAACGCGATCGGACCAGCGCTCGTGGCGACGACGCTCGGCGTGGGCAATGCGATCCTGCTGGAAAGCGGATTGTCGTTTCTGGGACTTGGCATTCAGCCCCCGGCGCCGAGTTGGGGCAACATGATTGCCGGGGGGCGCGATCTTCTCGTCGTGGCGCCCTGGGTGGCCCTCGCGCCGGGTTTCGCACTGGTACTCACCGTGCTGGCGACGACCATCCTCGGTGACGCGTGGCGCGATCGCCTGGCCGGCGAGCGAAGCAGGTAGATCGGGCAGGAGCAGGTCCCTCGCGATGCTCGGGACGACAGGACGAATCACCGCACGAGTATCGTGACGATCTCGTTCGGTGCGGCGGTGAACCGTATCATGCCGTCTTCCACCGGCAACGACTCGAGTGGCGTCTCATCGAGGCGCGCACGCTTCGCCTCGCCTATCACAACGCCGAGCCGCCACACGCCCGGAACGGATTCATCGCGCTGATTCACGCAGCGCAAAACGCTCCAGCCGTCGGCCTGCGCCGGGAGTGCCGCGCTGAAGGTGAGACCATCGCCGCGGAGCTCGAGGCCACCGCCACTTCTCGGCGTCAGGATGTTCGAGCGCAGCGATTCGCCGATGATGGGCAACAGCTCGTCCTCGGCAAATCGCTCGATGTCGTCGCGCACTGCGGGTGAGTCGGGAGGAAAGCACTGCAGGGCAAAACGCGCCTCGTACGCACCGATGCATTGGGCGTCAGGGGTGGTCGCGGGCCATCCCGCGTGGCCCGGACGCTCTGGCAGGTCGGCGCGCGAAAGCGCACCCACTCCGCGCACGAGCGTCACGGCAATACTGCCGTCCTCTCCGCTCTCGTACTCCGCCAAGCCGTCGGAGACGAGCACCGCGCCGCCATTGGATGCGAATCGGGCCACCCATCGATGCAGTGGCGCGGTTGGAACGACGCTTTCCATGGCCGCATCGGCGTCACTGATCTGCAGGCGAGAGCGCGCAATGGGAAAGAACGCTGCGTCGGCAACGGTGGTTGCCGACGCGAGTCCGGTAGAGATCCGCAGTCGCAGGCGTTGATCGCGATCGTGATTCTCCCCCGTGATGATGATGCGCACCGCGCGTGCATTCGCGTCGAGTTGAATGGTCGCGCGGCACGAACTGCCCGACCGCTTCTGTGTGCGGTAGTCGATGGCGATCTCGCCACGCAGCGGACCGCGGTGCATCAGCGTCACACGACGCACCTCTGGTAGCGGCAGCGCGTCGCGAATCGACGGCGTGTAGAGATCGCCCACGTCACGCGCCCGCTCCAACGTGAACAAGCCGGCGATCCGCGTTCCGCGCTCGTGATCCTCGAGAGTGACGCAACCGTCGGCGGCGACCTCGATCCGCACTCGCCCGTTGTCGAGCGACGTGCCGTGCGCGACGACGGGATGGGGGGGCACCGTACTGGAACGACCGCGCTGCGGCCGAGTCTCAACGACGTACCCGCCAATGGCATCCATCCAGCCCACGGCGCGCGCCTCGAGCACCAGATCGGCATCGGGATACGCCCGCGGCGATTCCGTGAGCGTCACCCGCTCACGGCGCGCGAGGATCTGTAGCGGCATTCCCTGGACCCGCCACTTCGGCGCGCTCTGTCTCTTGCCCTGTCGTGTCGCGGACCCCGGACCGACGGCGATGTCGGCGAGCGTCGCGCGCAACGTGAGCTCGACGATGCCACCGCGTGCGCGTGCGACCGGATTGCGCAGCACCACCGCGGGCCTCCAATCGGAACCCCTCGTGCGCGCGTCCTCCACATCGTGCGACACGAGTGCGTACAGGGCGTCCGTCTGCAGGCCGAGCGATTGCTCTTCGACTGAGGCGAGCCGCGTGTCGAACGCGTGAGCCACTTCGTCGATCGACGTGCCGCAGAGGGTATCGTGCGGATGCGCCTGGAGGAGTGTGCGCCATCCGTGCGCGACGAGCGCTCGAGTCGCGCCGGACGCTGCACCGCTGGCGAGGACGATCCAGGGTTCCACGTCGCGAACCAGTGCGCGCTCAGCGATGGCATTCCGCCGCTTCTGTCCGGCGCGTGTACCGAGTGTTCCCTGCAGCGCCCAGGTGTAGCCGTAGGAATCGCGCAGCTCGCCGGTGAGCTCTGGCAGCGGCGCCGTATGCGCGCTTAGGACAAGGGCGGCCATACCACCGCGCAACGAGCTCGCGTGCACGCGCACTGGCTCGGCCGCGGAGGCAAATGCGCTAATGGCGTCCGCGCGATGGCGCTGCCGAGCGTGATGATCCGCGCCGTTGAAAAGGAGTGCCATTCCGGTGACTGCCCGAGGAGCGAGCACGTCGACGATCCGCTGCCAGCGGTCCACGGCGCCCTCTCGAGTCGGCGGCAGCGCGCTGCCGAACTCGTAACCATCTGGCGGCAGATGGTGGACGAGCACGCGCTCGCCCGTGCGCCCGCGCCAGCGCACGGCGTCACCTGACGGTGAGCGCGCGCCCCCGAGGCCTCGCCATAGAATGACGACGTCCAGCCCGAAGCCGGCAGCGAGATCGGGAAGGATGGCAGGATGGCCGAACGAGTCCGGACAGTAGAGCACTGGCGGCGGCTCGCCGCGAAGACGTCGAACGGTCGCTCGACCGAGCAGGAGATTTCGAACGAGTGCTTCGCCGCTTGGGATCAGGTTGTCGGCGAGTACGTACCACGGACCTACTTCGAGCCGGCCATCGCGAAGCAGCGTTGAAAGCTCCGCAGCACGCTCGGGGCGGACGGCGAGATAGTCCTCCACGAGGATGGCCTGCCCGTCGAGCAGGAAGCTCTCACCGACTTCCGGCGGATCGTCGAGCAGGTCGTCGACCAGGCGAACGAGCCGCTGACGGAATTGCGCCTCCGTGCGATACCACTCGCGATCCCAATGCGTGTGAGAGACGATGTAGAGATCGCGGAGGGGGGACATGCGGGAGAAGCTACACGCGGGCGCGGCGCATTCGAGAGGCGGCACGTCGTCGCGAGACGCGAAAGACGTCGTGCCCGGGTGGGCACGACGTCTTCAGCGTTCGACGGCCAATCCGATCGTGCTACGCGACCTTCTGGCCCGTGAGCAGGCGGTACACGATGACGATCAGCGCGATGACCAGCAGGGCGTGAATCAGCCCACCGCCGACGTGTACGACGAAGAAGCCGAGTGCCCACAGGACGAGGAGGACAATCGCGATGGTGAAGAGCATTGGAAGAAGTCCTCGATTGAGAGTGTGTGCTTCGCGTTCGGTCCGCCTCAAAGCAACGATCGTACCCAGACGACGCCGCTAGAGCCGAGGTGCCCGATTTACGTACTCGCGAGGTGCTCCGGGAATTTCTGTTTCCACGGACGGGCCGTGCAGCGCGCGCGACTGCCGCGCGAGCAGGATGCGCGCGGCACGCACGTCGTGCCCGACGTCGATGAGCAGGATGGCAAGGTCGCCGACGCCCCAGAGCAACCCTGCCAAAACGATGAGCCGACTGGCCTCACCAAGCAGCGTGGGCACGGCCGCGCCACCCTGCGCCATCACTCCAGTCACGATTTCCGCGATGAGGAGCAATCCGAGGATCACTCCCATCAACTTGAACAGCTTGGAGAGGTACCTGAGCCCGACGTAGGGTTCGAGATCGCTCTGCCGGATACCGGGTATCTCGACGACACCATCCTCCGACTTGAGTACCTGCCCCAGCCGCTCGATGGGACCCAAGGCCGGTGCTTCGCCTGCCGCGTCCTGTGTTCGCCGATGTTCGCTCATTTATCCTCCTCCGGATCCGATCCACCGGGCTCGATAGCCCCGTGAGTCGATATGTATGAAAGGTCCGTGCCCAGCCTCAGCCGGATAGACGCCTCCACCCCCGACGAGTTCGGGATGTGCGGCTTCCACCCTGTCCAGCGCCTGCAGGATCACGCGGGCATCCCCGATGGTAATACGGCCGTCGTGATCCAGGTCGTCCATGACACCGTTGTGATCGCTGTCGATGAAGATGTCGGCGGCATCGCCGTACATGTGACGGCTCAGCCCGGCTCGACCACCCGTATTCCCACCGCCCTTGTTGTATTGCGGCGACCGGAAGCCGCTCATGACGTGCACGCCGCTGACGTCCACGCCACGCGACGCGAGATCGCTGAGCACCAGCTCCAGCTTGTCCACATTCCGCATCTCGATCACGAGATACTTGGGCCACACGCTGGGCTGGTCGTGGGTGAGAAAGTCGCGCAGGGTGAAATGCTCCGACAGCCTCGTATCCGCATTCTGCTGCGTGACCTCGATGAAGCCACTGGGCGGCTGGTAGCGCGCGGCGGGCGCCTTCGCCGGCGCGCGCACCGGGCCTGTCTCACCGGGCCAATTGCCGAGAAAGTAGAGTCCCACCTTGCCGTTCTGCTTGTCGCTGCGCGGACGGAGACTGATGAGGCTGAAGTCGGAGATCGGCTTGATCGCCTTGCCGACGGCGACGGCGAGTTTCCACACGCCGGCCTTGGGTGCGACCGTGGAGCCACTCGTTTCCGCTTGGGGCACGGTGAGCGCTGTTCCCGGGAGAGCGGAATCTGCGACGATCGGCGATCCGGCGGTCTGGAGCTGTGCGCGCAGCTTGCCGCTCGTGCCGCGCAGCCCGCCTGTGAGGGCATTGAGCGAGGCGTCGGTGAGATATGCGACGCTAGGCGCACTGGTCGAGGTCAGCGCAGCGGCGATCTGAGCCGTGGCGGACGGAGTGTCGGTACGGGGATGTGCTCGTTCGTCCACGATCGTCCACGTCCACCCGACGGCGAGAAGGATGACGAGGAGATTTCCCGCCATCGACACGATGCGCTCGGTACGCGGCGTCACTCCAGCGCGGTGCCAGCGACTCGCGACGGGCGCGGGAATCGCAAGAGCGTGATCGCTCGTCGGTAGCGGCTCGGTGCGCACCCCCGTTGACCCTGCCCGGGTGTGTGCCGAACTTCCGTCGCTCACGACGTCCAACTCCCGCCGACCCTCATGCAATCGCTTCTCGATCTCTTTCATCAGCTCACGGACGTACAACAGCTCGTGCGTCTTGGCGGATATGTGGGCCTCACCGCGATCATCTTTGCGGAGACGGGGCTGCTCGTCGGCTTCTTCCTGCCAGGCGACTCTCTGCTCGTGACGGCGGGCCTGCTGTCGTCACAGCCGCAGTTCGGCCTCAACGTCTGGCTGCTCGGCCTCCTGCTGACCGTGGCCGCCATTGTCGGCAATACGGTCGGATATGCGATTGGCTGGTACAGTGGTCCGATGTTGTTCAAGCGAGATGATTCGTTGCTGTTCAAGAAGAAACACCTGCTCCGCGCACACGAATTTTTCCTCAAGCACGGCGGGAAGGCTCTGGTCATTGCGCGTTTCATGCCCATCGTCCGCACGTTCGTGCCGGTGGTGGCCGGCCTTGGGAAGATGCCGCTGCGCGGCTACACGGCCTACAACGTGCTGGGAGCAGTACTCTGGATCTGGTCGATGCTGTTCATCGGGTTCTTTCTGGGCCGCTTCATTCCCGGTATCGAGAACCACATCACCAAGGTCATCCTCGTCGTGATCTTCCTGTCGCTGCTGCCCGGCCTCATCTCGTGGCAGCGGGAACGCTCGCGCGCATCGGCGGCTTAGCAGCACATCGCACATCGGAATCAACCTGGAGACCTCAATGGCGCACACGCTTCCGGCCCTTCCCTACTCCTTCGACGCGCTCGAGCCGCACATCGATGCCAAGACGATGGAGATCCATCACGGGAAGCATCACAACGCTTACGTCACCAATCTGAACGCTGCACTCGAAAAGGCACCAGAGCTCGCCGACAAGCCAGTCGCCGAATTGCTGAAGGACCTGAACAGCGTGCCAGAAGCGATTCGCACCGCGGTGCGCAACAATGGCGGCGGACACTTCAATCACTCGCAATTCTGGCAGACGATGGGTCCGAACGCGGGCGGCGCACCCACCGGCAAGCTCGCCGATGCGATCAACAGCGCCTTCGGCGACTTCGAGAAGTTCAAGGAGCAGTTCCAGGCTGCCGGCGCGGGCCGCTTCGGCTCGGGCTGGGTATGGCTCAATAACGATGGCGGAAAGCTCTCCATCTCGAGCACGCCCAACCAGGACAACCCGATCATGGACGGCAAGCCTGCACCCATCCTCGGCAACGACGTGTGGGAGCACGCGTACTACCTCACGTACCAGAATCGCCGGCCGGATTATCTGAAGGCCTGGTGGAACGTGGTGAACTGGGATGCGGTGGCGAAGAGACTGTAAGACGGGGTTAGGCTAAGGAGTGAGCGGTAATGGGTGAGCGGTAAGGTGGAAGAGAGGCGCCCCGGACTGAGTCCCGGGCGCCTCTCATTTTCCTCCAGCCGCTTACCTCTTACCGCGCCCGTCACTTGCTTCTGTCAACATTTTTCTTGCGTCGCTGACGGAGTCCGGCGATACTGGCGCACCATCATCCTGGCGGGACTCGATGAATCGCTCCGCGCATGTTCGCTTCGCCTCCCCGATCGCTTTCCTTTTCGGTGTCTTGACGGCGGCCCCTGTTCTTCTCGCCCAAGTCGACACATCGCAGTCGGTGGATTGGGAACTCACAGGAATGGCAGAGCCGTTATACGCCATCGTCGGCATCAGTGATGGAGGACATTCCCTTTCGCTGACGCGATTGGCCAATGTAATCGAAGGGCCGAACCAGTTCGGTGCCACCGCGGCGATCGTGAATGCAGAACCTTACCGCGGCCGGCGCGTACGCTTGCGCGCGCTCATTCGCACTGATTCGGCGAACGTGGGAGGCGCCACGTGGCTGCGCATCGACGGCGCGAGCGGTTCACTGAAACTCGAGAACAACATGTCTCGCATGCTCAGCGGCACCACGGCGTGGAGTGAGCAGGTCACGACGCTCGACGTGCCGACGTCGGCCACCAGGATCATCTACGGCCTGATACTGAGCGGAGGCGGGACCTTGCACGCGAAGGATGTGAGCATCGAGAACATCGCTCCACCTGCGACCGGCGCGCCCTAGCTCACTGCGCCGCTTCGCCCTCGAGGTACGTGTACCCCTCCAATCCCGCCACGTAGTCCGCGATGAAGGCGTTCGCATCCGTCCGGCTCAGGTGCTTCACCTGGGTCACCTTGCGGCGGAAGGTCTGGAGCAGGTCCGAGGCACGGAACTGCACGTAGTTCAGCACCTCCGTCACCGTATCGCCATGTACGAGATCCGTGATCTCGTACCCGCCGTTCGCCAGGCGGATATGCGCCGCGTTCGTGTCACCGAACAGGTTGTGGAGGTCGCCGAGGATCTCCTGATAGGCGCCGGTGAGGAAGATGCCGAGCATGTAGGGATCGCCGTCGCGCCACTCGTGCAGCTCGAGTGACGGGTTGCCCCCCTTCTCACCGACGAAGCGATCGATCTTGCCGTCGGAGTCGCACGTGATGTCCTGGAGCGTGCCACGACGCGTCGGTTCCTCGGCGAGCCGGTGAATCGGCATGATCGGGAAGAGCTGGTCGATCGCCCAGCTGTCCGGCAGCGACTGGAAGAGCGAGAAATTGCAGAAGTAGCGATCCACCAGCACGGCATCGAGATCGGCAATGATATCCTGATACTGGTCGCGATCCTGCACGACGATCTTCGCGATCAGGTTCACCGTGGCGTGATACATCTGCTCGGCCATGGCGCGCTCGCGAAGGGAGAGGACGCCGCTGGCGAAGAACTGCTGCGCGCGCTCCTTGTCGAAGGTGACGTCGTGGAACACCTCCTTTACCTTTCGTCGCGCCACCTTCGGCTTGCTCAGGGCCGCATGGTCCTCGGCCATCTCGTGCAGGACGGCGTGATCATCGTCGGACAGCTTCGGCATAGTGACCTGCGCGACCGACTCGACGTCGATCACCTTGAGCAGCAGCAGCGCATGATGCGCCGTGAGCGCGCGTCCCGACTCGCTGATGATGTGCGGCATCGGCAGGTCGAGCTCGCGGCACGATTCGGCGATGGTATAAATGACATCGTTCGCATACTCCTGGAGCGAGTAGTTGACACTCGCGTCCGAGGTGGAGTTCGTGCCGTCGTAGTCCACGCCGAGGCCACCGCCCACGTCCACGTGGGTGATGTCGACGCCCAGTGCGCGGAGCTCGGCGTAGAAGCGCGCGACCTCCTGGAGCCCCGACTTGATGTACCGGATGTCGGTGATCTGCGAGCCGAGGTGGAAGTGGATCAGCTTGACGATGTCGAGTCGGCCGGCCGCCTTGAGGCGATCGACCGCCTCCATCAGCTGCGCTGCGTTGAGCCCGAACTTCGACTTCTCGCCACCGCTTTCCTTCCAGCGGCCGTAGCCTGTGCTCGCGAGCTTGATCCGGATGCCGGCTGTGGGCGTCACGCCCAGTTCCTCCGCCGCAGCCAACAGAACATCGATCTCGCTCAGCTGCTCGATGACGATGAAGACCTGATGACCGAGCTTCTGCCCCATGAGGGCGAGGCGCATGAACTCGTCGTCCTTGTAGCCGTTGCAGACGATGAGGTGTTCCGTGCTCTCCGACAGGCCGAGGACGGCCTGCAGTTCCGGCTTGGACCCGCACTCGAGGCCGACGCCATGCTTTGCGCCGAACTGGACGATCTCCTCGACCACGTGGCGCTGCTGGTTCACCTTGATCGGGTACACGGTGGTATACCCGCCAGTGTACTCGTACTCGCGGATCGCGTTCGCGAACCGCTCGCTCAGCGCTTCGATGCGTGAGCGCAGGATATCGGAGAAGCGCAGCAGGACGGGCAGGGCAACGCCCTGCTCCTCGAGGTCGTTGGCGAGATCGTGGAGGCTGAGCTGCCGCTCGGGATGCTCCTTGTCGGGGCGGACGACGACGTGTCCACGCTCGTCGATGTCGAAGAAGCCCGCACCCCAACCCTCGATGTTGTAAAGGGCGCGTGCCTTCTCGATGCTCCAGGGATCCGCCGGAACGGCGGAAGTGCTTTCCATGCTCTGAGTCGCCATGGCGCGAAAGATAACGGGGTGTGTCACGTGCCGTGCCGGCGAACGCAGGCGCCTACGGGTAGAGGATCTCCGTCCGCCATCCGTCACCCTCACGCGTGTAGACGTTCCGCTCGTGCAGCCGACTCGGCATGCCGTGCCAGAACTCGATCCGATGCGGCACCAGCCTGAACCCCGACCAGCGCGGTGGACGCGTGACCGGCCTGTCAGCGAACCGCGCCTCGACCTCGCGCACACGCGCCTCGAGATCTCCCGCATGCTCGATGGGCTGGCTCTGTCGCGACGCCCACGCACCGACCTGGCTACCCCGCGCGCGGCTCGCGAAGTAGTCGTCGGCCTCGTCGGTACTCACGCGCGTCGTCACGCCCTCGACGCGCACCTGCCGCTCGAGCGGCTGCCAGTGAAAGCACATCGCGGCCTGCGGATGCGCGAGCAGTTCGCGTCCCTTGCGACTCTCGTAGTTGGTGTAGAACACGAAGCCGCGATCGTCGACGCCCTTGAGCAACAGGATGCGCACCGCGGGCTGCCCCGTCTCGCTTACCGTGCCCAAAGCGAACGCCGTCGGCTCCGGCAGTCGGTCGGCACCGACCGCCCTGGCCTCCTGGAGCAGCGCGTCGAAGCGGGCGAAGGGCTCCGACAGGGATGCGAGGTCGCTCATCCGATTGCCCGCTTGCGAAAGCTGCGGTAGCCCATGACCCAGAAGAGCATGGAGATGATGAGCAGCGCGCCCATCGCCACCAACAGTGGCATGTGCGGGATCTCGGGGGTCAACGCGCCCCGCATTCCCTCGGCGACGTAGGTGAGCGGATTGATGAGCACGAGAGCCTTCATCACCGGCACGGCATCGAGCCCGCGCCATGGATAGTACGCGCAGCCGAAGAACATCATCGGCGCGATGATCGCGCTGAACATCAGGCCGATCTGCTGCGGTGCGATCGCCGTGCCGAGCCACATGCCGAGCGACGAGAACGCCGCCGCGCCGAGAATGGTGATGACGAGGACGTCACCGAAGTGCGCGAAGGTCAGGCCCACGATGGGTCCCATGACGAGTCGGGCGATGGGCAGTACCACGAGTGCCGAGATGATGCCCTGCAGGACGCCAGCGACGATCTTCTCCGCCGCGACGACACGCGTCGACACCGGTGCCAGCAACCGATCCTCGATTTCCTTTGTCCACCCAAAGTCCTGCACCATCGGCAGCGCGACGGACTGAATCGCCGACAGCGCCAGGCTCACCGCGAGGATGCCAGGGAGCAGCGCCGTCTGGTAGCCGCCGCGGACGAAACCCATCTTCGGCAACAGGAAGCCGAACACGATGAGGAAGAGTACCGGCTGCATGATCGTGCGCAGCAGGAAGTACGGCAGTTCCTTGCTCGCCACGCGAACATCACGATGGAGCAGCGCGAGAAAGACGGTCGATGCGCGCACGGCAGGCGGCATGGGTCGGACGGCGGCAGTCAATCGAGCTTCCTCCCGGTGAGCTCGATGAAGAGCGTTTCCAGACTGGGCTCCTTGAGCGTGATGTTCCGCACGTGACGTCCGGCGCCTTCGGTGGCTTCGATGACCGAGGAGATGATACGACCACCGACGGCGCTGTGCACGCGGAGCGCATTGCCCACGGCGTCGGCCTTGCTGACGTTCTGGATCGCGCGTGCACGAACCGCAGCCGCGTCGGCTGGGCCGTCGAGATCGAGCTCGATGAGCGTACCGCCGGGCGCCTTGGCCTTGAGCGCCGCAGTGGTGTCGAGTGCGAGCAACTTCCCACGATCGATGATCGCGAGGCGATCGCAGAGCTGCTCGGCCTCTTCCATGTAGTGGGTGGTCATCACGATCGTGCGGCCCTGGCGGTGCAGGCCGCGCAGGACCTCCCAGAGTGCGAGGCGCGCCTGCGGATCGAGTCCCACGGTGGGCTCGTCGAGGAAAATGACGTCCGGCTCGTGAATCAGCGCACGCGCGATCATGAGCCGCTGCTGCTGGCCGCCGGAGAGCGCGTCGACCTTCTCGTGCGTCTTGTCCTGCATCGCGAACTGTTCGAGCAGGGCCTCGGCCCGACGTGTGGCCTCCGTGCGCGCGAGGCCGAAGTACGCGGAGTGGAAGACGAGATTCTCGATCACGTTGAGTCCGCGATCGGGATTGGCGCGCTGGGGCACCACACCGATGCGCAGTCGCACGCCGACCGGATCGTTGATGACGTCCGCACCCGCAACACTCGCGCTGCCGGCGCTCGCGAGTACGCGCGTGGTGAGGATGCCGATGGTGGTCGTCTTGCCAGCGCCATTCGGTCCGAGCAGTCCGAAGAACTCTCCGGCTCCCACCTGGAGGTCGAGACCCTCGAGCGCCACGAGCTCACGTGCGCCATTCCGCGCGACGGGAGGCGGCCCACCTGCACCCGGCGGCCCAAACGAGGGTGGCCCGCCGCGCTTCTTTGGCGCGGCGAGCGCATACACCTTCCGAAGACCCTGTGTCGTTATGGCAGTCACGGGAGAGAATCTACAGGAATGCCGTCTTCCCGTCTTCCCGTCATCCCGTCATCCCGTCTTTTCAATCCCGTCCGCCGAGCAGCCCCCCCATGACCGCGCCGCCAATGCCACCCAATACGGATCCTTCCTGCTGATGGCGACCACCTGCGCGCGGTGACGCGGCGATGATGCGATCGGCCAGCCGCGAGAATGGCATCGTCTGCAGCATGATCTTTCCTGGACCCGTCAGCGTCGCGAAGAACAACCCTTCGCCGCCGAACAGTGCCGTCTTGATCCCCGGCACCATCTGGATGTCGTACTGCACCTGTTGCTCCATCGCCACGATGCAGCCGGTGTCCACACGCAGGGACTCCCCGTCCTCGAGCCGCTTCTCCCATAGTGCGCCCGAGGCGTGCAGCACGGCCACGCCATCGCCCGAAATACGCTGGAGGATGAAGCCCTCGCCGCCGAAGAAGCCCGCGCCGATGCGCTTCGTGAACGCGATGTCGACGTTCGTGCCCTTGGGTGCGCAGAGAAAGGAGTCCTTCTGCGCGATGATCGTCCCGCCCCACTCCATCAGGTCCACCGGCTTGATCTTGCCCGGAAAGGGCGACGAGAACGCCACTTGGCGACGCAGCCGCCCGGTGTTCAGGAACGTGGTGATGAAGAACGTGTCGCCCGACAGCACGCGCCGCGCACCGGCGAACAGCTTCCCCATCACGCCGCCGCCCTGCTTGTTCGGATCGAGGGTCGTATTCATCTCGATGCCGTCTTCCATGAACATCATCGCGCCTGCCTCCGCGATCACCGTTTCCCCCGGGTCGAGGGTCACGATCACGGCCTGCAGGTCGTCGCCAATGAGTTCGTAGTCGATTTCGTCAGAAGTGCGGCGCATCCGGTCGGTTCCTCCTCCTTGGGGTGGTCACGCATCGTCACGGCGTACGTACGAGAGAACGAACGCCCCTGTTTCCGGATCGAAGGTCGGACTTCGCGAACAGCGACGCAATACCGTGCGTGCCTTCGGGGTCGTATCTTCTGCGCATGCAACCCTACCCAGTTCGCTTCGCACTGGCCGTCGTGGCCGCGAGCGCTTTTCCGCTTGCCGCACAGACGCCCGCCGCTCGCACGCCGGACACGTCGTCCACCCTCATCACGCCGTCGCGCGTATTCGATGGCATGGAGATGCACGACGGCTGGAGCGTTCTCGTCCGCGGTGAACGCATCGCGGCCGCAGGCCCCACCAGCTCGATCGCCGCACCAGCCAGTGCGCGCCGCGTCGACCTCGCGGGCAGCACGCTGATGCCCGGCCTCATCGAGATGCACTCGCACCTGCTACTGCATCCGTACAACGAGACGAGTTGGGACGACCAGGTGCTCCACGAGTCGCTTGCCCTTCGCGTGGCGCGCGCGACCAACCACGCGCGCGAGACGCTCCGCAACGGTTTCACCACGGTGCGCGACCTCGGCACCGAAGGCGCGGGGTACGCGGACGTCGGCCTGAAGAAGGCGATTGCGCAGGGCATCATTCCCGGACCGCGCATGTTCGTGGTGACGCGCGCCATCGTGGCCACGGGCAGCTACGGGCCGCGCGGCTTCACACCGGATATGGACGTGCCGCAGGGCGCCGAGGAGGCCGATGGGTCGAATCTCGCCCGCGTGGTTCGCGACCAGATCGGTCGCGGCGCCGACTGGATCAAGGTCTACGCCGACTATCGATGGGGCCCCAATGGCGAGGCGCGCCCCACCTTCACGCTCGATGAACTGAAGCAGATCGTCGAGATCGCGAAGACGTCAGGCCGCGCGGTGGTCGCACATGCGTCGACGGCGGAAGGGATGCGTCGTGCGACGCTGGCCGGTGTCGAGACCATCGAGCATGGCGACTCGGGGACGCCGGAAGTGTTTCGCCTGATGAAGGAGCACAACGTCGCCCTGTGTCCTACGGTCGCCGCCGGCGACGCACTCCTCCGGTATCGCGGCTACAAGAAGGGCGATCCCGATCCTGAGCGCGTCGTGGAGAAGAAGGCGAGCGTCAGGGCGGCGCTCGACGCCGGCGTGACGCTCTGCAGCGGGAGTGACGTCGGCGTGTTCACGCATGGCGAAGAGGGCCGCGAGCTCGAGCTGTTGGTGGACTACGGCGTGTCGCCCCTGGCCGTACTGCGGGCGGCAACGAGCACCAATGCGAGGTTGCTGCACATGGAGCAACAGTTCGGCACGGTGAAGCCAGGGCTACTCGCGGATCTCGTGGCGGTCCGCGGCGATCCGTCGCGCGACATTCACGCGGTGCGGGACGTGACCTTCGTCATGAAGGGTGGCGTGGTGCCGAAACTATAGTCGTCCCGAACGCAGTGAGGGACCTGCTTTTCGTGCGCGAGCCAGCGCATAGACGACAGGTCCCAGCGCGATCGCCACGGCGGCACCTCCCACGGCCGGCAGCCCGTACTCGCCGTCCGCAAAGCTCAATCCCACGACGAGAAACAACACGCCGAGCGGAAGCGCGGCGAGCACCGCCACGCCGGCCGTGCCGACGGGAATGCGAAATGCCCCGCGCAGCGTCGGCTCGCGCCGACGGAGCTGCAGCAGTGACGCGAACTCCAGCATGAGCGCCAGCGAATACAGGAGCACGTCGGCGACGACGAGCCCGCCGAACGGCAGCAGCATGAACACGGAGTAGCAGAGCGCCGAAACGAGCACCGCGTTGCGCGGCGTGCCTCGCGCGTCCGTGCGGCCCAACGCCGCTGGCAGCAAGCCGTCTTCCGCCATCACGAAGGGAATGCGCGAATACGACAGCAGCAGCGCGTTGAACAGCGCCAGCGCGCTCACCATGCCCGCCAACGCCATCCACGCGGCGAGCACCGGACCGGCCGAGCCACCCGCGGCCAGCGCGATCTGTGGCCAGCTACCTTCGGTCCACGTCGTCCAATCGGTGGCGGCGAGCGTGGCCAGCAACGGCACGAGGTAGCCCGCCGCCACCAGCGGCAGCGCGAACGCGAGCGCACGCGGATACGCGCGCGTGGCATCCTTGACCTCGCCTTGCACCGTCGATGCGTTATCCCACCCGATGTAATTCCAGAGGGCGATGGATAACCCCACGGCGAGTCCGCTCGCACCGGACCGACCGGGCGCAGCGAATGGATGCCATGGTACGTGCGTGGCGTGCATGACCGCGACGACTGACAGCGCAACGAACCCGCCGACGATGAACGTCCCCGCGATCACCGAGCTCCGCCCGACGCGCTGCGCACCCATCAGGTTGAGCACTGTGGGCACCCAGATGACGAACAGACCAACGACCCACACGACGCTCGGTGACAAACCGGGCAGGAAGTACGCGAGGTACGTGACGAACAGCTTCGGGTAGATGGCCATGTCCACCAGCGAATACATCCACGTGAGCCATCCATTCTGGAACGCCCAGAATGGCCCGAACGCCCGCTGCACCCAGCGATAGTAGCCGCCCTCCAGGGGCAGCATGCTCGCCAGCTCCCCGACAATGAGCACTTCGGGCAACGAGTAGACGATGGGAACGAGCACGAGGACGAGCAGCGCGAAGCCCGGGCCCACCGATTGGACGAGCGTCTCCGTGGTGAACGCGCCGCCCGACGTGCAGAAGTAGAGAATGAAGACGAGCGAGAGCGTCGTGACGGAGCGGGTGAGCTTCATCCGGCAAAGATCGGCCGTGAACCGAGTGCAGGCAACGCGAATTACCTTGTGACATGAGCGTTCCCATTCGCCTGCACGGCGGTCCCGGTGCAGCCCCACTCCCCGACGACGAGCGGCCCAAGGGCTGGCGTGAGCGTCTCGCCGCGCTCCGCTATCTCCCTGCCCTCGTCCGTCTCGTCTGGCAGACGCATCGCGGTTACACCCTGGCGATGATCGTCCTTCGCCTCTTCCGTGCCTTCGTGCCGGTCGTCGCGCTGTGGGTCGCAAAGCTGATCATCGACCAGGTCGTCCATCTCTCCCAAACGCCGGGCGGGGACCTCACTCCACTCTGGCGCGTGGTCGCGCTCGAGCTCGTGGTCGTGATCGCCGGCGAATTTCTCGCCCGCGCGTCCGCGCTCGTCGAATCGCTTCTCGGTGACCTGTTCTCGAATCACATCAGCGTGCGTCTCATGCGCCACGCCGCCACGCTCGACCTCGCGCAGTTCGAGGATCCCGAGTTCTACGATCATCTCGAGCGCGCTCGGCGGCAGACCACGGCACGCATCGGGCTCATCGCCATGCTTCTGGCGATGGCGCAGGATGCCCTCACGCTCGCCACGCTCGCCGCCGCGCTCATCGTGCACAACCCGTGGCTCCTGCTTCTCCTCACCATCGCAATCCTTCCGAGCTTCCTCGGCGAGACGCACTTCGCGGCGCTCAGCTACTCGCTGCTCTTTCGACGGACGCCCGAGCGGCGGGAGCTCGACTACCTGCGCTTCGTGGGCGCGAGCGACAAGACCGCGAAGGAAGTCCAGATGTTCGGGCTGGCCGGCTGGCTCAGCGACCGCTACGCCGCGCTCGCCGCGCGCTACTACGAGGAAAACAAGAGCCTCAGCATCCGGAAGGGCGTCGTCAGTGCACTGCTCTCCCTCGTGGGCACCTTCGGCTACTACGGCGCCTATGTCACCATCCTCCTGCGCGCGGTGGTCGGCGCAATCAGTCTCGGCACGCTGACCTTTCTCGCCGGCGCGTTCAGCCGCAGCCGCGACCTCATCCAGCGACTCCTGCTCTCGGCGAGCGACATCTACGAGCAGAGCCTGTACCTGCGCGACCTGTTCGTGTTCTTCGAGATGAAGCCGTCCATCGCATCGAAGCCCGGCGCCGCACGGGTGCCGACTCCCATTCGCACCGGCTTCGTGTTCGAGGATGTCGGGTTCCAGTATCCGGGCAGTGAACGATGGGCGATTCGGCACGTCAACCTGAGCATCGTGCCTGGTGAACGCATTGCGCTCGTCGGCGAGAACGGCGCCGGAAAGACGACGATCACCAAGCTGCTCGCGCGTCTCTACGATCCATCGGAGGGCTCCATCAGACTGGACGGTGTGGACCTCCGTGAGTACGAACTCGCATCGCTACGCGAAGCCATCGGCGTGATCTTCCAGGACTTCGTGCGCTACGACATGCGCTTCGACGAGAACATCGGCGTCGGCGAGATTGAAGGTGTGACCAGCTACCTCGCCCAAGTACGGGACGCCAAGCCTGCCGACGCCGACGCGCCACCGGGCGCGCTCGTCGCCGCAGCGGATAGCTCGCTGGCGTCGAGCCTCCTGCCCCGCTTTGCCGACGGCTATCGCCAGATGCTCGGTCGGCGCTTCGATGACGGCGTCGATCTCTCCGGTGGCGAATGGCAGAAGATCGCCCTTGCACGCGCCTACATGCGCTCGGCACAGCTCCTCATCCTGGACGAACCCACGGCCGCACTCGACGCGCGTGCCGAGTACGAGGTGTTCGTCCGGTTCAACCAGCTGATGGCGGGACGAATGGCGGTGGTCATCTCGCACCGCTTCTCCACGGTGCGCATGGCGGATCGCATCATCGTCCTCGGTGATGGCAAGGTGATCGAGGAAGGCACGCACGCGTCGCTCGTCGCGACGCATGGGCTTTACGCGGAGCTGTTCGAAATGCAGGCGGCCGGCTACCGGTAGCATTCGCGATTGTCGGCAGTGCGCCCTAGCTTTTCCTCATGCGACGTCTCGCGGCTCAGTGGCTCTTTCTCGGCTCCGTCGTGTTCGCGCCCTCTGTTGCGGCGCAGTCGGCAGCGCTGCATCGCCTGTCCGGATTCGTCTCGGACTCCATCGGCGTGCCCGTGGCGTTCGCCGAACTTCGCCTGACGCCGGCGGGCAGTGCAACGCGCGACCTCAGGACCGACGCCGCGGGCCACTTCACGATTGTGGGCGTTCCATCGGGCGTCGCGCAGCTGCTCGTGCGGCGCCTCGGCTACCATCCGTTCGACGGCACCGTGAAAGTGGGAGACGGTGGTGCGGATTCGCTTCGGCTCGTGCTGTACGTCGCGAGTGCGGAACTCGCCGCCATCGAGATACGCGAAGAGTCGCTCGGCGACTCCATTGCGCCGCGCGAGTTCTGGACGCGGCGCCGAACGAACGTGTTCGGCCGCTTCATCAACCGCGCAGAGATCGACGACAGGTGGGTGTCGCTGCCGAGTGAGATCCTCCGCGGCATGCCCGGTGTGACGCTCATTCGCTCGGGCCGCATCGGCATGCTCGTGCGCTTGCGCGGCTGTCGTCCGAACCTGTTTCTCGATGGCATGCGCGCGGCGGACGCCGAGGTGGACGAGCTCATCTCCGTGGGCGACATCGGCGCCATGGAGGTCTACACCTCGATGGCCGGCGTGCCGCCGCAGTACACGGACCGCACGAACCCGTGCGGCGCGATCCTGTTCTGGACGCGGCGGAAATAGGGGTCGGCATCGCGCGCGCACGCCGTGAATGCGGCGCACATTGGGTGCAACTGCAACCGCCAGAGCTCACGCGGATTCGCGCGGATTGTCTCACCGCGATTGGCGCGGAGACGACAGACCAGCGCTCGGAATCACATTCGCGCAGTTTTTCTGTTCTGTTTTCTCAGCGAAATCCGCTGGCTCCGTGTCGATCCGTGTGCGCTGTGCAGTCTGGGTTCAGCGCTGTGCGGCGCTCATCGGCTAGTAGTAGTAGCCGAAGATGATGTCCATCTCGTCATCAGAGGTGAGGCCGAAGTACAGCGTTCGCGATGTCGTGTTGTTCCACGTCACCACGGAGCGAAGGCCCTGCCCCGATTGCAGCACGATCGGCTGCGCGTAGGTCACGATCTGGGGATGCTCCCAATCGGTGTTCTCGTACACGAGTTCACCGTCGCGAGGGCCGCCCACGATGCGAATCTGGAACTTTGTGCCACGCGCATGCATGTGCGACGTGAGACCCGTGATCGTGGTCGGCGCGTTGAAGAGGAAGTCCTTGCTCGACGTCGTGACCTGCCCGGGCGGAAGGATCATTCCCGTGTTCTGGAGGTTGAGCGTCGACAGCGGATGGGCGACCTCCGACTTCGGCACCGTGTAGAAATTGACGTATGCCTCGCCCTGCACCGGGGTACTGGTGTGGTTGGCGTAGTGCACGTTCAGGTCGATGGCTGCGTTGGCCGGCAGCCGGAGGGCCGTTCCCGCTGGAAAGACATAGTTGCTTTGCGCCTGCATCGATCCGCCAAGGAACACGTGGTAGCCCATCACCAGCATGTTGGCGAAGTCCATCGAATTGTCGGCCTTCCGGATGTCGCGGACGACATCGGGCGCCGGCACCAACGCTGGCGGGATGTTGCCGGCGAACGTGTAAAAGACGAAATGGTGGCTGAACGGCCGCATCGATGTCTCGATGCGCGTGACGAAGACGTCCGACGTGTTCCCGACCTTCCGATAGTTGAACAGCTCGCGCTCGAAGTTGGCCGCCACAGGAAACTGGTCCACCTTGAGCTGGAAACCGGCGCCAGCGGCCGGCGCGGCGAGCGGCGCGAACGGCTGCGTCACCTGTGCCGAACGGTTCGCGAGCAAGGTGGCATCGGCGACGACGCCATCCTTCGGCGCGCCGGCGGCGATCCATTGCCGCACGAACTCCAGCTGCCCGATGCTCAGGCCCGCCGTTCCGGTGGGCATCGGGTTGCCGTAGTCGTGCGCGTGATGCCCGGGCGGAAAGACCAGCTTGTGGTACAGCAGGCTCGAATCCGGCTTGCCGGGAACGATGCGGCGCAGGCCGTCGTCACGCGCGTTGGGATTGGTGGGCAGCACACCGACCAGGTTCGCGTAGGCGACGTCGGCGGCCAGCGAGAGATTCGCCTGCGGCGCGCTTCCGACATGACAGCCGGACGTTGCGCAGCTCGGCGTGAGAATCGTGCTCTGGATCTGCGCGAAGCTCGCGGCGCCCGTGACCGGCTGGGGCACCGAGGGAATGGCTGCCGTGCCGCCTGGGGCTGCATCCCCTCCGCAGGCCGCTACGGCGATGGCCAGCAACAGGACGCGAAGGGGCTTCGGTGGCGACATTGGCTATGGTCGTGGGAGGTGGTCAGCTCTTGGCGCGGACGGCTTCGACGTTGATCTCGATCTTCACGTCATCACCGAGCATGACGCCGCCGCCTTCCGCGGCGCGGTTCCACTTCACGCCATAGTCGAGACGATTGATCGTCGTCGACGCATCGAAGCCGACGCGATCGCCGCCCTGCGAGGACTTCTGGATGCCGTTGAAGGTGCCGGTGAGCACGACGTCTTTCGAGATGCCGCGCATCGTGAGGGTGCCGTAGATCTTCGCGTCGTCGCCCTTGCGTTCGATCCTGGTGCTCTTGAAGGTGATCGTCGGGAACGTATCGACGCTGAAGAAATTTGGCGACCGGAGGTCCGCGTCGCGGCGCTCATTACTGGTCGTGATGCTCGGCGTGTTGATCACGACGTCGATCTGTGCATGCTCCCAGGAGTCGGGATCCGCGGTGATGGTGCCCTTGAAGTCGGCAAACGAACCGCGAACCTTGCTCACGAAATGGCGGATCTGGAAGTTCACGCTGGAATGGCCCTTGTCGATGTTCCAGACGGCGGCCGCTTTCGGGGCGGGGCGGGTCGCGATGGGGGCAGCGAGCGTCGGTACGAGCAGGGCGGCAGCGAACAGGCGAGACAGCACAGAGCCTCCAGTTGGTGACGTGAGAAGTATGGTGAGAAATGGTAGTCCCCCCAGCGGCCGAAGTGTTCCCGTCGCCCGCGCTTTTCAGCCCAGCCGCATGCGGGAGCCTGCTTCTTCTACCGCTTCGAACAGCTGCCGGTAGTCGTCCACGACGAAGAGAACATCCTGGAGCCGATCGATCTCGAAGGGCTGCGCCAGCACGGCATCGAGTGAGAACGGCCGTCGATCGCAGGTGTCGCCGAGCGCATTGGCTGCGTCGCCATGGGATGAGATGAGGCCGGAGCCATAGACCTTCACGCGGCCGCTCTCGTGCACGAGCCCGAATTCCACGGTAAACCAGAACAGGCGCGCCATCGCCTCGACCTGCTCCTCGGTGACCGCGCGCGTTGCCGCCTGGCCGAACCGCTGGAGGAAGTCCGCGAACACCGGATGCGCATGCAGCGGCACGTGGCCGAAGACGTCGTGAAAGATGTCCGGCTCCGGGAGATAGTCGAGCTGCGCCATGGGGCGCACGGACACCGTGGTGGGAAAGCGCCGTTGGGCGAGGCATCCGAAGAACTCCTTCGCGGGCAGGAAGCCCGACACGGGCACGGCGGCCCATCCGGTGCGGTCGGCGAGGCGTGCATTCACCTCGCTGAGATCGGGCACGGTGTCGCGCGTGATGCCGATGGTCGCAGCGCCTTCGAGGAAGACGGAACTGCCGGTGTCGCGCAGCGTGTCCATGCGGCGATCGTAAAGCATCGACCACGCGAGGTGATTCTCGTCGGTGTAGGCGGACCAGTCCTGCGTGATGAAGGTCGCGGGGGCGGGCGTATGCAGGTGCGCACAGAGGGAGTCTTGCATCGGGCATCTCCTGGGGGTGGACGGCGAGCAGGTCCCTCGCTGCGCTCGGGACGACAGATGAGGGCTGCTCGGGACGACAAAAAGGCCCGTGTGAGATTCACACGGGCCGCGGGACGATCGAGAGGTGGTGACTGCGGAGTTACCCGCGCCTACGCTCCCGCCGCCGGCCCGTGAGGGTCGGATAGCTGTAATAGCGGTAGGCGCGGGAAGTCATGGACGCATTCTGGGTTGATGGGGATCGCTCGTCAAGGGGCTGATGTCAGCAGTCATGAAACACGCGCAGGCGCATCGCCCGGCTGTGTCTTCTCCATCACTTCCGGCGCACGCACCGCATCGGGCGCCTCTGACTTCATCGCCGACTCAACCTGGAGTGCCGATGCTTCGGCACCGACCGCCGACAACCGCTTCACCAGTGTGAGAATCGTGTAGACCGCCACCGGCTCATCATCCTGGTTCGTCACCTCGACGTCCCAGTGCACCACCCCCTGCGGAATCTGTCCTTCGCGATCCTCCTTCATCGTCCGCTGCTTGCACGTCAGGCGCGCCTGGATCGTGTCGCCGATGTAGACAGGCTTCACGAATCGCAGCCCCTCGAGGCCGTAGTTCGCCAGCACCGGACCGGGTGCGGGGTCGACGAACAATCCCGCCGCCGCCGACAGCACGAAGTAGCCGTGGGCCACGCGCTTCTCGAACAGCGATTCGCGCGCGGCGATGTCGTCCATGTGCGCGTAGAAGAAGTCTCCCGAAATGCCGGCGAAGTTCACGACGTCGCTCTCGGTCACCGTGCGGCGATGGGTGATGTGCGTCTCGCCGATCACGAGTTCCTCGAAATACTTGCGAAAGGGATGAATGCGATCGCGCAGCTCGCTGGCGCCCTTGCTCCACTCGCGGGTCACCGCCGCCAGCGTCTGCGGTGAGCCCTGGAGCGCCGTGCGCTGCATGTAATGCAGCACGCCGCGCACGCCGCCCATCTCCTCGCCACCGCCGGCGCGTCCGGGCCCGCCGTGCACCAGGTGCGGCATCGGTGAGCCGTGGCCGGTCGACTCCTTCGCGCTATGACGGTTCACGAGCATCAGGCGGCCATGATACGCGGCCGTCCCCAGCGCGACCTTCCGCGCGATGTCGTCCTTCGCCGTGAACAGTGAGCCGACAAGACTTCCCTTCCCCAGCTTCGCGAGCTCGATGGCTTCGTCCACCGAGCCATACGGCATGATGGTGTTCACCGGCCCGAACGCCTCGACGTCGTGCGCCTGCGTGCTCGTGAACGGCTGGCCGTTGTAGAGCAGCATCGTCGGATAGAACGCGCCCTTCTCCGCATCGGCGCCGATGACGTCGAGCGTGCCGGGCCCGCCGAACACCAGCTCCGTCCCGGCGCGAAGCCTCTCGACACTCTTCTCCACCTCGCGGACCTGTCCCTTCCCCGCGAGTGGCCCCATGCGCACAGCGTCGATCGACGGATCGCCAACCTTGACGCCAGCCAGTCGCTTCCTGAGCGCGGCCGTGACATCCTCCACCATGCTCTCGTGCACGAACGTCCGGCGGATCGCCGTGCACTTCTGGCCCGCCTTCACCGTCATCTCACGCGCGACCTCCTTCACGAACAGGTCGAACTCGTCGCTGCCCGGCACGGCGTCGGGGCCGAGCATCGAGTAGTTGAGCGAGTCCGCCTCCTGGTTGAAGCGGACGCTGTTCTCCATCACCGCCCTCCCACCCTTCAGCATCAACCCCGTCGACGCGGAACCGGTGAACGCCACGGAATCCTGGCAGTCGAGATGATCGAGGAGGTCGCCCGCGCTGCCGCAGATCAGCTGGAACGTCCCCGCAGGAAGCAGCCCGGAGTCGACCATCATCTGCGCCACGAACTCCGTGAGAAAGCTGGTCACGGTGGCCGGCTTCACGATGCTCGGCACGCCGGCGAGAAACGACGTCGCGAACTTCTCCAGCATCCCCCACACGGGGAAGTTGAATGCGTTGATCTGCACGGCGACGCCTTCCATCGGGACGCAGATGTGTCGTCCGATGAAGGTGCCACCCTTGCTCAGCGCTTCGGGGCCGCCATCCACGTAATACGTCTCGTCGGGAAACTCACGTCGCCCACGACTCGCGTAGGCGAACAGCGTTCCGATGCCGCCGTCGATGTCGATCCACGAGTCGCCGCGGGTCGCGCCGGTCCATGCGGACACCACGTACGCCTCTTCCTTCCTCACCGTGAGGTACTGGGCGAGCGCCTTGAGGACTCTCGCGCGCTGATGAAAGGTCATCGCGCGGAGCGTCGGTCCACCCACGGTGCGGCCGTAGTGCAACATCGCCTTGAAATCGAGACCGTCACTCGAGGCAACGGCCACCTCGGTACCCGTGACGGCATTGTACAGCGACGTGCCCGAGCCCGTTCCCTCGATCCATTCGCCGAGTGCGTAGTTCCTGAGTCGCATCACGATCGTGTCTCTCGCCAGGTTTGGTAGGACATCACCTGCGCATCGCGTCCCGCGGGGACGTCGCGCAGTGGCTCGACAGCCCTCAATGTCGCGTGCAGTCGTGAGGGGAGCGCCTGATACAGCGCCGTGCCCTCCGTCTTCCACGCCAGCATCTCGTCACTCACATCCTTCACGATCTTCGCCGGATTGCCGACGACCACCTTTCGCTCCGGAATCTGCATCTGGGCCGGCACGAAGCAGAGCGCCCCGACGATGCATCCTGCTCCCACGCTGGCGTTGTCCATGATGACGGCGTTCATCCCGATCAATGCATTCGCTCCGATGCGCGCCCCATGGACGATCGCCCCGTGTCCGATGTGCGAGCCGCGCTCCAGCACCACAGTGACACCCGGGAACATGTGGATGGTGCAGTTCTCCTGCACGTTGCAGCCGTCCTCGATGACGACGCCACCCCAATCGCCGCGTACGGCCGCGCCAGGACCGACATACACGTCTCGCCCGATGATGACGTTGCCGGTGACGGTCGCGTTCGGATGCACGAATGCACTGTCGTGGACCACCGGAATGAATCCGTCGAATTCAAAGATGCTTGGCATCAGGAATTAGACACGCTCGATCACCGTGGCCATGCCCTGTCCGACGCCGATGCACATCGTCGCCAGCGCGTACCGCTTGTCCGTGCGTCGCAACTCGTGCGCTGCCGTGAGGAGCAGCCGCGCTCCACTCATGCCGAGCGGATGCCCGATCGCGATCGCGCCACCGTTGGGGTTGACGCGTGGGTCGTCATCGGCAATGCCAAGCTCGCGGAGCACGCCGAGCGATTGCGCGGCGAACGCTTCGTTGAGCTCGATCACGTCAATGTCGTCGAGCGAGATGCCCGCCATCTCGAGCGCGCGCCGCGTTGCCGGAATCGGGCCCATGCCCATGAGGCGAGGCTCCACGCCGGCCACCGCCGACGACACGATGCGCGCCATCGCCTGACCGCCCAACTGGGCCACGCCTTTCTCCGATGCGATGAGCAGCGCCGCGGCGCCGTCGTTCAGCCCCGACGAGTTGCCCGCCGTGACGGATCCCTTCCCGTCTGTGCGGAAGGCGGGCCTGAGCTTCGTGAGGATCTCGATGGTGGTATCGGGGCGAATGAATTCATCTACCTCAACCACTTTGGCTGGGCCCTTCCTCTGCGCGATGTCGATGGGCTCGATCTCCAGTGCGAATCGCCCCGCCGCCCGCGCCGCCGCGGCCTTCTGCTGCGACCGCAGCGCGAACACGTCCTGATCCTCACGACCGATGCCGTACCTCTCGGCCACATTCTCCGCGGTCTGTCCCATCGAGTCCGTGCCGTACGTTTCGCGCATCTTCGGGTTCACGAAGCGCCAGCCGAGGCTCGTGTCGAACAGCTCGATGTCGCGCCCGTACGGCTTGCTCGACTTGCTCATGACGTACGGCGCGCGCGTCATGTTCTCCACACCGCCCGCGACAAAGTAGTCGCCCTCGCCAAGCTTGATGGCGCGGGATGCGTGGACGACGGCGCTCATGCCGGATGCGCACAGGCGGTTCACCGTCTCACCCGGAACGCTCACGGGCAATCCAGCGAGCAACCCCGCCATACGGGCGACGTCTCGATTGTCCTCGCCGGCCTGGTTGGCGCAGCCAAGGATGACGTCGGTGATACGCGACGGATCGAGCGAGGGGTTGCGGGCGACCAGCCGCGCGATGACGTGCGCCGCCATGTCGTCCGCGCGCATCTCGCTCAACTGGCCACCAATGTTGCCGATGGCCGTGCGAACGCCATCGACGATGTATGCCTCAGTCATGATGTCTGCTCTGTTGGGTGCTGTTGCGCGGTCCGGTACACCGTGCCGCGAAAGAGTGCGACGATCTCGTCGTCCCGCCGACGGACGGTCACGCTGTAATAAGCCAGTTTCCGCGAGCCGCTCTGCCGCTCCGCCGTCGCGACGAGCTCATCGTCCACGCGGATCGCCGCCGGATAGGAGATCGCATTGTCCACGGCAACGGTGACGTTCGCACCGTCGTTGCAGGCGAATGCCATCGCGCTGTCGGCAAGCGAGAACGCGATGCCACCATGTGCTACACCGAAGCCATTCACCATGTCCCCGCGAACGCGCATCCGGAGCACGCATCGACCATCGGCGAGCTCGACGAGCTCGATGCCGAGCCAACGACTGAACTCGTCACGCGCGAGCATGCCGGCGACGACCTGCGCGGCGACGTCCGTCATGTGAGCAGCGAGCGTCCGTCGCGCACACGCTGGCGCAGGAGGGGACTGGCTCGATAGCGCTCCTCGCCCGATTCGGCGCGGAGCAGATCGAGCCGCTGGAGAATCTCCGCCGGCCCGATCTCGTCGCCCCACGCGAGCAGGCCCTTCGGATAGTTGACGCCCTTCGTCATGGACGTCTCGATGTCCACCGGCGACGCGATGCGCATGTGCACCGCATCGACCGCCGAGTTCACGAGCATGGCCATCGTGCGATCGACGATGGCCTGACCGAGCGTCGTGTCGCGCGTCGGCTCTGGCTTCGCGGCGCCGTCGCGGTAGTCATAGTAGCCACGACCGCTCTTGCGACCGAGGAGGCCTGCCTCCACCAGCCGTCGCTGCGTCAGCGCGGGGCGGTAGCGGGAATCCTGGTAGAAGGCCTCGAACACACTGACCGTGACCGCATAGTTGACGTCGTTGCCGATGAAGTCCATCAGCTCGAATGGTCCCATGCGAAAGCCGGCGAGCTCGCGCATCGCCCAGTCGATCGTGGCAGCGTCGGCCACGTGCTCTTCCAGCTGGCGCAGGCTCTCGCTGTAGAACGGCCGCGCGATCCGGTTCACGATGAAGCCGGGTGTGTCGGTGGCGATGACGGTGGTCTTCTTCCACCGGTCGACGAGCGCCTTCGACGACGCGAGCACGGATGGCGAGGTCGTGATGGCCGGGACGATCTCGACGAGCGGCATCACCGGCGCGGGATTGAAGAAGTGGATGCCCACGACGCGTCCCGCATTCCGGCAACCGCCACCGATGGCGGCAACGGAGAGCGATGACGTGTTCGTCGCCAGCACGCAGTCGTCGCCGACGACCGTCTCCAGGCTTGCGAACAACGTGCGCTTCACCGCCAGATCCTCGAGCACCGCCTCGATGACGAGCCCGCAATCGGCGTAGGCATCGAAGCTGAGCGAGAGATCGCCCGCATCGCGAATGCGACCTCGCACTGCGTCCGCCGCGCTCTGATCGAGCCGTCCCTTCTCCACCTCGCGCGCCAGGGACTTTGCGATGCCGGCCAACGCCTTCCCCACTGCAGCGGGATTCGCGTCGCCGAGGACGACGGGATGTCCCGCGGTCGCCGCGACCTGGGCGATGCCGCTGCCCATCGCACCCGCACCCACCACGCCGACGATCGTCGTGTCCATCATTCAGCGACCCTTGAAGGCTGGCTTTCGCTTTTCCATGAAGGCGCGGACACCCTCGGCGTAGTCCTCCGTTTCGCCGGCTTCGCGCTGGAGTTCTTCCTCCAGCGCGAGATGCGACTCGAGGTCGTTGGAGAAACCGGCATTGAAGGCGCGCTTGGTGAGACCGAGCCCGCGCGTGGGCATGGCGGCGAGCCGCTTGGCCAGATCACGGCTCACCTGCAGCAGCGCGAGCGCCGGTACGACGTCGTGGATCAGCCCCCACTCCCGGGCCCGCGCGGCGTCGAGCTTCTCCCCGAGCATCGTGAGTGCGGCCGCGCGCTGCATGCCGATGAGGCGCGGGAGGATGAACGTCCCCCCGCTGTCAGGAATGAGGCCGATCTTCGCAAAGGACTGGATGAACGTGGCTTCCTCGGCGGCGACCGTGATGTCGCAGGCGAAGGCGATGTTGGCGCCGGCACCGGCCGCCACGCCGTTCACGGCACAGACGATCGGCTTCTCCAGCAGGCGAATCGCGCGAATGATCGGATTGTACTGTCGCCGCACGACGTCGCCGAGGTCGGGCATCGGCTTTCCTTCGACCGGGAGCACCGCCGCGAGATCCTGCCCCGCACAGAAGGCGCGGCCGGCGCCCGTAAGCAACACTGCGCGCACGGCGTCATTGTCAGCCGCGTGGCGCAGCGCGTCGAGCAGTGCGTCGGCCATCGGGCCGTTGAAGCTGTTCAGTACGTCCGGCCGGTTGAGCGTGATGGTCATCACGCCGTCGCTCACCTCGGCCACTACGAGATCGGAGTCCATCGGGTGGGTTCTGGTTGGTCGGTAGAACGTGGCTTCAATATACCGACCTCCCGTTCATCGTGTCCCCACGCCACATTTACCGCGATGCCGCGCACCGATTCCACACCGACCAAGAAACGTCCGCAGGCCGCCGCCTCATCCGTGGACGCTCGTTTCGACTGGCGGCGCATCGCGTATCACGTGCTGGTCTCGCGTGCGCTGGACGACCTGGAGGAGACGACGAATCGCAATCGCACCACTGTGCCGCGCGAGCATCTCGTGCTCTACCAGTTCTCGGCACGCGGACACGATGTCGCTCAGGCGATCCTTGGTTCGATGATCGACCATGTGCACGACGGCGTCGGGGCGTATTATCGCTCGCGTCCGCTGCTGCTGTCGCTTGGCCTCTCCATCGAGGACGCGCTCGGAAGTCCCCTTGGGCGTGCAGGTGGCTTCAGCGACGGGCGGGACATCGGTGTCGTGTGCAACATGCCAGGGTGGGCCGGCGCGACGGTGCTCCCCATGTCCGGGGACGTCGGGTCGCAGTACACCCCGACCGCCGGGTGGGCGCAAGCCGTGACATATCGTCAGAGTACACTCGACGAGAAGGAGTGGGACGGCGCAATCGCGGTGGCCCTCGGCGGGGAGGCCAGCGTCGCCACGAACGGCTTCTGGTCCGCGCTCACCATGGCGACGACACTGAAGTTGCCCATGCTCTTCTACATCGAAGACAACGGACTCGGCATCTCGGTGAAGGGCGAGATGCAGACGCCGGGCGGCAACATCGCGACCAACCTTGCGTCGTTCGCCAACCTGTTCATCCGCGACGGCGACGGATGCGATCCCGCGCAGTCGGCCGCACTGATCGCCGAGTGCGTCGATCATGTGCGCGGTGGTGGGGGCGCTGCACTGATTCACCTGACGGTTCCGCGCCTCAGCAGCCATTCGGGCCCGGACAACCAGAAGGGCTACCGGACGGACGCCGACATCGCGGCGGACACCGGCCGCGACCCGCTGCCGAAGTTGCGCGCGCATCTCGTGCCGGCCTTCATGAGCGAGGGCGAGTGGGCGAGCCTCGAGGCGGAGGTCGCGCGCGATGTCGACGCCGGTGTCACGGTGGCGCGTGCTCGTCCGGTGCCCGATGCCGCGAATGTCAAGCGGTTCGTGTATGCCGAGGAGTTGCGGGAGGGCGATGCACCGACGTTCGGCGGGCTGTCGGCGGACGAGCGCGCTGCACTGGGTGGTTCCGACGAGCTGGCGAGCGACGGCGAGGTGATGCGTCTCGCGGAGGCGGTGCGACGCACGCTCGCCTCCGAGCTCAAGGCGAATCCGAAGCTGGTGGTGTTCGGCGAGGACGTCGGCCGCAAGGGCGGCGTGCACCTCGTCACCGAGGGTCTCCAGAAGAAGTTCGGCGCGGACCGCGTGTTCGACACGAGCCTCTCGGAGGAAGGGATCATCGGGCGGGCCGTCGGCATGGCGCTCAACGGACTCGTCCCCGTCGCCGAGATCCAGTTCAGGAAGTACGCGGACCCCGCGCATGAGCAGTTGAATAACACCGGGACGATGCGGTGGCGCACGGCCAACCAGTTCGCGGCGCCGATCGTCGTGCGCATGCCGGGCGGCTTCGGCAAGGACGTCGGCGACCCGTGGCATTCAATCTCGGGCGAAGTGACGTGGGCGCACGCACTCGGCTGGCAGGTGGCGATGCCATCGAACGCGGCCGACGCGGTCGGGCTCCTGCGTGCGGCGATGCGGAGCGCAAACCCGACCATCTTCTTCGAGCATCGCTCGTTGCTGATGACCAGCGACGGCAGTGCGCGGTATCCCGGCGACGCCTACGTGCTGCCGTTCGGGCGCGCGAACCGGCTGCGCGAGGGCGACGGTGTCACCGTGGTGACGTGGGGTGCGATGGTGCATCGCTGCGTCGATGCCGCCGATCGCTTCGCAAGCGACGTGGACCTCCTCGACCTGCGGACGATCGCACCGTGGGATCACGATGCGGTGCTCGAGTCGGTGATGCGGACGGGACGATGCCTGATCGTGCACGAGGATACGCAGACCGCGGGCTTCGGTGCGGAGATCGCGGCCGTACTGGCACGCGAGGCGTTCTGGTTCCTCGACGCGCCGGTCGAGCGGCTCACGGTGGAGGACGTGCCGATGCCGTACCATCCCGTGCTGCTCGACGCCGTGCTGCCGGATGCGGATCGTATCGCGGGTCGGATCCAGGTGTTGCTCGACACCTGACTCCGGGACGACAAGCGCGCTGATGCTGTCGTCCCGAGCGCGGCGAGGGACTGTTCTTCAGTACACGTCGAGATCCTTGGCGGACGCCACTCGACCACTGAAGCGCGAGCGTACTTCGGCGAGCAGCGTGTCGTCGGACGAGCCAAAGAACAGCTGGTGATAGAGGATCAACAGCTTCGGCATCGCGCGGGTGGCGATGTCGCCCAACTGCGTCGCCGACGTGTGCGCGTGTGCGTGATACGCTTGTCGCTCGGCGGGGAGGTTCGTGAATCCCGCATCCGAGTAGACCTCGTGTATGAGCACGTCGCATCCACTGCACTGCGTCGCGATGCCGGGATTCGCGCGCGTGTCGCCGCTGATGACGATCAGGCGGTCCGGCGTCTGGATGCGATAGCCGAAGGCGTGTGTCCATCCAGCATGCGAAACGGCGAAAGCGGTAACGGTGATCCGTTCGTCGTGGAACACGGCGCCCTCGGCGACATCGTGCACGACGACCTGCCAGCCGGTCGGCGACGGACCGCCGGGCGCCGCGCGACGCTCATCGATGTCTTCGGTGTTCCCGTCGAGGATGCCGTTGACGAGACGGCTCGTCCCCACTGGACCATAGACGTCGAGCGGCAGTCGCCGGCCCTGGATCCACGGCGTGAAGATCACGTCCGCGAGGCCGAGTGTGTGGTCGGAGTGCAGGTGGGTGAGGAAGACGCGATCGAAGCGCGGCGAGAACTGTGACTGCGGGGTGGCGTTGCGAGGCGCGAACGCCGTGATGCCGTTGCGGCCCGCTGCTGCCGCGCGACGGACGACTCCCGCGCCGGCGTCGAAGAGATAGGCGACCGAATCGACGACGATCGCGACGCCGGACCCTGCGCGATCGGGGTCGGGAATCGGCGTCCCGGTTCCGAGCATGACCACCCGCGTCCTCGTCGGCTGTGCGAAGACCAGGGAGGGAATCAGTGCGAGGCTGAGAATCGATCGAATGATTGGCATGTGCGCGCTCAGGAGGACGATGTGGCCCGCTCGGCGAGTCACCTTCAACGTCGTTCGCGTTCTCCGACTCGGTGCTTTGCGTGTTTCCGCGATGCTACAGGCTGGCATGAACGTACACCCACGCGTCACGGCCCGACGCGAGCCTCGCCAGCATGCGTGAATACCCGAAGACCAGCTCATACGCATCGAGTATCGCCAACTCCTCATCGGCGATCTCGTAGACCGTTCCGGCCGCCCGTGCATCACCTCGCACGACGTTCTGGTGGTGCGTGGTGCCGAGCCTCGCCCTGACCTCCGGATCGGCGATGGCCACAGTGGATTGCTCGAAGCCAACCAACTCGTCACTCGACCCCGCAAACCGTCGCCCGAACATCGAGAGCTGTACGCTCTCTTGCCGCAGCGTACCGTAGGAAAAGAGCAGCGCCATGACGGCGAACATAGGGGCGACCGGAGCGATCGCACAACCAGTCGAAGGTCAGAACGCGGAGCCGAGCACCGCGATGCCAAGGACGCCATCGCGATCCTCAGCGGACGGTCACCGATCCCTGCATCGCCGCGCCGTGGATGGCGCACTGGTGATTGTACTGGATTGTCACCGAGACATTCGTCAGAATCACAGGCGCGACCACACTGGTGACGCCGAACGGATTGGAGAACTTCGCCGCCGTGAGGAGTGAGGAATCGGTGAGTGCCTTCATGCAGGCGACGAGCGATGCCTCCTGCGCCATCGTCAGCCCGAGCCGCCTGGGTGTTCCACTCGCGGTCTTGGGCAGGGATCCACCCTTCGTCGCTTGCCCCAACCGATGACGCTGCCATGTTCGCAATAGCGCACAGTCGCCAGCAGATCACCGACCCGGGCTTGACGAACGTTCACGACGATTCTAGACTGCGAAAACGAAGCACGCACCTTTTCGGAGCAACTCGATGACCCTGCGCCACCCTGTCACCACCATCGCCGCCGATCGCACGGACCCGCGTCCGTCCGCGACGGACGTCGTCGTGCGTGACACGTATGACCGCGCAGGCATTGAACCGATGTAGCGACCAGCGTCGCCATCGTTTCACGAGTGCATCACTCGCCCCGCCTGCGCAGCCCCGCAGGCGGGGCGATCTCGTTCCGGCATTGTTCGCTTCGTCGTGTGACGGGCGACCGCACTCATCAAGATGAGGAATCGATATGAGTACCCAGGTTGAAGCCCTGACGCCACCCAATGACGCGACGCCGTCGGTCTGGTCGGCGATTCGCGAGGCGCTCGCCGGCGCGCACGGGCGCGATTTCACCGAAGGACCGATCGGCCGAGCGATCTTCATCCTCGCCGTTCCGATGGTGCTCGAGATGGTGATGGAGAGCGTCTTCGCCATCGTCGACGTGTTCGTCGTCGCCCACCTCGGCGCCGATGCCGTGGCGACGGTCGGGTTGACCGAGTCGTTCATGACCATCCTCTACGCGCTCTCGATGGGATTGAGCATCGGCGCGGGCGCCATGATCGCGCGACGCATCGGGGAAAAGGACGCCGAGGGCGCGGCACACACCGCAGCGCAGGTGCTGCTGTTCGGTCTTTGTGTCTCGCTCGTCATCGGTGCCATTGGGTCGTTCTTCGCGCCGCAGCTGCTCACGCTGATGGGTGCGTCGCCGGGCGCACTGCGTAACGCCGCGTTCACGCGCATCATGCTCGGCTGCAATGCGAGCGTGGTGCTGCTGTACCTCGTCAATGCCGTCTTCCGCAGTGCCGGCGACGCGGCAATCGCGATGCGCGTGCTCTGGCTGGCGAATGCGATCAACATCGTGCTCGCGCCGGCGCTGGTGTTCGGCTGGGGTCCGTTCCCCAGGCTCGGCATCATCGGCGCGGCGATCGCCACGACGATCGGCCGCGGCACGGGCGTGCTGTTCGCGCTCAGCCGGCTGTTTCAGAGTGGCTCACGCATTCACGTTCGACGTGAGCACTTTGCGCTCGATCCGAAGCTCATCGCACGCGTCGTGAGCCTCTCGTCGGCGGCGACCTTCCAGGTGTTCATTGGCATGGCGAGCTGGATCGGGCTCGTGCGCATCCTCGCCAGCTTCGGCAGCGAAGCACTGGCCGGCTACACGATCGGCATGCGCATCGTGATCTTCGCGCTGCTGCCATCGTTCGGCCTCGCGAATGCAGCGGCGACGATGGTGGGGCAAGCCTTGGGGGCAAAGAAGCCGGAGCGTGCAGAAAGTGCCGTGTGGACCGCGGGCAAGTACAGCGCGGTGTTCCTCGGTCTCGTGGGACTATTGTTCGTCATCTTTGCACGCCCGATCGTCGCGATGTTCACCCCTGACGTCGGCGTCGCGAACTATGGCACGGCCACGCTGCGCACGGTGGCATGTGGCTTCCTGTTCTACGCCTATGGAATGGTGATCACGCAGTCGTTCAACGGTGCCGGTGACACACGCACGCCGACATATATCAACCTCGTCGTCTTCTGGCTGTTCGAGATTCCGCTGGCGTGGCTGCTGTCCCACGTGTTCGGGTTCGGACCAGAGGGAGTGTTTCTCTCCGCAACGCTGGCCTTCTCGCTTCTCGCCGTGGTGAGCACGCTGCTGTTCCGGCGCGGCCACTGGAAGACACGGATCGTCTGATGCTTTTCACGCTGATGTCCATCGCGCGAACGGAAAGCGCAGGATCCAACACAACTCTAGTACACATTTACGAATCGGCAGTCCTTCATCCTGCCGTTTCCGTTCACTCCGTTCCAATCCTGCCAAGCTTTTCGAGCCCCGGAAACTGCACGTCGTAGTTGTGGCACCAGAACACAACAGCGAGGCAGGCCATGAACGGATTGCACGGGAAGAGCAGGATCAAGCAACAGCGCTAGAACGCATTTACGAATCGGCAGTCCTTCATCCTGCCGTTTCCGTACACTCCGTTCCAATCCCGCCACGCTTTTCGAGCCCCGGAAACTGCACGTCGTAGTTGTGGCACCAGAACACAAAAGCGAGGCAGGATGTGAACGGATTGAATGGAAAGAGCAGGATCACGCAATAGCACTAGAACGCATTTACGAATCGGCAGTCCTTCATCCTGCCGTTTCTGTACAACCCGTTCCAATCCTGCCACGCTTTTCGAGCCCCGGAAACTACCCGCGTACCCTGGGCGACACGTAGCGATACACCTTCGGCTCCGGACCATAGTGTAGCAGCAGGCCGACATCGATCTCGGTACTCGTCAGGTAGTTGAGCGTCTGCGCTTTGTCCGCGGGACTGAGGACTGTAGACGCTTTTACCTCCACTGCTACGCGCCCTTCGACGAGGTGATCGAATCGAAACACGCCGACCCTGAATTCCTTGTAGAACACTTCAACGGGCACTTCGACCTGCACGTTCAGCCACGCATCCGAAGCTCGATCGTGAGCGCGTTCTTGTACACGGACTCGAGGAATCCGTGGCCAAGCACATTGTACGTTTCGTAGAACGCCGCGATGATCCTGCCTGTGAGCTCGCCCTCGAGGAGCGAGGTTCGGTCGTCGTTGTCAGGCCCCTTGCGTGGCATGCGTCAACCTGGCACCACCCAGCCGTCGACGCGTCACCGAAATCGTGCAGGCAGAAGCAAAAGGCTAGATCGCCTTGAACCCCTCGAAGGGTTGCCCGCAGTGTCGACACCACTGGACCGACTTGCATGCCGTCGATCCAAACTCGCTGCGCACTTCCGTGTCGAACGAGTCGCAATAGGGACACTGCACCGCGGCACGCGCACGCATGAGCTGGACGAGACCACCATCATCCGACGACGGACCGGGCGGAGCGATCCCATACGCCTTGAGCTTCGCCCGCGCCTCGGGCGCGATCCAGTCGGTCGTCCACGCCGGTGCATACGTCGTCTGAACGCGCACGGACGGCATTCCTGCCTCACGAAGCGCTGACACGATATCGGACTCGATCACCGCAATAGCCGGACAGCCGGAATAGGTCGGCGTCACCGTGACGGTCACGGCACCAGCGTCATCCACCGACACATCCCGCACAATGCCGAGCTCGCGCACGCTGAGCACCGGCACCTCGGGATCCATGACACCATCGAGAATGGCCAGTACCGCTTCGCGCGAGGGCAACGCGCGAGCTACCACGTCGCACCAGGGTGCGAGCGAGCCACGATCTGAAACTCCGCCAGCAATTGGCCGAGGTGCTCGGTATGGGCGCCGATGCGACCGCTCTTCACGGCGGCCGGCCGCGGAAGATCGTGCGGCAACGACAGGGTCGCGGCATCGGTGACCTCACGCACAAGACGCTCCCACTCCACCTTCACCGCCGCGAGATCCGGCGCAACACCATCGTCATGCATCGCCCGGTCGATCGCATCCGACGCGAACAGCTCCGGCGTGAACCGCCACAGCTCATCGAGCGCATGCTGCGCTCGACGATGGCTCTCGTCCGTGCCATCTCCGAGCTTGAGCATCCACTCGCCGCTGTGCCGCACGTGATATTTTGCCTCCTTGAGCGACTTCGCCGCAATCGCC
>JBBQDT010000003.1:0-74216 GCA_038319955.1 Gemmatimonadales bacterium | reverse complement strand
ATCGCGTGGGGCATTACCCGTGGTATCGCGCCCGGGCGGTGCCCGTGCGCGAGAACGGCCAGGTCATCGAGTGGGTCGGCGTGCTGGATGACATCCAGGACGAGCACATCGCGCGCGAGGTTCACACCGCGGTGGAGAATGCGCTCGGCGTGCTGGGGGTCTCGCTCGACTACGAGTGGAACCTCGCTGCGGTGACGCGGATGCTCGTGCCCACGCTCGCCGACTACTGCAGCATCGACCTCGTCGACGCATCCGGCGAGCTCCGTCGCGTGTCGAGTACTCATGTCGATCCCGAGAAGGAGATCGTGCTGCGCGATCTCTGGACGAAGTATCCCTACCACGTCGACGACCCGGGAACACCGGCCGTGGTGCGCACGGGCGTACCACAGATCACGCCGCGCATCGACCCTGCCGAGGTCAGTCGCTTTGCGCGGTCGCCCGAGCAGGCCGCGATGCTGGAGCACCTGTCGCCGCGCTCGTACCTGTGCATACCGATGAGCGCGCGCGGCCAGGTGTTCGGCGCGCTGGCGCTGGTGTACTCGGACTCGGGCCGCGAATACGGGCCGGCGGAGCAGGCGGCCGTGGAGCAGATCGCCACACGGGCCGCAACTGCGATCGAGAACGCCCGTCTCTACGCCGACGCACAGGCGGCGAATCGGACCAAGAGCGACTTCCTGGCGACGATGAGCCACGAGCTGCGAACGCCACTCAACGCCATCGCCGGATACGCCGACTTGCTGTTGATGGGTGTGCGCGGTCCCATCTCGGACGATCAGCGCCGCGATCTCGTGCGCATCCGGCAGAACCAGCAGCACTTGCTGGAGATCATCACGGACATCCTCAACTTCAGCCGCCTCGAGGCAGGTCGCACCCGGTACGAGCTACAGGCGCTGCGCATCGTGGACGTACTCGAGCGCATGGAGGGGGTAATCGAGCCCCAGGCCCGCGCGCGGTCGCTGGCGTATGAATATCGTGAGCCGGACCGCCAGCTCACCGTCACGGCCGACCGCGAGAAGCTCGAGCAGGTCTTGATCAATCTGCTCGGCAACGCGGTGAAGTTCACGCCGCCGGGCGGGCGAATCACCCTCACCGCCAGCGCCAGCGACGGATTCGTATCGATCCAGGTTTGCGACACGGGGATCGGGATCGCCCGGGAGCAGCTCGCGTCCATCTTCGAGCCCTTCGTGCAGCTGGAGCCCGCCCTGACGCGCACGGCGGAAGGCACGGGACTCGGCCTGGCGATCAGCCGCGAGCTCACGCGTGGCATGGGCGGCGAGTTGCGCGCCGAGAGCAAGCCGGGACGAGGTTCCGTGTTCATCGTGGAGTTGCCATGCGCGTAGCATTTCGATCGGCGACGAAGCGCACGACGCGCGCAGATTTCCCGGTTGTGAAATCGCCGGGTCAGACGACGAGCGGCGTCGCGAAGAGGTCCTTCGCCCGCTCGATGGCCCGCACGAGCGCATCGACATCGCGCTCGTCGTTGTACACGTAGAAGGACGCACGGGCCGTCGCGGAGACGCCGAGCCGCCGCATCAGCGGCTGTGCGCAGTGATGGCCGGCGCGGATGCACACGCCACCCTGGTCGAGGATCGTCGCCAGGTCGTGCGGGTGGATGTCGCTCACGGTGAAGCTGACGACTCCGCTGCGTTGCTCGGCCGACGGCCCATAGATGCGGACCCCCTCGATCTGCTGAAGCCGCTCGGTGGCGAGACGAACGAGCGCGCGCTCATGGGCGAGCACCTCGTCCATGCCGATGCCGTCCAGATACTCGCACGCTGCCGCCAGTCCCACCGCATCCGCCACGTTGGGCGTGCCTGCCTCGAACTTGTGCGGCAGCACGTTCCAGGTGGAGTGATCGTCGCGCACGAACTCGATCATGTCGCCACCGAACTGATAGGGCGACATCGCCTCGAGCATTGCGCGCCTGCCGATCAACCCGCCGATCCCCATCGGCCCGCACATCTTGTGGCCGCTGAACGCATAGAAGTCCACGCCAAGTGCATCGAAGTCCACGCGCAGATGCGGCGCACCCTGCGCACCATCGCACACCACGAGCGCGTCAACCGAGCGGGCGATCGCGACGATGTCCTGCACCGGATTCACCGTGCCGACGGCGTTCGAGACATGGCTGAACGCAACGACCTTCGTGCGCTCGTTCACCAGCCCTCGCAATGTCTCGAGATCCACGTGCTGCTCGCCCGTGAGCGGACAGACGACGAAACGCGCCCCACGCGCCAAGGCGAGCTGCTGCCACGGGACGAAGTTCGCGTGATGATCGAGCGCCGTGACGATGATCTCGTCGCCCGCCGCTACGTTCGCGGGACCCCACGCCGTCGCGACGAGGTTCAGCGACTCCGTGGTGCCGCGCGTGAAGATGAGGCAGTCCACATCCGCGACGCCGAGGAAGCGCGCAATCCGCTCACGGGCAGCATGGTACCGCTCGGTGGCGCGCACCGAGAGGTCGTACGCGCCGCGATGTGGATTCGCATTGTCGTGCTCGTAGTACGATCGCATCGCGTCAAGCACCACGCGCGGCTTCTGCGACGTGGCGGCGGAGTCGAGATAATGGAGTTCCGGATTCGCCGCGAGCAGCGGAAAATCGGAGCGGCGCGAATGTGTCATGATGCCTCTCCCTCTGGCGCGCTCACCTCGGGCCCGACCAGTACGCGTCCATCGGTAATGCGCACCTCGTAGACCGGCAGTGGCCACTCGGCAGGATGCCGGCGCACGGCGCCCGTGCGGCAGTCATACCGCGCGCCGTGCCACACGCATTCGATGGTACCGTCGTTGTGCAGGACGCCGTCGGACATGTGGAACAGCGCGTGAGTGCACAGGTTGCCCACCGCGCCGATGGTGCCACGATAGTTGTACACGCACACGGGCTGCCGGTTGGAGAGCGTGACGCCAAGCATCTCGCCTTCCGGCAGATCACTCACGCCGGCGACATCCTCGTAGTCGCTCACTCGACTGGCGCGCCGCCACGGAGGGCGGATTGGAGCGTGTGCCACGGCATGCTCGCGCACTTGACCCGCACCGGGAATCGCGACACGCCACTGAACGCAGCCATCTCGCCCATGGCGCGCGCCTCGCCGACGTCCAGCTTGAGCTTGCCCGTCACGAGGTCGTGAAACTGCGCGAACAACTGGTCCACCTCCGTGCGCGATTTCCCCTTGACCGCCTGCGTCATGATCGACGCCGAGGCGCGCGAGACGGCGCAACCGGACGCCGTGAACCTGACATCCTGAATGGAGTCGTCTGCCACCGTGAGCTCCACCTTCACCTCGTCGCCGCAGAGCGGGTTGCGTCCTTCGGCACTGGCCGTCGCCCCATCCAGTGCACCGTAGTTCTTCGGCCGCCGGTTGTGGTCGAGGATGATCGACTGGTAGAGCTCCTGAAGGTCAGCCATGATGTGCCGTGGGGCTGTCGCTCACGCGCCTTCCGTATACCGGCGCAGCGTTGCCGACTCCAGTCCTTCGCGCACCTCGGCGAGCTCGATCGTCTCGAGCACATCCGCGGCAAATGCGTAGGTGAGCAGCTCGCGCGCCGTCCGCGCATTGATGCCGCGGCTCTTCATGTAGAACAGCGACGTCTCGTCGAGACGGCCCACCGTGGCGCCGTGCGTGCACTTCACGTCGTCGGCAAAGATCTCGAGCTGCGGCTTGGTGTCGATCTGCGCCTGCTTCGACAGCAGCAGCGTGTTGTTGGTCTGCTTGCCGTCCGTCTTCTGTGCTTCGGGGTGGACGTAGACCTTGCCGTTGAACACGCCGTGCGCCGCACCGTCCAGGATGCCCTTGTACAGCTCCCGGCTGTAGCAGTTGGGCTCCACGTGCTCGATGCGCGTCTGGTGGTCGATGTGCTGATCGCCGTCGCCGAGGTACAGGCCGTTCAGTGTTGCGCCGCACCCCACGCCGCGCAACTCAGTGTAGATGTTCGAGCGCGACAACAGCGCGCCGGTGGCGAAGCTGAACGAGAAGAGGTGGCTGTCGCGCGCCTGCCGCACGTCGAGCGTCCCGACATGATACGCCTCCGCCGACTCGAGCTGGAGCTTGAGGTGCGTGAGTGTCGCGCCGTCGCCGACAGATGCCTCGGTGACCGTGTTCGTGAAGTAGCGGCCGTCGCCGATACCCGCATAGCTCTCGATCACCGTCGCCCGCGCGTTGCGATCGACGACGATGAGGTTGCGCGGCTGCGCACTGCCTTGGGCGGCCGACGCATCGCTCACGAAGAGCAGATGGATCGGCTCGGCGACCTCGGTGTCGGCGGCCACGTGGACCACCGCGCCGTCGTTGATGAACGCCGTGTTCAGCGCCGTGAAGGTGTGGGCGTCGAACGCTGCGATCTTGCCGAGATACTGCTCGACGACCGCCGGCAGCTCCAGGTACGCCCGCGCGAGCGGCAGCACCTGCACGCCCGCAGGCAACGCGGCACCGCCCGAGAGTCCCGCATCATAGCGTCCGTTCACGAACACGAGCGTGTGCCAACGCGGCGCGATGACGAATGGAGCCACCTGCGCCGCACTCACGTCCCGTGCCGCTTTGGTCAGCGGCGCGAAGCGTCCGTCGGCGATCGGAGCCACCGACGTGAAATGCCAATCCTCGTTGCGCGTCGTCGGAAAGCCGAGCGTCTCGAACCGCGTGATCGCGGACAGGCGAAGCGAGCGTACGGACTGCGGAGCCGCCGCGCCGCCGTTCGCCGAAAAAGTCTCGAAACTCTGCAGGTACGGATCGATCACGCGACTGCCTCCTCCAGCAGCCAATCGTAGCCCTTGGCCTCGAGCTCCAGCGCGAGCTCCTTGCCTCCCGAGCGCACGATACGACCACCGGCCAGCACATGCACGTAATCGGGCACGATGTAGTTGAGCAGGCGCTGGTAGTGCGTGACGATGATCGTCGCGTTGCTCGGACGCTTCAGCGTGTTCACGCCATTCGCGACGATGCGCAGCGCGTCGATATCGAGGCCGGAATCCGTCTCGTCGAGGATCGCGAGCCTCGGTTCCAGCACCGCCATCTGGAGGATCTCGTTGCGCTTCTTCTCGCCGCCCGAAAAGCCGGTGTTCACCGAGCGTGTGAGCATCGCATCGTCCATCTCGACGAGGCGCATCTTCTCGTCCATCAGGTCGGCGAAGCTCATCGGGTCGATCTCGTCCTCGCCGCGCGCCTTGCGCATCTCGTTGTACGCGGCACGCAGGAAATACGCATTGCTCACACCGGGGATCTCGACCGGATACTGGAAGGCCAGGAAGATGCCCGCCTGTGCGCGCACTTCGGGATCCATCGCGAGGAGATCCTCGCCCTGGTATGTCACGGTGCCGCCGGTAACCTCATACGCCGGGTGTCCGGCGAGCACCTGCGCGAGCGTGCTCTTGCCCGAGCCGTTCGGGCCCATCACGGCATGCACTTCACCCGGCAGGACGGTGAGGTCGATGCCGCGGAGAATCTCCTTGTCCGCTACGGTGGCCCGCAGGCCCTTGATCTCTAGCATTTATCAATCACGAGATGGAATAATCGAACTGAAAAGAGCAGGTCCCTCGCGGCGCTCGGGACGACAACCTACGCTATCCGACCGAGCCCTCGAGCGTGATACCGAGCAGCTGCTGCGCCTCGAGCGCAAACTCCATCGGCAGCTCCTTGAATACTTCCTTGCAGAAGCCACTCACGATCATGCTCACCGCCTGTTCGGCGCTCAGCCCACGCTGCTTCAGGTAGAAGATCTGGTCCTCGCCGATCTTGCTCGTCGAGGCTTCGTGCTCCACCTGCGCCGTGTTGTTGCCGACCTCGATGTACGGAAAGGTGTGAGCGCCGCACTGGTTCCCGACGAGCATCGAGTCGCACTGCGTATAGTTGCGCGCATTCTCCGCCTTCGGCAGCACCTGCACACGGCCGCGATAGCTGTTCTGGCCGTGGCCCGCGCTGATCCCCTTGCTGACGATGTTCGACTTCGTGTTGCGGCCGATGTGGATCATCTTCGTGCCTGTGTCGGCCTGCTGGCGGTTGTTCACCACCGCCACGCTGTAGAACTCGCCGGTGGAGTTGTCGCCCTGAAGGATCACGCTGGGATACTTCCACGTGATCGCGCTGCCCGTCTCCACCTGAGTCCAGCTGATCTTGGAGTTCTCGCCCGCGCACTTGCCGCGCTTGGTGACGAAATTGTAGATGCCGCCCTTCCCGTCCTTGTCGCCCGCATACCAGTTCTGCACCGTCGAGTACTTGATCGTCGCATCCTTGAGCGCGACGAGCTCGACGACCGCCGCATGCAACTGCGACGTCGAACGCTTCGGGGCGGTGCATCCCTCGAGGTAGCTCACGTACGAGCCCTCGTCCGCGATGATCAACGTGCGTTCGAACTGGCCCGTGCCCTCCGCATTGATGCGGAAGTACGTGCTCAGCTCCATCGGGCAGCGCACCCCCTTGGGCACGTAGACGAACGAGCCCTCGGAAAACACGGCCGAGTTGAGCGCGGCGAAGAAGTTGTCCGAGTACGGCACCACCGAGCCGAGATACTTCTGCACGAGGTCCGGATGCTCGCGCACCGCTTCGCCCAGCGAGCAGAACACGATGCCGAGCTCGCCGAGCTCCTTCTTCATCGTGGTGCCCACGCTCACGGAGTCGAAGATCGCGTCCACGGCCACGCCGGAGAGGAACTTCTGCTCGTTGAGCGGAATGCCGAGCTTCTCGTAGGTGCGCAACAGCTCGGGATCGACCTCGTCGAGCGATTGCAGGGGCGTCACTGACTTGGGCGCCGAGTAGTACGACTGCAGCTGGTAGTCGATGGGCGGATAGGTGACGTTGGGCCAATGCGGCTCCTTCATCGTCAGCCACCGACGATACGCCTTCAGCCGCCAATCCAGCAGCCACTGTGGCTCGTCCTTCTTGCCCGAGATGAGGCGGACGACGTCCTCGCTCACACCGGGGGGCAGCGTGTCCGCTTCGACATCCGTCACGAAGCCGTACTGATATTCGCGATTGACGAGCGAATCGATGGACGAACTCATGTCAGTAAATCTCCCGACAATTTTGGGGCTCGACCATCTCGGCACATCGCATGGCGATGGGCGTCGCGAAGCGGCAGCGGCGCGTTTCACGAGCGTGAGCTTATAGGAGAGTAAAGTAGTCGGTTATCCCCTCCGAGTCAACACGGGCGAAGAGTGGCTAAGTGCATGTTCGTCAACATGTTAGCGCACTTTTCCGCCGGGCGCCAAGATGGAGCATTTTCATGGAATCGGCACCGCGCACTCGTCCAGGGCCGCACGGAGGCCTCCCCGATCGGGCCACCGCTGCGCTGGCCGTGCGGAAGCGAGCGGCGCATCTTGTGAGCACCTCGCACCCGAAGAGCGATTACGCATGATACCAATGCCCATTTCCGTCGCAAACGCTGATCACTACCTCTGGGGAAGTGCGTGCGATGGATGGCACCTGGTGAGGGCAGCGTCCTTCAGCGTCATCGAGGAGCGCATGCCGCCCGGCACCACCGAGCAGCGACACTGGCACGGACGCGCGAAGCAATTCTTTTACGTGCTTTCCGGCACCCTCTCGATGGAGATCGAAGGTGCGACACAGCACCTTTCGGCCGGATTCGGCATCGAGATCCCGGCGGGAACGGCGCATCAGGCGCGCAACGAAGCGAACGTCGACGCAAAGTTTCTCGTCATCTCCTCACCGCCGGCGCAAGGCGATCGCCGCGAGGCGGACTCGGACGATTGAGCAACGCACCTGAACTGGATCGGCACGTCGCATCGCGCTACGTCCAGCCGCTGCGCGAAGGTGGATCGCTTCCCGCGGTCGTCGACACGGAAGCTGGTGGCCTCTACGTGGTGAAGTTCCGCGGCGCGGGGCAAGGCGCAAAGGTGCTGATATCGGAGCTGATCGTCGGCGGCATTGCGCTCCGGCTCGGACTGCCCACACCAGAGCTCGCACTCGTGGACATCTCGGATCGATTCGGGCGCAGCGAGCCGGATCCGGAAATTCAGGAGCTGCTGCGTCGGAGCCACGGCACCAACGTGGGGATGCGCTACCTCGAGGGCGCCTTCAATTTCGACCCCTCCGCCGCCGGCGAGCTGGTGACGCCAGAGCTCGCGGCGAAGATCGTGTGGCTCGATGCCTTCACGACCAACCCCGATCGGACGCATCGCAACCCCAACCTGCTCATCTGGCAGCGCGGCCCCTGGCTCATCGATCACGGCGCCGCGCTCTATGCGCATCATGACTGGAGCTCGGTGGACGACGCCCGCACCCGCACGCCCTTTCTCCTGATCCGTTCCCACGTGCTGCTTGGCGTGGCGGGCAGCCTCGCCGACGCGGATCGCGCCAACGCCGCGGCGATGAGGCCCAGCGTCATCGCCGAGGTGCTGGCCACCGTGCCCGACGATTTCCTGATGGACACCGCCGAAGGCAGCGGCGAGTTCCACTCGGCGGACGCCGCGCGTGCGCGGTACGTCCGCTATCTCACCGAACGACTCGAGGCGCGCGAGGTGTGGCTCGCCACGGCATCGGCCGCGCAGGAGCAGCTTCGCGTCGAAGCCCCGCAACGACTCGAGGCGCGACGGTGACCGATCGGCTGCGCCTCGCGTACGACTTCGCGATTCTGCGCGTCGTTCCGCGGGTGCATCTTGGCGCGTTCGCGAACGTTGGTGTCGTGATCCATGCGCGCACGGCAGAATTTCTTGCACTGCGCGCCATCACGGAGCTCGACACGCTTTCGTCGCTGGCGCCCGGCGTCGACGCCGAGCTGCTGTCGCGCTACTTGAAGTCATGCGCGGCGATCTGCGCCGGCGACGCGTCGGCCGGCCCGGTGGCGCTCGCGCCGCCCTCCGAGCGTTTTCACTGGCTCACGGCGCCTCGGTCGGACGTCTTGCAGAGCTCGCCCGTACATGAAGGGGTGTGCGAGTCTCCGCAGATGGAACTCGACGCGCTGTTCGACGCGTATGTCAGGCTTCCGTGAGTCCGGCAGCACCGTTCACGGACGACTTTTCGCACGTTAGGTTGCAGCAGTTCTCTCTCCCGACACCGGAGCGCTCGCGATGAACGAAGCTCAGCTCAAGGCACTTCTCAGGAAGACGCAGGCAGCAGCGGCAGCGGCCAAGCCCAAGAAGAACCGGACGTACGACGCGACACTCGACGCCACGCGCCCGCAACAGACGGAGGCCGAGGAGGCCGCGTCGTCCGACGCGAAGGACCTCTTCCAGCAGATGAAGAAGCGCGAGTTCTAGGCCCTCACACTACGTCAGGTGAGTGCGCTCGATCGCGTCGCCCTGCGCTCGTCGGACGGCGCCTCCGCCGAGGTGTATCTGCGCGGCGCGCACGTGACGTCGTGGCGTCCCTCGCGCAGCGGCGACGAACGACTCTTCCTCAGCGGGCAATCCGGGTTTCGCGACGGCGTCGCGATCCGTGGTGGCGTTCCCGTGATCTTCCCACAGTTTGCCGCGGAAGGGCCGTTACCGAAGCATGGCTTCGCACGCATCGCCCAGTGGACACTCCGCGACAAGCGGCACGAGGCAGACGGCGGTGCCGTCGCCGTCCTCACGCTCCCAGCGTCGGCGGCCACGCGAGCCATCTGGCCAGCGTCCTTCCTGTCGACACTCACGGTGCGCGTACAGGGCCCGCGTTTGTCCATCGAGCTTGGTGTGGAGAACACCGGTGCGGAAACTTTCTCCTTCACCGCGGCCTTGCACACGTACCTTCGCGTTCACGACATCGCGCAGACGACGCTGGTGGGGTTGCGGGGCACGCGGTATCGCGAGTCGGCCGCGCCGGGCGTCTTCATGGTCGACGAGGACGAGACGCTTCGCATCAGTGGAGAAGTGGATCGAGTGTACGTGAATGCGCCACGGCACCTCATGATGCTGGAGTCGGCGCGCGAGCTGTCCATTGCAGCGGCAGGATTTCCGGACGTCGTGGTCTGGAACCCCGGCGCCGAGCGCGCCGCCGGGCTGAAGGACATGGAAGCCGGAGGCGAGCGACGTATGTTGTGCGTCGAAGCGGCGGCGGTGCAGTCACCGGTGCGTCTCCACCCCGACGATCGATGGTCGGGATCACAGACTCTGGTCCATCTGGAGCGCGACATGACGAGATCGACGAGGCGCGCATGAGCGCGGGGGACAATCCGGCGGACGCGCTGACGCCCTCCCCACGAGAAGGACTGGCGCAGCAGCTGCGCCATCTGGAGGAATTCGTCGCGCGCACGGAGAGTGCGGGCGAGGAGATGCCTGCCGAGGCGGCGGAGATGATCGCACGTCTGCGGGAGATCATGGAGGCGCTCGACGGTTTGTCGGCGAGCATGGGCGAGGATCTCTCGAAGGCTCGCAGCGACGACACCGGATGACTCGTTCGTTCGTCGTGCGTGAGGTTGCCGACGAGCGCGACATCGAGCACGTGCGTCGCCTCGTGCGCGCACATGGCGACGCTCGTTCGAGCACGCCAGGCGTGGAGTATGTGTACGCCGATGCAGCGCGGATGCCGGGCTCGTATGCGTCGCCGCGGGGAGGCATCTGGCTCGCGATGGCGAACGGCGATGGCGTGGGCTGCGTGGCCCTGCGTCCGCTCACGCCGAAGGTCGCCGAAGTGAAGCGCATGTTCGTTGATGCCGACTGGCGCGGCGCAGGTGTGGGCCGGTCGCTGCTCATCACGTTGATTGCCGGCGCGCGTGCGCGGGGCTACGCAACGCTGCGGCTTGGCACCCTCGCCGACATGGATGCAGCGCAGGCGCTCTACCGGTCACTCGGCTTCACGCCGATCGAGCGCTATCGCCCCGATGAGCTGATCGACACGCAGTTCTACGAGTTGTCGCTGGACGACTCGGATCGATCGGCGCCGTGAGCGTCATCCACCGGCGCTGGGGCCGACACTGGTTCTGAGAGCGCCTCGACCGTAGACTCTCGGCACGCGGACCCCGCAATTTTCAACACCCCACTACGACCACATGCGACTATTCCTGCCGCTGCCGGTGCTGTGCCTCGTGTTCGCGCTGCCGATTACCGCGCAACAGCCGGCGAAAGCGGATTCCGCGAGCGCCAAGCCTCCATCACCCATCGAAGACAACAGCTTTCTCATCGAGGAGGCGTACAACCAGGAATACGGCGTGGTGCAGCACATCAGTACTTATCAACGGACGAGGACCGGCGCCTGGGGCTACAGCTTCACGCAGGAATGGCCGGCGCCTTCAATGAAGCACCAGCTCAGCTACACCATTCCCATTTTGAGCGCCGACGGAAGCACCGGCGTCGGCGACATCGCCCTCAATTACCGCTACCAGGCACTCGGGTCGGACGAAGAGCCGCTCTGGTTCGCGCCGAGGTTGAGCCTCTATCTGCCCACGGGTGACCTGAAGAGCGGGCGAGGCACGGGCGGGCCGGCGCTCGAGGTCATGCTGCCCGTGAGCTATAAGGTGACGGACGTCCTCGTCACGCACTGGAATGCCGGCGCGAACCTCGCGCGCGCCGACAACGGCCTCGGGGTGCGCGGCACGACGCGCGGATTGAAGGCAGGAGCGAGCGCCATCTGGCTCGTGACGCCGACCTTCAACTTCATGCTGGAGTCGATTGCGTCGCGCGGCGAGCAGTTGAACGAGAACGGCAGGCGCGAATCATTCACGAGCTATCTCGTATCCCCGGGCTTGCGAGGGGCGATCAACTTCGCGTCGGGGCTGCAGGTGGTGCCTGGCATCGCTTTTCCCATCGGCGTGGGATCGAGCCGCGGACAGCGAGACGTATTCCTCTACCTCAGCTTCGAGCACTCCTTCCGCTGAGGCGTACGTGCTAGCTCGCGCTTCGGCGAGCGCCAGTGCTGCGGGAGGGACGATCCATCCAGTGCTCGCCACTCACGTGCAGGATCTTCACCGAAGGACGCTTGCGCAGGTCCTCGACCTTCTCGGCCTCTTCTTCGGCCGGATACGAGATACTCCCGAAGCTGCGCCCCACGGGCGTCTGTCTCGGCAGGGGATACTGCGGCTGCAGCGTTTCAGCGTCGGTGGGCTCGTTGGTCATCACCGTGTCCCCTGGGCTCGTGGTCGATAGTTCTAAACAGAAACGTACAGCGATATCACTCGATCGCTGTGACACGCGTCACTCGGCGGCAATTTCGCGAATGGCGTCGCGCAGGAGCGTCATCGCAAGTTCTACCTTGTACCCGTTCTTGGCCAGAGGCACCGCGTCGAGCAATGCGCGTTCCGCCAGTCCGATGATAGTTTCCTCATCCAGGCCGCCCGACATCGTCTCCTCTTCTACCGACGTGTACACCCGATACGGCCGCGGCGACACGCCGCCGAGCACCAATCGCACCTCACCGTCGGAGCGTCGCGCGGCGGCGAGGCTCACGAGCGCGAAGTCCCACGCCTCGCGTTGCATCAGCTTCGTATAGCGCTGCATGCCACCGGCGGAAACGGCGGGAAGATGCACGGCCACGATCAGCTCTCCATCACGCAGCACCGTTTCGCGATCCATGCGCTGCGAGGGCAACACGAAGAACTCACCCGCAGCAACCGCGCGCGGCCCATTCGGCCCGTCGACGTCGATCGTCGCGTCGAGGGCGACGAGTGCAACGGCGGGATCTGACGGATGCACCATCCAGCACGGCCCACCCTCGAGAATGGCGAGATACTGATTCTCGCCATCCCGCGCCGGACATGTCGCGCCGCCCGACTTGAGGCACGAAACGCCACGCCGGAAATACCAGCACCGTGGCCGCTGCTGGAGGTTGCCCGCCAGCGTCGCCATGGCACGAATGGCCGGCGTGCCGACCTGTTCGCACGCCGAAGCGAGAAGCGGATACCGCGTCGTGATGCGCTCGTCGCCGGCGATGTCGGCGAGGCGACACGCCCCGCCGACGCGAATGCCGCCATCCGCGTCCGCCGTCACGCCCATCGCTTCGACCAGCGCCCGAACGTCCACGACGCCACCGGGATGGACGAGACCTTCCTCGATAGTGACGAGAAGATCAGTGCCGCCCCCGATCGGCATTTGACCGGGGAGCGCCAGGCGCGCGAGCGCGCTCTCGAGCTCCACCTCGCGGTGATACGTGAACGGCGACACTATGGCTCGCTGGCGGACGTAAGGGGTGAGCGTCAGGTTAGCCAATCGACCGCGCGCGCGCCAACTTCTGGTGACACAAGCGAGGCCTCAATGGAATTCTCCGTCATCGCGTTGAATGTGCTGTACGCCATTATCGGCGTCGTCATCATGTTCGTGTCGTACCGGGTCATCGACCGACTCACTCCCGAAGTGGACTTTCCCGCCGAACTGCAGAAGGGAAACGTGGCCGTGGCGATCTTCATCGCAGCGATCTTCATCTCCATCGCGATGATCATCGGCAAGGCACTGGGCTGATGGGCGCACGCGCGGCACGATGGATCCTGCTGCCCTGCTTCCTCGCCCTGCCGTCGATCGCCGAGGCCCAGAGTCCCGTTTCGCAGGTGAAGAAGGCCGGTCACGCGCTCGAGCGCGCAGCCGTGCAGCGCCAGACCGATCGCGCAACCGAGCGGTTCGATCCAATCTTCAGGAAGTACACGAAGCGGTACTTCGGCATCGGCACCGACTGGCGCTGGTTCAAGGCGCAGGGCATGGCCGAGAGCGACCTCACGCCCACGGCGCGGAGCCGGGTGGGCGCGCGCGGGATCATGCAGCTCATGCCGTCTACTTACGGCCAGATCAAGACGGCGCTGCCGCAGTTCGGCGCCATCGACAACCCGGAATGGAACATCGCCGCAGGCATCCTCCATGACCGCGACCTGTGGACGCTGTGGAAGAACGAGCTGGACGAGCCGGAGCGCTGGCGCTTCACCTTCGCGGGCTACAACGCCGGCGAGGGCACCATCATGCGGGCGCGAAAAACCGCATTGGCGGCAAAGCTCGACAACCGCACGTGGCCGAGCATCGAGGCAGTGGCGCCCAAGGTGGAGCGCTGGCGCTACCCCGAGACGCTCGAATACGTGCGGAAGATCCAGGCGAACAAGGCGAGGTTGTCACCGTAAATGCGAAGGCCGGCTCCGAGATCCGGAGCCGGCCCTACTCAGTCCGCGTCGCGCGATCAGTGCGACGGCGATTCGCTGTGCGAGCCGACGGCATGGAACCGAACGTCAGTGGGTTCCTTGAAGGTCGAGTGATGCACGTACCATGCGCTGCCAGCCGAGGCCACGGCCAGCATGCACACGAACAACGCAAAGCCCCATCCCTCCTTCTTGAACGGGATGTGCTTGCCTTCATTTGCGGTCGACATTTCCTGCATCAGGTTCTCCGTTCGGGTCTCGGCTGGCAGTAAAGCTAGTCCGGCGACCGCGCGCCGCAACAGTCGCGCGGGTTCGGTTCCTGCACCCTGACTCGGGAACGCGTACCCAGCATTCGGAGGACTCGTGTCAACGGCACCAGCACCCATTCCACAGCGCGTCTTTGGCCGTTCCGGCGAGACGATCTCCGCCATTGGACTCGGCGGCTTCCATCTTGGCCTCGTCGGCACCGAGCGGGAGGCCATCTCCATCGTCCACCAGGCCATCGACGCCGGCATCACGTTCATGGACAACGCGTGGGAGTACCATGACGGCAAGAGCGAGATGCGGATGGGCAAGGCACTGGCCGGCGGACGGCGCGATCAAGTCTTCCTGATGACGAAGGTCTGCACGCACGGCCGCGACGCCAAGGTCGCCATGCGGCAGCTCGAGGAATCGCTGCGGCGCCTCAAGACCGATCACATCGACCTCTGGCAGGTGCACGAGGTGGTCTATGCTGGAGATCCCGAGCGGCATTTCATGAAGGGGGGTGTGATTGAAGCGCTCGACCGCGCCAAGCAGAAAGGTCTCATCCGCTTCGCCGGCTTCACGGGGCACAAGGACCCCTCGCTCCACCTGAAGATGCTCTCGTACGGGTATCCGTTCGACAGCTGCCAGATGCCGCTGAATTGCTTCGACGCGACCTTCCGCAGCTTCGAGGAGCAAGTACTGCCCGAATGCGCGCGTCAAGGAATCGCCGCCATCGGCATGAAGAGCCTGGGAGGAGAAGGTGAGGCGGTGAAGAAACGCGCGGTCAGCGCGAAGGACGCCATCCGCTACGCGATGAGCCTGCCCGTCGCAGTGACGGTCACCGGCATCGATTCCCTCACGGTGCTGAGGCAGAACCTGAGCGTGGCGCGAGGCTTCATGCCGATGGGTGCGGTGGAGATGGAACGCATGCGGGCTCGCAGCGCCCCGTTCGCTGTAGACGGCCGCTTCGAGCTCTACAAGACCACTTCGAAACACGAGGCCGACGTCGGCCGTAAGCAGCACGGATTCCCGCTTCAGGCGGAACTCGCGGGATAGCTTTTCCCGCCGCAAGGCATCGCATTCCCGGGGTTGGAAGTGCATCCTTTCGGATAGTCGGGCTGTCAAACAGACGACACTCACCGACACATGCATTCCCTCCTCGTCGACCAACTGACCGCTGCCCTCGGCCCGGGCTACGCTCTTGAGCGCGAGCTCGATGGTGGCGGTATGTCGCGCGTGTTCGTGGCGTTCGAGGCGGCATTGCAGCGTCGCGTCGCGGTGAAGGTGCTGCCCGAGCATCTCGCCGCGTCCGTCTCGGTGGAGCGGTTCAAGCGGGAGATCCTGCTCTCCGCGGGGCTGCAGCATCCGCACGTCGTCGGTGTGCTGAGCGCGGGCGAAGCGGCGGGGCTGCCCTTCTTCGTGATGCCATACGTCGAGGGCGAGTCGCTCGGCACCCGTCTGGCGAACACTGGCGCGCTGTCGGTGCGCGAGGCGGTGTCGATCCTCAAGGATGTGGCGCGCGCGCTCGCGTATGCGCACGAGCGAGGCGTGGTGCACCGCGACATCAAGCCGCACAACATCCTGCTCGCCGCCGGCGCAGCGACGGTCACGGACTTCGGCGTGGCCAAGGCGATCAGCTCGGCGCGCCGCTCGGGCGCACAGAACACCCACGGTCCGCTGACAGGCACAGGTACCTCGCTCGGGACGCCGTTGTACATGGCGCCCGAGCAGGCCGCCGCCGACCCGGACGTCGATCACCGCGCGGACATCTACGCCTTCGGCATCACGGCGTACGAGATGCTGACCGGCCATCCCCCCTTTGCCGGCATGGCCCCCCGCGCGCTGCTCGCGGCTCGGATGACGCAGGATCCGCCGACGGTGTGCAGCCTCAGGCCCGAAGTGTCGAGCGCGCTGGACGCACTCGTGATGCGCTGTCTGGAGCGCGAGCCGAGCGACCGATCCCAGTCAGCGGCGGAACTGCTCGCGGCGCTGGACGACCCGTCCATGGTGAGCGGCGCGCACTTCGCGCCTGCCAAGCCATTCTCCGTGCTGCAGTCGCTGCGCGATTGGCGTGTTGCTGCGGCCGCGATCCTCATCCTCGGCGGCGTCGGGACGGCGACGGCCGTCTCACGCAAGGAGGTCGCGGTCGTGACGCAGGGGGCAGCGGTTGCCGCGACACCGGCTCAGCCCACACTCGCCTCCATCGTCGTGGTGCCTCTGGTGAGCATCGGCGCGGACTCGGGCAACGCCTATCTCGCGGACGGCATCACCAACGAACTCGCCGCCGCGCTCGGACGCATGAGCAACGTGCACGTCGTATCGCCATCACGCGCTGCCGCGATGCTCGCCTCGGGACATTCGCCGAGCGACATCGGCAAGGCACTCAATGTGGGGCTGCAACTCGAGGGGACGGTGCAGCGCGAAGGCAAGCGACTGCGCGTCACCGCGCGTCTCGTCAACGTGAGCGACGGAGTGATGCGCTGGTCCGACATGTACGAGCGCGATGCCACGGACCTGCTCACCGTGCAGGAAGGTCTGGCGCGGGCAATAACGGAGGCCATCGGCAGCGCAGTGGGTGGCGGCACCGAGCTCGCCGTGGACGACACAACGCCCGTGGGCGAAGGAGCGAGCAAGACATCCGGCCAGGCGTATGACCTCTATCTGCGCGGACGTTTTCAACTCGGCCGGCGGAACGCGACGTCGCTTCAGCAGGCGATCACATACTTCCAGCAGGCTATCGCGAAAGACGGCAGCCTGGCGCCGGCGTACAGCGGCCTTGCGGATGCGCAGGGGCTGCTGCCCCTGTACACGAGCGCCCCGGCGCAGCAGACGCTCGCCGCTGCGGTCAAGAGCGCGGACCGCGCGATTGCGCTCGACAGCACGCTGGCCGAAGCCTGGGCATCGCGCGGCGTGTTGCAGGGCAGGAGCTGGAAATGGGTCGATGCCGAGCGTGACTTCCGTCGCGCCATTTCTCTGAATGCGCGGTACGCGCCGGCACAGCAATGGCTTGGCGAGATGCTGCTCGTCACGGGCCGCATTCCAGAGTCGACGCGCGCCCTGGAGCGCGCGGCGCAGCTGGATCCGTCGTCGCCAGTGATTGCGGGCGTACTGGGGTTGTCGTTCGGGTTGGCTGGACGTTCCAACGAAGCCCTGACGACCGCGGAGCGGGCCGTCTCCTACGATTCGACACTGGCGGCGTCCCGCGCGCTGTTGGGCATGGCGCATCTCTATTTGCATCACCCGGCCGCGGCGATCGCACCACTCGAGGCAGCCATCCGCATCGATCCTTCGTCCCGCTTGGCGCTCGGCCTGCTGGGCTACGCCTACGCCGTGTCCGGTGACGCCATCGCCGCGCGGCGGATGCGCGCGAGGGTCGAGTCGATGCCGAGCGCGCCAGGAAGTGAGGTGGCCCTCGCCCGCATCGCAATCGGGTTGCGCGACACGAGCGAAGCGCTCAACCGGCTGGAGCGAGCGGCGTCGGCTCGCGACCCGTTCTTCGCCACCGAGTCGGCGACGTCTCCGATCTTCGATTCGATCCGGGACAATGTGAGGTACATGACGCTGTTGCGATCGGTTGGCGTGTTACCGCCGCGTGTGGTGGCGTCGCGCGCCTCGTGCGCGAAGACCACGACGCGCGAGACGGCGGATAGCGTCGGCGCGGTGTGCACTCTACTTTCCTCCCTATAGACCGGGGTGCCGCCGACACGTCCGTCGGCGGCTGAGAGAGACCCGTTGAACCTGATCCGGTTTGCACCGGCGTAGGGAGTCAATCCGATGAAAAGCAACACGCAGATGCGCTTCGCGCGCGATGGCGTCATCACGGACGCCATGCAGTTCGTCGCCGAGCGGGAGCAGTTGAGCCCCGAGCTCGTGCGCAGCGAGGTCGCCCGCGGGCGGCTCGTCATTCCCGCCAACATGTTCCACCTCGCCGGCTCGCTGAAGCCCATGGCGGTCGGCAAGGTGAGCAAGGTCAAGATCAACGCGAACATCGGCAACTCGGCCGTCACCTCGGACATCGAGGGCGAGCTCGAGAAGCTCCAGCTTGCCGTGAAGTACGGCGCCGATACCGTGATGGACCTCTCGACCGGCACTGCGCTCGACGAGACGCGCGAAGCCATCATCGCCGCGTCGCCCGTGCCGATCGGCACCGTGCCGATCTATCAGGCCATCCAGCAGGTCAAGGAAGTCACGGATCTTACCATCGACCTCCTGCTCGAGGTCATCGAGCACCAGGCGAAGCAGGGCGTGGACTACATGACCATCCACGCCGGCATCCTGTTCGAGCACCTGCCGCTGGTGTATGGGCGCGTCACGGGCATCGTCAGCCGCGGTGGATCGCTGCACGCCGTGTGGATGATGCACCACCGCAAGCAGAATCCGTTCTACGAGTACTACGACGACGTGCTCGACATCCTCCGCAAGTACGACGTCACCATCTCGCTCGGCGACTCACTGCGTCCGGGCTCGATTCACGATGCAAGCGACCGTGCGCAGTTCGCCGAGCTGGAGACGCTCGGCGAGCTGACCAAGCGAGCGTGGGAGAAGGACGTCCAGGTGATGGTGGAGGGTCCTGGGCATATCCCCATGCACCAGATAGAAATGAACGTCCGCAAGCAGAAGGAGATCTGCAACGAGGCGCCCTTCTATACACTCGGACCCCTCGTCACGGACATCGCGCCGGGCTACGATCACATCACCAGCGCCATCGGTGCCGCGATGATCGGCTGGTACGGGGCCGACATGCTCTGCTATGTCACGCCAAAGGAGCACCTTGGCCTGCCGAACGCGGAGGACGTCCGCAACGGTGTGATCGCGTACAAGATCGCCGCGCATGCCGCCGACATCGCGCGCGGACGGCCCGGCGCCACCGATCGCGACGACGCGCTTTCCCGTGCCCGCTACAAGTTCGATTGGAACGAGCAGTTCAACCTCTCGCTCGATCCGGAGCGCGCTCGCGAGTATCACGACGAAGCACTCCCGGCCGAGTACTTCAAGAGCGCGGAGTTCTGCGCGATGTGCGGCCCGAAGTTCTGTTCCATGCACCACACCCGCACCATCGACGATCAAATCGAGGCGATGGCGCAGGAGCAGGGCCTGATCCCGAGTACGCGCGAGCCGCGTGAGACTGACTATGCCCGCGACCTCAACATCGAGCGGGGTGAGATGGCCGGCGCTGGCGACTAGCCAGCGCGACTTCCTCGCGGTCAAGTTGTCGTAGCACCTCTCCCTCGAGGACCAACATGCGAGCCATCCGCGTTCACGAGACAGGCGGACCGGAAGTCATGCAGTACGAGACGGTCCCCGATCCGGCGCCGGCCGCGGGCGAGGCGCTGGTGAAGATGGAGTTCATCGGCGTCAACTTCATCGAGATCTACTATAGGAAGGGGCTCTACAAGTCACCGCTGCCCTTCATCCCCGGCACCGAAGGCGCGGGCACAGTGGTGGCGGTCGGCGATGGCGTCACTGCGGTGAAGGTCGGCGATCGCGTTGCGTCGCAGAATTTCATGGGTTCCTACGCCGAGCTCGCGCTGGCGAGGGCTGACCGCCTCGCGGTGTTGCCGGACGGCGTCGGCCCGCGCGAAGGTGCGGCGGCGATGCTGCAGGGCATGACCGCGCACTACCTCACGACGTCCGTGTTTCCCCTCAAGTCGGGCGACTGGTGCCTCGTCCACGCGGCAGCTGGCGGCGTCGGGCTGATCCTCTGCCAGATGGGCCGCCGCATCGGCGCGCACGTCATCGGCACCGTGTCCACCGCCGAAAAGGCGGCGCTCGCGCAGCAGGCCGGCGCCGAAGCGACAATCCTGTACACCAAGCAGGATTTCGTCGCCGAGGTGGCGCGGATCACCGACGGTCGAAAGGTGCAGGTCGTCTACGATTCCGTCGGCGCCACCACGTTCCTGAAGAGCATGGACTGCCTCGCGTTGCGCGGCACGCTCGCGCTCTTCGGCCAGTCGAGCGGCCCGGTCGCACCGTTCGATCCGAACATGCTGAACCCAAAGGGGTCACTCTTTCTCACGCGTCCCACGCTCGCGCACTACGTGCACACGCCCGAGGAGCTCGCGTGGCGCGGCGGCGAGGTTCTCGAGTGGGTGCGCGGCGGGTCGCTCGCGCTGCGGATCGATCGCAAGGTACCGCTGGTGCACGTCGCGGAGGCACACCGTGCGCTCGAGGGACGCCGGACCACCGGCAAGGTCCTCCTGGCGCCGTGAGCGACGTGCGCGACGAGCCGAGGTCTCGATGACGATGCGACGATCGGTGCTCGTTCTCTTCGCGCTGTCCGTCACGGGCTGCGCACGCCGCGCCTACTCAGTGATTCCCGTAGCCCCGGAGCCGCGCGCGGTCCCCGTGGCGGCGAGGCCCGTCGTGCCCATCGATCCGGTGTCGAGTACGGAGGCGGTGGACTACCTTCTCGCGCGCGGAATGCTGATCCCGGTGGCTGGCGCATCGCTGAACCAGCTACACGACACCTTCGACGAGGGTCGCGATGGCGGGCGGGTCCACCGCGCGCTCGACATCATGGCTCCGCGCGGAACGCCGGTGCTGTCCGCCGACAGCGGGCGGATCATCCGCGTTGCGACGAACTCACTCGGCGGCAACATCATCTACGCCACCGATCCGCTCGGACGCGTCGTGTATTACTATGCCCATCTCGATGCCTACCAACCCGGCCTGACTCAGGGCGCCACGGTGGCTCGAGGTGACACGCTCGGATTCGTCGGCACCACCGGCAACGCGCCCAAGGACACTCCGCATCTGCACTTCCAGGTGATGCGCATGCCGTCCGACGGGAAGTACTGGGACGGTGAGCCGATCAATCCGTATCCGCTCATCCTTCTCAGGCACGAAGCCGCCCGCCCATGACACTATCCTCCAAGGAGCGCGCCGCCCTGCGCGCCGAGGCGCACCAACTGTCGCCGCTCGTGCATGTGGGGCATCAGGGGTTCACCGATGCGCTCGTGCAGACGCTCGACGACACGCTTCGCACGCACGAGCTGGTGAAGGTCGCGCTCGCGAAGACGACCGACGTGAAGCCGAAGGACGCGGCGCACGAGGTGGCGGAGAAGCTCGGCGCCGACGTGGTGCAGACGATCGGGCGAACGTGCACGTTCTACCGCGAAAATCCGGAGCTCAAGCGCAAGAAGGGAAGTCCGCCGCCATGGCGCGCGTAACGGTTTCATCGCAAATCTCGCCACACAACGGGGCTCGCCGACGATCGACGTCGGCGAGCCCTTCGCGTTCCTGCGAGTGAGTCGCATTCTTATTTCTCTTTTTTTTCGAAATTACCAAGACATGTGTGCGAGAAATCACGGAGAGTGATCGTCACGGTGGCGATACTCCCCCCGCTGGCGATCCTCTCACCCGATCGTACGGCGAGCGAACAACCCGATGGATGCGTTACTGGCCGAGCTCCACTGCTCGCGTCATGGTTGAGCACGCTTGAAGCTCCGGCTGCTACGCCCGATCGCTCCGAAAAAAAAGAACGAGGAATTGGAAATGAGAAGCATTCTGGCGCAACGCATCGTGCTCGCGGGGACGTTTGCGTTTGCCATCGGCTGCGGGCATGACGGCACGCTGCTCACAACGAACACTCAGCTCAGTGCGGATTCCTTAACGGCGGGTCAATGGTCGGTCGCCGACACTCCGACGAATATCGTGGTGTCACCAAAGCCAGTACCGGCTCTCGCGATCGGCGGCAGCGTCACGCTCGGCGCAGTGATCACGAACGTGTACGGCAACAAAATGACTCGCATCGTCTACTGGGCGAGTTCCAACAGCGCAGTCGCGACTGTTGCGTCGAACGGTGTCGTCTCTGCGAAGAGTGCTGGCACTACGGTGATCCGCGGCTATTCGGCATCAGTGCCGACGCTTGGTGACACGGTCACGGTAATTGTTCAGGGCGCGGCGCCACTCCCCGCCACCGTGAAGTCGATCACGGTCAGCCTCAGCAGCTCGAGTCTCGTCACCACGTCCACCGCGCAGGCGACTGCGACGCTCAAGGATTCCCTCGGACAGGTGCTCACGGGTCGCACCGTCACCTGGATGAGCCTGAGCCCCACCGTCGCCACGGTCAACCCGACCTCGGGCGTCGTCACCGCTGTTGCTCCCGGCACGAGCACCATCACGGCCACCAACAGCGGCGTCACGGGGAGCGCGACGGTCACCGTGACCGCACCCATCGTGGTTCCGCCGGCGGGCTCCGAGATCCTCGCGACGCTTCCGCAGGTCTTCATGAACACCACCATGCCGGCAGCGCCGGCCGCCGGTGGCAAGATCATCAGCGTCGCGGCGGGCGGGAGCCTTCAGTCGGCGATCAACAACGCCCTTCCAGGCGACGTGATCGAGCTGGCCAATGGCGCCTCGTTCACCGGCAACTTCACGCTGCCCAACAAGAACACGACCAGCAACAACTGGATCGTCATCCGTCCGGCGAACATGGCTGGCGTGCCGGCTGAAGGCAGCCGCATGACGCCGTCGCAGGCCGCGTCGGCGAATATCCCGAAGGTCATCTCGAACACCAACCAGGGAGCCTTCGTCACCGACTTCGGGGCGCACCATTACCGCCTCGTCGGACTCGAGGTCTCCGTTCCCGCGTCGGTCGTCAACACGGGCCTGATCCGCCTGGGTACTTCATATGAGACGACCCTCGCGCAGATGCCGCACGACCTGGTGCTCGATCGCCTGTACATCCACGGTGCGGCGACTGGCAGCAATCGTCGCTGCGTGACGCTCAACGGCGCGTCGAGCGCGGTGATCGATTCCTACATCAGCGATTGCCACGAGACCTTCGGCGACGCGCAGGCGATTGCCGGCTGGAGCGGGCCCGGTCCGTTCAAGATCGTGAACAACTACCTCGAGGCGTCGGGTGAGAACATCAACTGGGGCGGCGGTGATCCACGTATCAGCGGCCTGATCCCCTCCGACATCGAGATTCGCCGCAATCACATCACCAAGCCGACGAGCTGGAAGGGCAAGTGGCTCGTGAAGAACCTCTTCGAGATCAAGAACGCGCAGCGGGTGCTCCTCGAGGGCAACATCCTCGAGAACAACTGGCAGGACGGACAGGGGGGTAGCGCGATCGTCCTCAAGTCCGTGAACCAGGACGGCGCGTGTACGTGGTGCGTTGCCAAGGACATCACCGTTCGGCTCAACATCATCAGGAATACCGGCTCGGGTTTCGCCCTGACTGGCCACGATGCCAGCACGGTGTCGATCATGACGCGTGTCACCATCACCGACAATCTGCTCGCGGGGATCGACGTCGGCCCGACGTTCAACGGTGACGGTCGCGCCTTCCTCATCAACAACGATCCCATCGACCTCGTGATCACGCACAACACCACGCCCGATCCAACCAACATGGCGGTGGTCTTCGGCGGACCGACGACCGAATTGCCGACGCGGCTCGTCATCCGGGACAACCTGATGGGTGGCGGACAATACGGTGTGAAGGGTCCAGGCATGGCGACGAATACGACGCTGGCCACCTTCATGCCCGGCGGATGGCGCGGCAACGTGCTCATTCTGGCGCCTGGCAACACGAGCGGCTATCCGACAGGCACGCTGTTCGCCTCGTCGCTGGCCGCGGTGGGCTTCACCAGGACGAGCGCGCTGAACTTCCAGCTCCTGACGTCCAGCGTCTTTCGCCTCACGGCGACCGACGGTCGCGATCCTGGGGCAGACATCAACGCGGTCAACGCAGCGACCGCCGGCGTGATCGTGCCATAATCTGCTCGCAGGTATGTACGAAGAACGGGCCGCTCACACGAGCGGCCCGTTCCCGTTTGGCACGTTGACAACGGGCGCACCGCGGCGAAGGTTCGACCTGACTTCATCCCGACCTCCATTGGAATCCGGTTTCGACGAGTTCACCGAAGCGTTGGCGGACCGGTACCGCATCGAGCGAGAGATCGGCGCGGGAGGGATGGCCGTCGTCTACCTGGCCGAGGACCTCAAGCACGCGCGTCGCGTCGCGATCAAGGTCCTGCGCGAAGATTACTTCACGTCCACTGGTGCCAGCCGATTCCTCCGCGAAATCGGCATCGCCGCGCAGCTTCAGCACCCGAACATCCTTCCCCTCCTCGACTCGGGTGAGGCGGCAGGACTGCTCTACTACGTCATGCCGTTCGTCGACGGCGAGTCCCTGCGTCAACGACTGGCACGAGAACAGATGCTCACGCTCAGCGACGCGAGCCGAGTGCTGCGAGAAGTGGCCGATGCACTGTCGCACGCACATGCGCATGGCGTCGTTCATCGTGATATCAAGCCGGACAATGTGATGATGTCCGGCCGACATGCGCTGGTCACGGACTTCGGCGTGGCGCGCGCCCTGAGCGCCGCGACAGGGATGCACGAACGAACGTCAGTGGGCATCGCGCTCGGCACGCCGGCCTATATGGCGCCCGAACAGGTGGCTGCGGACCCGGACATCGACCACCGCGCAGACATCTACGCGCTGGGCGTGATGGGCTACGAGCTCCTCACCGGACGTACGCCATTCGCCGGACTGCCGCCGCAGCAGGTGCTCGCGGCGCACATCGCCACCGCGCCCCTTCCGCTCGACAGCCATCGAGCCGATGTGCCGTCGACGTTGACGCACATCGTGATGAAGTGTCTCGAGAAGCGGCCCGCCGACAGATGGCAGAGCGCCGACGCACTGCTCGCACAACTCGAGTCGGCGGCCACGCTGAGTGGAGAGACGGCGCCGCTGCCAACGCGTGCACGGCCGGCGATGCCGGTTTTCCGTCGTCCCATCGTCCTGGCTGGACTCGCGCTCGCGACACTCAGTGTGGCCGGACGCGTCGTCAAGGCGCTCGTCACGCGCTCCGGACCGGGTGGGAATGATGCGCCGATCATCATCGGAAACACCACACAGATCACCGCCGAAGATGGCCTCGAGATTCAGCCCGCGTTGTCGCCGGACGGCAACACCGTCGCGTACGCAGCGGGCAACTCGATCCGCATGCGGATCTACCTGCGTTCTGTTCGCGGTGGCCGCATCCAGCAGCTGTCCGACGATTCCACGTCTGTCGAGATGCAGCCACAGTGGTCCCCGGACGGCAGCCAGCTGCTCTATCTGACGGGAGGCGGCGTGCAGGTCGCCTCCGCACTCGGTGGGGAGTCGCGCACAGCGGTGGCGCGCACGACGCACGATTCCGTGATGTCGGCAACATGGGCGCCCGATGGAAAGCGGATCGCGTTCGCCCAGCGCGATTCGCTCTTCGAGCTGACGCTCACGGGTGGCGCTATTCGACTGATCGGAACTGTCGGGGAGTTGCACTCCTGCACGTGGTCGGCCGCGCGGGACCTCATCGCCTGTGTGTCGGGCAATGTGCTGCACGTCATCCCCGGCACGGGATTCGGGAACATCGCGCCGAGTGCCATCGTCGTGTTTCACGCGTCGGGCAGCGCACCTCATCCGCTCACGGACAAGACCGCAACGAACCAGAGTCCGATCTGGTCGGCGGATGGCGAAATCCTGTTCTTCGTGTCGGACCGGCAGGGCACGCGTGACGTATACAGCATTCCGGTCACGGCCGATGGCGCGGCGCGTGGCGACTTCCAGCGTGTCACTACCGGGCTCGGTGCACGGTCCATCACGTTATCGGCGAACGGCAACCGGCTCGGCTATGCTGTCTATCGCGACCAGGCCAATGTGTGGTCGGCCCGCATTCCCACGTCACCTGCCACGGCAACGCCGCCGCTCAAGCCCCTGACGTCGGGCAACCAGGTGATCGAAGCAATGCGCGTCAGCAGCGATGGCAACTGGCTGATCTTCGACTCGAACATCCAGGGGCACGCGGAGATTTACCGCACGCGCCTCGGCGGCGGATCACCTGAGCGTCTCACCAACGGCAACGACGAGAACTATCGTGGCGACCTGTCGCCCGATGGAAAGGAGCTCGCGTACCAATCCTGGCGTACGGGCAACCGCGACATCTTCGTGCAGTCGCTGGACGGTGCGTCGACTCCCACGCAGGTCACCGCGACGCCGGGCACGCAGGAGGCAGGAGCAGGATGGTCGCCGGACGGCGGCGCATTGGCCTACGTGGATCTGGCGGGCGTGCACGGGCTCTATGTCATTCGGCGCGATGCGTCCGGACACTGGGGACGGCCCGTCCAACGCGGCACGACCGGGGCGGGGAGTCCAAACTGGTCGGCGGACGGCAAGTCCATCGCCGTGGCGGATGGCGGCGGGATCAGGATCGCACACATCGATTCGACGCCGTCGACCGTCATCTACACACCACGCCCAGGCTCGGATGATCCGGTCGCCGAGCAGGTCGTTTGGCGGCGCGGTGGAAGCGTGTTCTATTTCAAGAGTCACGACGCGGCGGGTCGCGCGATGTTCTGGACCATTCCTGCCGTGGGTGGCCGCCCGCATCTCCTGCTACGGCTCGACGACTTGACACATCCGTCGAACCGTCCTGACTTCGCTGTCGACGCCGAACGGTTGTACTTCGCGATTCAGGATCGCCAGAGCGACATCTGGGTTGCGGAGCTCACGCACAAATGAGGACGTGATGAATCTTCGACCGCATTGCCTGATCGCTGCACTCGTCATTCTTCCTGCTTCGCTCGTCGCGCAGGCGACACCGGCGCCAGCCGCCGAGCAGATCACCGCCGCCGTGCTGCCGCTTCCCGCCGAGTTCCGCGAGAGTGCGCGCGTGCTCGGTTACCGTGCGACGGAGCACACGCTCGTGGAGCTGCGCGCCGGTAGCGGCCCATTCACGTGTCTCGCCGCCGATCCGGCGAACAAGGGATTTCATGTCGCGTGCTATCACAAGTCGCTCGAGCCGTTCATGGCGCGAGGCCGCGAGCTTCGCGCGAACGGTGTGAAGGGCGATCAGGTGGATAGTGCGCGATTCATGGAAGTACGAAAGGGCGCGCTCAAGATGCCCGTACAGGCTGCGTCGCTCTATTCGCTCACGGGACCGGCGGGAAGCTTCGATGCCTCCACCGGCAGTGTCACCGGTGCGCGGCCGCTGTTCGTGGTCTACATGCCCGGCGCAACCACGGCGACGACCGGTCTCTCGGCCAAGCCGGCCGAGGGCACGCCGTGGATCATGTACCCTGGTACGCCGAAGGCGCACATCATGTTCGTGCCGAAGATGTAGCTATGAGGGAGAGCGCATCGCGGCCAGCACGCGCCACGGTGTCAGCGGAATCTCGCCGACGCGCACACCCAACGCGTCGGCGACCGCATTCGCGATGGCCGGCGCCGTGGGGATGATGGGCGCTTCGGCAACTCCACGCGCGCCGAGATGATTCGCCACCACGTCCGCACTGCCGACGAAGAACGCATCGATCGTCGGGATGTCGGCCATCGTGGGGATCTTGTAGTCGTGCGTGTTCGGGTTCATCGAGATGCCGAGTGACGCATCGAGTATGCGCTCCTCGAACAGCGCGTAGCCCAGTCCCTGGATGATCCCGCCCTCGAGCTGACTTTCGGCGAGTGTAGGGTTGATGATGCGCCCGGAGTCGTGTGCGCTGGTGATGTGCAGCACGCGCACCCGGCCCGTCTCGACGTCCACCTCGACTTCGGCAAACTGCGCGGCGAACGCGCAGATCGCCGTGTTCTGCGGATTCGCGCCGCGGCTGCCCTGGCCCATGATCATCACGTCGCCGAGCTTCCGGCCAATCTGCGCGAGCGTCATCGTGCGATCGTCGACGCTGGTGCTCACCACGCTCTCGCGCAACGAGAGTGTCGACACGTCGACGCCGAGCAACTGGGCCGCCGCCTCGAGCACGCGTTCGCGCGCCTGCCGCGCCGCGACGCGCACCGCCGGACCCACCGACACCGTGGTGATCGAGCCCCAGGAGTTGCTCGCAAAGGGCAAGCGCTCCGTGTCGCCCAAGACGGTTCGCACGGTGTCGTAGCGCGCGCCGAGCGCTTCTGCGGCAATCTGGGCGAACACCGTGCGCGACCCCGTGCCGAGATCCTGCGCGCCGGTGAGGACGTCCACCGAACCGTCGGGATTGATGCGCACCGTGGCGTAGGCCGGCGGGCCGCCACCGGCGCCCCAGATCTGCGACGCCATCCCGACCCCGCGCCGGAGTCGTCCCCCATGTGCGCGCGTCGCCGCCGCCTCGACGCGCCGATGCGTCCAGTGGAATCGCTCGGCTCCCTCGTCGTAGCAGCGGTCGAGGTGCTTCGCCGAGTAGGGCCGTTCCTTCTCCTGATCGATCGCGGCGTAGTTGCGTCGGCGCAGCTCGAGTGGATCGATGCCCAGCTCGTGCGCGAGCGCGTCCACGGCGCATTCGAGGGCAAACGCCCCCTCAACGTGCCCCGGGGCGCGGAAGGAATCCATCGCGCCCGTGTTCAGGTAGACGAACGTCTCCGTGGTGTGGACGTTCGCGCACTGGTACAGCTCGTGGAAGATCTTCGCGGGGCTCGCGAACCAGCCGCTGTATCCGTAGGCGATCTTCACGTCGGCGGAAATGGCGACGAGCGTTCCGTCGCGCCTGGCGCCGAGTGTGACGACGTGATGCGATGCGGCGCGATTGCCGGCGTCCGTCTGTTCGCCTTCGCGGTCGAGGATGCAGCGCACCGGCCGGCCCAGCTTTCGCGCGAGCGCGATGGCGGTGTAGGTGTTGGCCGCGGCGTAGTTCTTCGCGCCGAATCCGCCGCCCATGTAGTCCTTCCTCACGCGGACGCGATTGAAGGGCAGCTTGAAGGCGCGGGCGATGTCCTTCCGCACCTGGAAGATCCCCTGGGTGCTCTCCCAGACGGTGAGGTCGTCGCCCATCCATTCCGCCACGGAGCCATGCGGCTCGAGCGGCGTGTGGACCGCACACGGCGTGCGATACTCGGCGGTGATCACGACCTCGGCGCTGGCAAGTGCAGCGTCGATGTCCCCCCGCTTCTCGACGCGCGGCATGCTTCGCGGCACGTTGCCATCCGGCTTCACGAGCGGCGCGTCGGCGGCGAGCGCGGTGTCGATCGTCACCGCATGCGGTGTGCTCTCGACGGCGAGCAGGACGAGCGAGCACGCCTCGCGCGCGAGCTCCGGCGTATCGGCGCAGAGGGCGGCGAGTGGCTGGCCGGCCCAGTGGATGGTCGCGTCGAACAGCGGTGCGCCCATGTGCGAGATGCCGGCCACGTCGCCGTTGACGAGCGATCCGCGTACACCGGGCAGTGCGAGTGCGCGCGAGAGGTCGAGCGTCGTGACACGTCCACTCGCAATTGGCGCTCGTACGAACGCGGCGTGCAGCATCGCGCCGCGCTGCACGTCGGCCGTGTAGCGTGCACGGCCGGTCACCTTCTCGAGGGCGTCCGACCGCGGCATCCGCTGGCCCACGATGGACAACGGCGCGTCCGCATCCCACGGCTCTGGCTCGATATCGGGCAGCTCGACGATCTTGATCTCTTCGCGGCCCTCCACCTCGACCTTCGTGGTGACGAATCGCTTGACCGGGGCGGAGGGCGCGGCCGCGCGCTTACGTGGCATCCGGCCCTCGTGCGACCGACCGCTGTGCATCGGCGCGCAGTGCAACGGCAGCGGTCTGGACGGCGCGAACGATCTTCGGGTAGGTGCCGCACCGGCACAGGTTTCCGCTCATCGCCACGCGGATGACCTCCTCGCTGGGGTCATCGTGGCGCGCGAGCAGCGCACTCGCCGCCACGAGCTGACCCGGCGTGCAGAACCCACACTGCAGTGCGTCGAGGTCCACGAACGCCTGCTGGAGCGGATGCAGCGCGCCGTGCGCGCCGAGCCCCTCGATGGTCGTGATCGCCTCACCCTCGCACGCGGCCGCGAGCGTCAGGCAACTGTACGCCAGTCGTCCGCCCACGAGCACGGTGCATGCCCCACACTCACCGCGGCCACAGCCCAGCTTCGTGCCGGTGAGCTGGAGCCGCTCACGCAGCACGGTGAGGAGGGTCTCGTGGCCCGCAATCGCGACTTCGTGCTGCTCGGTGTTGACCGTCAACTGCATGGTGACTCCCCGTCCCGCGATTCTCGTCGAGCCTTCGGTTGTGACACCCGCGATTCGCATTATCTTAGCTGGGGTAGCCCCACTTCGCAGTATCATCTGAGGCGATCATGCCCTACGTCATTACCGAAGCCTGCATCAACACCAAGGACAAGGCGTGCGTCGACGTCTGTCCGGTGGATTGCATCTATGAAGGGCCCGATCAGCTGTTCATTCATCCCGACGAGTGCATTGACTGCGGGGCATGCGAGCCGGAATGTCCGGTCACGGCGATCTTCCCCGAAGAGGATGTGCCAGCCCAGTTGCAGCAATACGTGCAGCTGAACCGGGACGTGTTCAAGAGCGACAACCCACCAGGCCGCCCCACCCGCTGACGCGGGAGTAGTGCGCGATGCTTCGCGCCCTGACCTTCGACTACTGGGACACGCTGTACGAGGGCGGGGCGCTGCCGGAGCGCGTCGCCATGCGTCGTACTGCGGTCGGTGCCCTGCTCGGCGCCTATGGCCGGGCGCTTCCTGAGGAGCAGTTGCGCGCGCTCTACGAGGACTCTGGACGCGAAGCCGAGCGATGGTGGAGCGAGGAACACCGCGGGTACAAGACGGACGATCGGCTGCGCTGGATTCTCGAGCGCGCCTCCGTCAAGCCACGTGAAGGCTGCGAGCACATGGCCGCCGCCGCAGACGCCGTGGACAATGCGCTGCTGATGCTCCCGCCGGCGATGCTCGTCGGCGCGTGGCAGATGCTCCGCACCCTCAAGCGCACCTACAAACTCGCCGTCATCAGCGACACCGGCTTCGCGTCGGGACGAGCGCAGGACCGGCTGCTCGAGAAAGACGCCGCGCGCGGCTTCTTCGCGAAGACGATCTACTCGATGGACATCGGCCACGCGAAACCCCGCGCTGAGATCTTCCAGGCGGCGGTGGACGAACTGGGCATTCCGCCGCACGAGATCCTGCACATCGGCGACAACGAGCGGACGGACGTCCGCGGTGCGCTGGCAGCCGGCTTTCGCGCCATCCGGCTGGACGTCATACGGACGGGTGGGCCGAGCGAAGGGGAGTTTGTGGCGAGAAGCTTTGACGAACTGACAAGCTATCTGCAGAAGAAAAAGGAAGACGGGATGTCAGTTACAGCGGCCACCAGCCCGCCCTCTCCTTCGCGATGAAGAGCGCGACGATCACCACGTACTGCAGGAACGTGCTGATCTCGCTCTTCCATGCCTCGCCCCAGTGGTGCTCACCCTCTTCGTCCGTGCCGGGAGGGCGGGGAAACCACCGCGACGTCCGCGACTTGTAGCGGAGGTACTCGTCGCCGAAGATCGACTCGAGTACACCCTCCTCGTAGCGCACGATCAGCGTGTATTCGATGGCGAAGAGCACGATGGCCACGGGGATGAACCAGAACACCCCCGAGATCACGATGAAGCCGAGCCAGATGAGGAAGTTTCCCACGTAGAGCGGATTGCGCATCCACGCGAAGATTCCGTACGTCACCAGGCGCTGCACCGTCCGCGACCGACGACGCGTCACCGTCCCTGCCGCCGCGACGCCCGCCAGCCGGATGGCCTCGCCGAGCACGATGAAGACGAATCCGAGAATCCAGTTCATCACGTCCGTGGTGCCGTGCGCAAGCAGGGGCACGAGCAGGAACGGCACGGGAAGCCATCCGCGGTGACGGAACAACACCGCCCCGATACGCGCGCTCGGACGGCGCTCGGCCTCCGACATCTCCTGCTCGAGTGCGCGATCGGTGGGGGATGTCGGCATTGGGTACGTCACGGGAACTGGATACGTGATGACAAGACGTGAAAGCTCGCTCGCGCGGCGGCGTTACTCAAGAGTTCGTGCTCAATCGTACACGAGGCTCGCCAGGAATTCGGCAACCACATGATTGAACGCGGCGGGCTTCTCGTACGGGCACACGTGGCCGCCACCCTGGATCATCTCGAGCCGGCTACCCGGAATCGCGTCCGCCAGCGCGCGCATCTCGTCGGGCAGCGTGAAGGTGTCTTCGGCGCCGCTCACCACGAGCGTGGGACAGTCGATTCCCGACAGCAGATCCGTCGAATCACGACGATCGGCCATGGCGCGGAGGCCACCAATCACTCCTTCACTGGGCGCTTCCGCCATCATGAAGCGCAACGCCTCGAGGACATCAGGGCGCGAGGAGAGCGTCGTCGCGCCGACCATCGCCTTGAGCTGTCGAGCGGCCAGCGCCTCCACGCCCTGTTCCTCGGCAAGCGCGATGAGGCGGGTGCGCTTTTCGCGCGCCTCCGGCGTGTCGGCGGTGGCGCGCGTGCTCGCGAGGATCAGCCCGCGCAACAGCGAGCGATGGCGCCTCAACATCGACAGGGCGATGTAGCCACCCATCGACAGCCCGCACACCACCGCGCGCTCGACACCAAGTGTCGCGAGCAGCGCCGCGAGGTCGTCGGCGTACTGGTCGATGGAGTACGGCGGCGCCACCGACGACACGCCGAAGCCGCGAAGGTCGGGCGCGATGCAGCGAGCCTGCGTCCGGAGCCCGCTCAACTGCGCCGCCCAAAGCGAACGGTCGTGCGGCCAGCCATGGATGAACAACAGCGGCGTGCCGCTTCCCACGTCATCACACGCGAGCTCGAGCCCTCCCGGCAACATCGCGATCATCGTTGACCGCGCTCCTCGTCGTCGGCGGGCCAGTGCGGCAGCAGTGTTTTCCACTCAGTTGGCACACGCACGGGCTTGCCACTCCGGTCGATGGCCACGAAGACGATCGACGCCTGGGCCACCACCACGTTGCTCGGCACCTTCCGTACATCCTGCTTCACGATGTAACTCGTGTTGCGGACGTCGAGCAGTCCGCTGCGAATGGCGAGGTCGTCGCCAGGCAGCGACTGCGCGAAATAGTCGATGTCGACATGCCGCACGACGGAATAGACGGGCACCGTGGCGAAGTCGCGCACGCCACCGACCTCCTCGCGCTCGAGCAGCTCCCACCGTGCACGCTCGAGAAAGCCAAGCATCGTGGCGTGATTCACGTGCCCCAGCATGTCGCAGTCGGCCGGATAGACGTGAAAGACCACTTCCGGAAGTTCGTCAGCCATCACTTTCTCCATTTGCATCGTCGTCGTCGGCGAGCCATCGTCCGTCAAAGGTTAGCCAGAACAGGACGCCCTCGTCAGGCACCCGGCGCGCCCTGTCGAGCGCGCTGCCGAATGCCTTTGCACTGTAGGTGCCGTCGAGGCGTGGGCCGCCGGCCGCTCGCAATGACCGCGACGCCTTTCGCCCATCATCGGTCTCCCGGCCATACGCGACGCCGTATGCACCCTGCTCGATCTCGAGTCGCTGCGGGTCGATTGCGGGCAATGCCTCGCTCGCCAACCGCGACAGCAGCAGGCGCGTCTGCCTCGCAAGGCGCAGCACACGCCATCGGTTCGCGACGGCGCGGGGGACGACGCGCACGCCCACGACTCGCGTGTGCAGGCCGGCGATGGCGAGGCCAACCAGCAAGCCGGCCACGGTGCCGCCACTGCCGAGTGGCACCACGATGGTGTCCGGCATCGGCTCGCCTACGCGAGCAAGCTGTGCCACGAGCTCGAGCGCGGCGTTCACATGACCGATGGCGCCCAGCGGCACGCTGCCACCCGCGGGTACCCAGGTGACGCGGTGTCGGGCACGGCGAAGTGCCGCGAGTAGATAGGCGTGCGCCACCGAGCGCGCGCGAACAACACGCGCGGCTGCGTTCAATCGAGAGGAGGTGGCCAGTGAAACCGCGTTCGTGTCCTGGGGCCAGGTGATCACCTCGCACTCGGCTCCGAGCGACCGCGCGTATTCGGCAACGGCCAAGGCGTGTGTCGAGCCGGACGCCCCCACAGTGAGTACGGTGTCGCCACAGGAGATGCCTGCGAGCAGGAGCTCGAGCGCGCGAACCTTGTTTCCGCCGAGCAGCGGTGCGCTGAGATCGTCGCGCTTGGCGCGCAGTGACTCGCCACTCACGGTCCAGCGTTCCACCGGCGTCTCGGTCACGCGAAGATCCACGTGGGCGAGCGTCTGCGCGAGCTTCGGAAAGCGGTCGAACAGCGCGCTCACGTCACTGTTCGTCGTGCCCCTCGTGCGTTCCGCTGGGTCGGGGCACCGGGTACGTCCATGTGCCATGCGTCGGCAGTTGCTCCACATACAGCATCTGCACGATGACCATCACGGTGGCGAGCATCGGGACGGCAACCATGAGACCCAGGAAGCCGAAGACGAGGGCGAGCAGCGCTTGTGAAAGCACCGTGAGCGCCGGCGGGAGGTCCATGCCCCCCTTCATGAGCAACGGGATGAGGATGTGGTTCTCGAGGAACTGAATTCCCCAGTAGGCTATGAGGACATAGAGCGCCTTCTCCGGGGAGTCCAGGAATGCCATGGCCACGCCCGGCACGGCACTGAGAATAGGTCCAACCGTGGGGATGAACTCGAAGAGGCCGGCCAGCAACCCGAGTGCGAACGCCGCCTTCACATCGAGGATCAGCAGGACGATGGTGGTTACCGACCCGATGACAGCCATCGCGATGAGCTGGGTGATCAGCCACTTCCGCAGCACCGTCGCGATGCGATCGAAGATCATCGATCCCCGTTCGCGATGGCGGGCGGGAAGCAGCGCGAGCGCGCCGCGACGATACAGGTCAGGATCGGCGGCGAAATAGATGCTGAGGAAGATGATGAGCAGCAACCCGCCGATGGCCGCGATGGTCGACGTCAGGAATGGAAAGAGGTACCGGCTGCCCCCGCTCATCGCGGAGCCGAGCCGCTCGCGAAGTACGCTGGACGGCCGAGCCGCCGGGGCAACGACGACTGCTGGTGCACCGGGTCGCGCGACCGCCGCCGGAGATGTGACGGGCGCGGGCACAGAATCACGACCGAGAACCACGCCCAGCAGACCGCTGTTGCGCTGGTCCACCCACTGCTCCACGCGGTCTACCGCTTCCGGCAGCTTCTGCCGAAGTTCGACGCCCTGCTCGCGGAGTGTCGGCGCGACCCAGCTCAAGGCGCCGATGAGCGCCGCGAAAAAGGTCAGCACGATGACTCCGGCCCCAATGCCTCGCGGAACCCTGACTCGCTGGAGCTGGTCTACCCCCGCGGAGACCGCGATGGCGAAGAGGATGCCCAGGAACGCGACGAGAAAGAGTGCATGCGCAAACCAGATGAGCTGGAGAACGAGATACGAACCTGCCACGAGCGCCACGGCGCGCATGACGTCACGACTCCGCCAACCGACGGCGCGCTTGTGGCGCACTTCGCCACGACCGACGGCAGGCCCCGGAACCGACCCCCGTCGCGACGGAATGGTCGCGTTCGCCACTGGCTCCCCGGAGGGGCCCGTGTGAAGGTCGTGCGCGGGATCACGGTTCGGGTCGGTCATTCAAATCTGGATTGGGGACGCGACCACACGGCCGGAATCATGCCTCGTTCCGACGGTGACGCGGTTGTGCGAAGCGATACATTACCCCGTGACTCGATCCGACAACAGAGTGAGGAAAAGCGTGGCCGACCGTGCGACAGCCGCAACGTTCGAGTATCTCGACACCGTTTCCGCCGTGGACTCATTCACGGCAGAGATCGCACACGTCACGGAGCTCGCACTCGATACCGAGGGCGCGAGCTTTCACCGCTTCGTCGATCGCATCTACCTCCTGCAACTCTCGACGCGTGACCGCCACGCCGTGATCGATCCGCTTCCCATCGGTACGCCGGCAGGACTGGGCGCGCTGATGGAGAGCCCGGCCGTCGAGGTCGTCTTTCACGATGCCGACTACGACCTGCGTCTTCTCGAGCAGGACTACGGCTGGAAGATCAAGCACATCTTCGACACGCGCATCGCCGCGCAGTTGCTCGGCTACACGGCATTCGGGCTCGCAGCGCTGCTCGAGCGGTTCTTCGACGTGAAGCTCGACAAGAAGCACCAGCGCGCGGATTGGTCCATGCGTCCGCTCACGGCGGACATGCTCGACTACGCGGCGCAGGACACGCGCTTCCTGTTGGCGCTCAAGGATCACATGTCGGCGGAGCTCACGAGCATGGGGCGCATGGCGTGGGCCCGCGAGGAGTTCGCGCTGCTGGAGGGAACGCGCTGGGCGGATGAGGAGCCAGGCATGTCCTTCCTCAAGCTCAAGGGTGCGCGCGACCTCAATCGTCGCGAGCTCGCGGTACTGCGCGAGTTGGTGCCCTGGCGCGATGCCGTGGCCAGGCAGCTCGATCGCGCGACGTTCCGCGTGCTTGGCAACGAACAGCTGCTCGACATCGCGCGTTCGCAGCCCGCGTCGCGCGACGCACTCGCCAGGATCAAGGGCATGCCGCGCGGTATTCTCGAACAGCGCGGCGGTGAATTGATCGACGCAGTACAGCGCGCGCTTGCGGTGGCGGAGTCCGACCTGCCGAAGTTTCCGCGCGCCGCGCGGTGGGATCGCGATCCGGAGTTCGATGCGCGCGTGTCGGCGCTCAAGACGGCGCGCGACGAGGCGGCCAGGCGTCTCGCACTGGATCCCGGGGTGCTCTGTTCGCGCGACCGAATGGAAGCGGTCGCGCGGAAAAATCCAGCGAGCGTCGACGAGCTTGCTGCGGTGTCGGAGCTGCGAACCTGGCAGAAGGCGGAGCTTGGCGCGGCCTTCATCGCGGCGTTGGCGCCGCATCGCAAGGAAGAGGCGTCGCCGTACAAGGCTTGACGGTATCGAACGCGCGCGCGCGCTACAGACCCATGTACGCCCTGACGCGCGGCTCGATGCGGTCGGGCGACCAGAACGGCGTCCAGATCAGGTTGATCGTCACATTGCCCACGCCGGGAATCGCCTTCAGTTGACGCTCGGCGTCGCCCATGATTTCGGGGCCGCTCGGGCATCCTGGTGACGTCAGCGACATGTCCACCACGACGTCGTTGCCATCGACGCGGACGTCGTAGACGAGTCCGAGGTCGACGATGTTGAGGTTGAGATCCGGGTCCTTCACCTTGCGCAGTGCGAGCTTGGCCTGCTCGAGGCTGAACTCGGAAAAGGCGGCCGCCGAGCCGGGGGCGGGCGATGGCGTCGCAGCCTCTTCGGCCGGCGCTGGTGCGGAGCTGACTTCCTGGTCGGTCGACATCGGGGCGTACTCCAGACGAGACGCTTGGAGTATCACCAGCGAGCGGGCGTCTCGCTAGCGCTTCTTTGCCGTGCTGGACTTCTTCGGCTTTGCGCTGGTCTTCTTCGCCTTGGACTTTGCCGCCGCCGACTTGCTGCTCTTCGACTTGGACGCACGTGCCGAGGAGCTCTTGGAGACCTTGCCCTTTCTGCGTCCGCGCGCAGCGCGCTCGGGCTTGTTCCAGCCCACGGCGCGGTCGGAGCGAAAGGCCTTCGGCATGGCAATGGGCCCGCCGGCGACGTCGGTGACGGCAAGCGCCGCGGCGTCGGCGAGATCGGCGCGAACGTCGCTGATGACCTTGGCCGGTCGACGCGCCTTGGCGGCGTGGACACGGTTGGTCAGCAGGATCACGAACATGTCGCGCTCGGGATCGATCCAGAGCGACGTGCCAGTGTAGCCGGTATGACCGTAGGCCTCTGCACCCATGTACTTCCCGCAGCCGAACGAGCCGGCGCAGGTGTCCCATCCCAGTGCGCGCGTGCCGGCCGCGCGGCGGGTGAACAACTGCACGGTGCTGTCGGCGACGATGCGAGTGCCGTTGTAGCTGCCGCCGTTCAACATCATCTGCGCGAAGATCGAGAGGTCGCTGGCCGTGCTGAACAGGCCGGCGTGACCCGCCACGCCGCCGAGGGCGTAGGCATTCTCGTCATGGACCTCGCCGCGGAGCGGATATCCGCGCGGCGGCGTGATCTCGGTGGGCGCGATGCGGCCACGCAGCGATGCGTCGGGGCGGAAATACGTATCAGTCATGCCAAGCGGCGTGAAGACGCGGCGCGCCATGAAAGTGTCCAGCTTCTCGCCCGTGACTGCCTCCACCGTGAAGCCGAGCATGTCGGCGCCGAGGTCGGAGTATTCGTAGTACTGGCCTGGGGTGGCGAAGAGCGGAGTGGAGATGACGGCGGCGCGCGCTTCTTCCGGCGTGTGCGCGATGCGCCACAGGTCGCGGCCCGCGGGCAGGCCGGAGCGGTGCTCGAGCAGCATGCGGAGCGTGACGTTGTCCTTCCCGCCGCCGCTGAACTCGGGGATGTATTTCGAGACCTGATCGTCGAGGCGCAGCTTTCCCTCGTCGAACAGGATCATGACAGCTGTCGTGGTCGCGATGACTTTTGTCAGTGACGCGAGATCATAGATGCTGCGTTCGGCGACGACAGCGCCGGACTCGGAGGTCCAGCCGAGGCGTCCGAAACCCTTCTCCCAGACGGTGGCGCCGCGGCGGCCGACGACCACTGCCGCACCGGGGTAGCCGCCTGCTTTGATGCCGCGCTCGACGACCCGGTCGATGGTGGCGAGTCGCGCCGCCGACATGCCGACTGCGCTGGGCAGCTTCGCGGGCAGTCCGTCACTGGGCACGGCATGCCGACCCGGCGTAACCGGATGCAGGACGGTAGCTGCGGCGAGCAGAAGGTTCAGCAACGTCGGACTCCTGGAAACCACTTCGCGCGAATCACGAGCCGCCGGTTTGGTGGCGGCACGCTGGGGCGGACACAGTGAACGCTGGTGCCGAGCCAGGGAAGGGTCGAACGACTCGGCGTATCGTACTCTACTGGCGAGCGCAGCACTGTGTTCCCACCCACGGAACCGCGAGCCCATTATGTGTGTCAGTTGCACGACGAGCAAGAGAAAATGTGGCAACGGGAATGGATGTTTTTCGAGGGTCAGAGGGGCAGAGGGGCAGAGGGGCAGAGGGGCAGAGGGTCAGAGGGTCAGAGGGTCAGAGGGGCAGAGGGTCAGAGGGTCAGAGGGTCAGAGGGTCAGAGGGTCAGAGGGGCAGAGGGGCAGCGTTTGGGCGAACGGTCACGCCGTAGAGTCAGAGCCGAGTCCACGTTCTCGGCGAGGTTTCGGCCGTTTCTCGGCTTTGACGATACGTTCGCGCACGGCGGCGATCAGGCCGGAGAGCATGCGCTTCATTCGCACCACTTGACGCTCCAAGGCGTCCACTTCTTCCGCCGGTGCGAAGGCCAATGCGCGCGCTATCGCAACCTGGAACTCCAACTCGCTGGCCGAGGCAAACGCGTGCTGCAAAGACGCGCGAAACTCGCGGTCCGTTCCTCGGCCGCATCCCTCGGCGATGTTCGATCCGACCGAGACCGCCGCGCGACGCATCTGGTCTGTGAGCGAGTCACGTTCTTCTCGCGGGAAGAAGTTCGTGGTGTGGTAGCACTGAACCGCGAGCTCGAGCGAGCATGGCGTCACCTTGAGTTTCCGGGGATTCAACATGCCGCAGAATTCACCGACGGCGTGCCAAAACCATCACCCGTTTCACACGCGTATCATCTCTCTGACCCTCTGACCCTCTGACCCTCTGACCCGCTGACCCGCTGACCCGCTGACCCGCTGCCCCGCTGACCCGCTATCCCGGATTTTGAACCCTGAAACGGAAATATCCGTAGTGCTGGGCATCTCGCCGGCAACCATTTGCCTTCCCCTCGTGACTGATTGGTTGGACGTCATGGAGAATGAACAGCTCACCGTACAGCGCGCCATCAGTGGCGATCAGGCGGCGATGCGGGCCCTTTGGACCCGCCACGCCCCGCACATCGACGTGGTCGTACGTCGGCTGGTCGGTCATGACCCGGATCTCGCAGCGGATGTCGCGCAGGAGGTCTGGATCCAGATTTTCCGGGCGCTCCCCAGCTTTCGCGGCGATGCGCAGTTCGGGACCTGGGCCCACCGCATCGCGGTGAACCGTACGCTCAATGCATTGCGCCGCACCAAGCGAATGGCGGCGATGGAGGTGGACGTGGACGACGAGACAGCATCCGTCGAACCGGAGGCCGAGCGGGCACTGCTCGCGGCATCCATCGAGGAGGCCGCCAACAAGCTCTCGCCTGGCGCACGCACCGTCTTCCTGCTCCACGACGTCGAGGGCTACACGCACGAGGAGATCGCCGTCGAGCTGGGAATTACGGCGGGCGGCTCCAAGTCCCAACTTTTCAAGGCGCGCGCCAAGCTGCGCGTCTTGCTCGCACACATGGTCGATGCACCCATACGTCCTACGATTCGCTCCAACACCGCGGAACATGCAGCACCTGCCTACTGAACGACTCGCCGCCCTTGGCGACGACGTGCCCAGCACGGAGGAGACGGCGCACCTGGCTGTCTGCCACGCGTGCGCTCATGAGGTCAGTGCGTACCAGACGCTCGTCGCCATGGCGCAAGCCGAGCACGAGTCCTTCGGCCTGCCACTGACTCGATGGGAGACCATCGCCGCCGAGCTCGCGCTGAGCGACTCACACGTCGCGCCAAGCGTGCGGCCAGTGCGCTCCCACCGCTGGATGCTCCAGATCGCCGCGGGCGTCCTGCTGGTCGCCGGCGGGGCGATGGCTGGCCGCATGTCCACCGGCATGGCGCCCTTGCCCGGCGCTTCGAATTCGGTGCCGAGCGCCGCGGACCTGCCCGCATCTACCGCCACACCGGTGGCTGACGTCAGCAACGACGCCGGCGTGTTCGCCTCGGCCGACGAGGCGCGCGCGGCGCAGCAGCGATCCGAGATGCTCTACCAACAGGCCACGTCATACCTGGCTCGCATCGATACCACGGGTGCGGGAGAGCTCAACCCCGTGGCGTATCGTTCTCGCCTCGCGGCACTCGACCGGGTGCTCTCCACCACTCGCGATGCGCTGCGCGAAGCGCCGCATGATCCCGTCATCAATGGCTACTACCTCACCACGCTCGGGCAGCGTGAGGCCACGCTGCGACAGCTCAACACGTCGCTGCCGGTGTCGCTCAGGGTGAACAGCTTCTGATGTCGTCATCGCCTTTGTCCCCAGTGCATCCGGACCCGCGCGCGGGCGGGCAGGCTTCTTTCGTCCTCTCGCTCGCGCTGGTGCTGCTCGCCGCAGGCGCGCTGCCGGCTGCCGGCCAGCAACGCATCGAGATCACGACCAAGCGCGTGGGTCGCTCGGAGGTGAGCGACTCGGTACGCAGGCTTCAGCGCACACTCGACTCGCTGTCGCACGTCTATACGGAGGACGAGCAGCTGAATGCCGCTCAGCGACGCAGGGTCGAAGTGGAGATCGGAACCACGGTCGAGCGGCTCGACGAAATCCTGACGCGGATGAACGGCACCATGTTCGCGCCCGCGGCCTCGGGCGTTCGGATTGGGCCCGCCAATACCGAGCGCGCCGCGCAGGCGCTGTCGCGCGAACTGATGCAGGTGCGCGAGTTCGAGGAGGCGGCGCCTCGCGGCTGGATCGGCTTCGTCGCGCAAGGAGCGGGGCTGGAGCCACGCGTGGAAGGCGGTGAGCTGATCGTCCGCTACTTCTCCTATCCGCGCATCCTCTCGGTGGATCCGAGCTCGCCGGCGCAGCGCGCCGGCATCGCGCCGAACGACACGCTCATCGCCTACAATGGACGCGACGTGCGCGACAACGAGATTTCACTCACGCGCCTGTTGCGCCCGAATGCGCGCGTGCGTGTGCGCGTGCTGCGCGACGGACGCGTCCTCGAGATCCCGGTGACGGTCGCCACGGCGCCGTCGGGCATCGCGCGCCGGCGTTCGGACGCGAGCATTGCGCGCGAGACGTGGAACGTCCCCGATGGTCCGGGTTTTCCCCGCATCGCGATGGCGCCGACGGCGCCGGGCAGCATGAGTGGTACCGCCCGCGTCTCCATCGCGGCGCCGCAGGCCGGATTCGCCCCAAGCCCTCCGACGCGCACCGGGCCGACGATCCTCTTTGGCATCTCGGGTAACGGTGCCGTCGCCGGCGCGCAGCTCACCACCATCACGCGCGACCTCGGCGAGGCGATCGGCCAGGCACTCGGCGCAACGTCCGGCGTGCTCGTGACGAACGCGCCGATCGGCTCGCCGGCAAACGAGTCCGGGCTCCGCGATGGCGACGTGATCGTGAAGGTCGGTGGTCAGGTCGTGCGCACGGTGTCCGAAGTGCGCGAGCTGGTTGAGCTGGCGAATAACGAGGGCCACACGGTGGACGTCGACATCCTGCGGCAGAAGAAGCCGCTGCGCATCGCGCTCAAGTGGTGACTTCGTCGCGAAGCGCGTAGGAGCAGGCTCCTCGGTCGCGCTTCGCGCTCCTGTCGGAACGACAAATTTCAGCCGGCCTGCGCCTCGGCTTCGATGGGCTGAGGCTCCGCGCTCTCGAGCTTTCGCGCGTCGGGCACGAGCGACTTGTGAATCGCCAGTGCAGCGATGGCGCCATCGGATGCCGCGGCGATGGCGAGCTGCGGACCTGGCACGATGTCCCCGGCCGCGTAGCAGTGCCGCAGCGACGTGCGGTAGCTGTCGTCCACGATGATGTGGCCACCCTCGTCGCGTGCGCAGCCAAGCTGGGCGCCCAGATCGTCGGCAGGATACTGGCCGATGGCGAAGAACACCTTGTCGACGTCGAGCTGAAGTCCGTCCTCGAATTCGATGGACTGGAGCTTCGAGCCTGCGTGCCGCGCGCAGGTGACTGGCGACTCGAGCACGGGGATGTTGAGCGCGTCGAGCTTCTCGCTGTATTCGTCCAGATCGAAGTCCGCAGGCGCGCCGTTGGTGCAGATGATGACGTCGCTCGTCCACGTGGTGAGGTTGAGCGCGAGGCCTACCGCCTTCCGTCCCTTGCCGATGACGACGACCTTCTTGTCGACGCATTCGTGGCCGTCGCAGTCGGGGCAGACGTGCGCGTTGGCTCCGTAGATGTGTTCGAGTCCGGGGATGTCCGGCCACACATCCTTGAGTCCGATGGCCAGGAGCAGCCGACGCGCGTCGACCTTGCGGCCGTCGTCGAGGATGAGATTGAAGTGCTCTTCGTCGTGGCAGACGGCGCGCTCGCAGACTGCATCCACCAGCTCGACACCGAGCTCGCGCGCCGAATCGCGCCCCATGCCGCGCAACTCCGCGGGCCGCACGCCCGGGTGCCCGAGAAACCCGTTGATGCCGCGCGTTTCCCAATTGCGCGGATCGCCCGAGTCGATGAGGATGACGCTGTGGAGGTAGCGCGACAGCCAGATGCTGGCGCTGAGCCCCGCGGGACCGCCGCCGATGACGGCGACGTCGTACATGCTGTCGTTTTGCATGGCTCGCCTCGCGGCAAGAAGAACGCCGCTAGTCCTTCAGTGATCCGCCAGGCAGGAGGTAAAGCAGCCGAAGCGTGGCGCGGTCGGAGGTGCCGATCGTGGACGTGGCGGACTCGCGGTACATCACGCTGGTGGGGTCGTTCGCGTGGTTGAGGCCCAGCGCGTGTCCGATCTCGTGACGGATGATGCCGCCCACTGTGGTGACGGACAGCGCGCGGCCCGTGCTGTCGTGGTTGGCGATGGCGATGTGGGCCTTGGCGATCTGGAACTCGCTCGTCTGCATGCGCTCGGTGACCCCGATGCGCTGACCTTCGCCGCTCTCGAATCGGTCGATCCACCGGATGGTGATGTCGGCCGATGTGGAGTCATAGATGAAGGTGAAGCGAAGCGGAAAGCCGGCTTCGCTCCATTCGGCGAACACGGTGCGGCTCATCTCGGGATAGCGCGCGTCGAATCCGGCGATCGTCGATGTGGGCTCGATGTAGACGCGAAGGGCGTCACTCAGCCGTTCTGGCCATCGATAAAGCGCACTGTCCTGCTCGGAGAGGATGTCATTGATGTACGTGCCCGGCGAGAGGTTCTGCACTCTTCGGCAGAGCTCCTTGGGCGGAGTCGACTGACCCTTGCCAGCCGGAATGAGCTCGCGCTTCACGGTTCCCTGAATGAGCCCCGCGGCGACGATGGTAGTGTCGCGCGCGAGGGCGGCCGCTGCCCGGCGATCGGCGCGCGCACTGGCGGCGCGCGCATTGACGACGATGAAGGCGCCGAGTGCAAGGACGAGCGCGCCGAGAACGACCTCGATCCGGAGGCGAACTAGCGGACGCCTCCCGGCGGCAGCGTATAGAGGAGACGAACCGTGGCGCTATCGGCGCGGGACAGCGCACGCACGCGGACCTTGGGAGCCATGATGCTCGTCGAATCGACCGTGTGGTCGAGGCCCAGCAAGTGGCCGATCTCGTGGAGCGACATGGCGTGCATCGCGTCGTCGTCGAGAATGGAGCCCTCGCGGTGATACACGGCCAGCACGATGTCGGCGTCGGTGATCCACCAGCGGTCGTCGCGCGCCCACCTGGTGCGTCCGCTGATCTCTTCGTCGAAGTGATCGACGAACGTCACGTGCACGTCCGCATTGGCGGAATCGCTCGTGAAGGTGAAGCGAACGGGGAGATGGAGGGCGTCCCACTGCTGGAAGGCATTCCGGACGTCGGCAACGTAGCTGGAACTCCAGCCCTCGATGTCCGATGCCGGCTGCAGCCAGACGACGAGCGGATTGCCCGCGCGGCTTGGCCAGCGCGCGAGCGCGCTGTCACGTTCGGCGAGCATTTCACCGATGTAGGTGCCGCGCCCGCGCGATGCGAGCTCGCGGCGGACGGCGGCGCGTTCGGCGGCGATGAATCGGGCGGGGAGGGGACGGCCGAGCGCACCGCTACTGGCCACGCTCGTCCGTCCGCGAGAAGGGACGGAGGACGAGAGCGGGAGCATGGCGAGCGCGAGGGCGATGGTGCCGAGTCCGAAGCGGACGGTGAGTCGAATGCGCGATGTCATTGGGTGCTTCGCGGCGGGACTGTCATGCCCGTCGCGAGAAAGTCGCCGACCTCACTGAAGAGGCGTTCCGGGGCTTCCCAGAACGGCATGTGGCCGGCGTTGGGAATGAGGGTGAGACGGGCTCGTGGCAGCAGTGTGGACAGCTCGACGGCAACTGCAGCGGGGAGCGCGTCCGATTCACCGTGGAGGACGAGTGTCGGCGTCGAAAGGGCACGCAGTTGTCCGCGCCAGTCATACCCCTCTCGGCGCAAACGTGCCACGATTGCCGAGCCAGTCAGGCTCGCGGCCTCGGGTGGGGTGAAGTAGCTGGCGAAGGAGGGATCGGCGAACCAGGCCGGGTACACTGCGCGTGCGTGTTCGGCCTGGACTGAGGGATCGGGTCGGTGTAGCGCGCCATCGGCGAGTCGGGTGATGGTCGCCAGGCCGTCGCCGATGACGCGCTGGAGCACCACCTGGTGGAGGTCCTCCATCCAGGCGCTGGTGGGGCCGACCGAGTTCAGCGTGACGAGCCGTCGCGTGCCGGCGAGATCCCGAACGCATCCGAGCATGGCGATACCGCCGCCCCACGAGTGTCCCAGCACGTCCCACTGCCTGATGCCCAGCGCGCGGCGCAGTGCGCCGATGTCTTCGGCGTCGTCCTCGATACGGGCGTCGAGGGGATTGGGTGGCGGCTGCGACTCGCCCCGGCCCCGCTGGTCGTACAGGATGACCTGCCGACCGCCGGCGAGTGGCGAGAGTGCAGGCCACAGGAGCGCGTGGTCGTAGAGCAGGCCGCCGTTGACCAGGAGGAGCGGGAGTGCGCCCGGGACGGGAGGGCTCGTCCACACGGCGAACTCGAGGCCACGGACGCGGACCGCCATCCGATCGAGCGCGGGTGTGCGGCCCAGTGAGCGGCGGTAAGCGATGAAGTCCTCGCGCGACATGCGAGCAACGTAAACGGACGGCACATCGATTGCCTTGCGACGGCCCATGATATCCAGTGAAGGGCCGCGGCCGACGTCTGGCGCCGGCACCCGATGGCTCGTGGCGCTCCTGCGCGTTGCGCTCGGCATTGCAGCTGTGTGGGCGTTGCGACGCGAGTTGCATGACGTGCACGCTGGCGTACTAGTGGCCCAGGTGGGCGCCTTCGGTTGGGCGCACCTCGCGCTGGGCATCGCCTGTGCGGGGGGAAGCTTTCTCCTGCTTGGCATCGTGGAGCTACTCGCTGTGCGTCATGCCGATCATCAGGCCGGAGTCCGCGTCTCCGTCCGGGCGGCGCTCGGCACGGGGTTCGTAGCGAATGCCTTGAGCCAGTCGGTCGGGGTGGCGCTACTGACCGGCGCAGCGGTTCGCGCACGGGCGTATGCGCGTCAGGGGTTCGACGCGATTGCAGTGGCGCAGGTGACGGCATTCGTGACGATCACCGCCACGATGGGCCTGCTGGCTGCGGGCGCGGCGGCGCTGCTTGCGGCGAAGACACCGATCATCATCGGCAGCACGACGATCGCCGTGCGTCCTTTGGGCGTACTGCTCGGCTGCATCGTGCTCGCGTATCTCGCCTGGAGCGTCGTCGGGACGGCACGGTCGGTGGGGCGCGGACGGTGGAGGCTCGTTCGCCCGTCGCCGGCGATGGCGGCGAGTCAGGTGCTGCTCTCGGTGCTCGACTGGCTGCTTGCGGGCATGGTGCTCTTTGCGTTCATGCCGTCCGCGGCGGGCCTCGGGGTGGGCGCGGTACTGAGCGCGTACGTCATTGCGCAGACGGTTGCAGTGACGAGCCACATCCCGGCCGGTGCGGGCGTATTCGAAGTCGCCGTGCTGGCATTGGTCCCGAGTGTCGGGCGCACCGCCGTCGTGGCGGCGCTCGTGATGTTCCGATTGGTCTACTACGTCCTGCCGTTGGTGCTCGCGATCGTTGCGGCCGCGGTAGCCGAGCTCTCACGGGCGCGTGGCACGCGTGCGCTTGGCGCCAGCGTCCCGATGAGCGATCACACTTATGCCAACCTGCAGGTACAACGTGTCAGTTGAGCTGATGGAGGGACCTCTCGACTCGGTCGCGGCACTTCGGGATGGAATGCCGGCGAGCGATTCGATCGAGTGGCTGGTGGACAACGCGAAGGCGTACACCGCGGTGCTGCGAGCCATCGCCGGCGCGCGCGAGTCGATCTGGATCTCGCAGCTGGCCTTCGACGCCGACTGCATCGTGCCCGGCACGCCAGCTACGGGTGGGACTTCGCTGCTCGGCGCGATCATCGACGTGAGCCGGCGCGAGCACCTCGACGTCCGCATCCTGTTGAACGAGAGCCTGCTGCTCGACACGGCGACCCCGTTGCGTGCCGCGCTGGCGCGCGCGCAGGCGAGCTACATCGAGGTGCGGGGCATCAGCCGGTTTCCGCAATTGCTGCACGCGAAGCTGCTCATCGTCGATGAGCAGGAGGCGTTCGTGCTTGGCTCGCCGTTCGTGAATGGCTACTGGGACAACGACCAGCACAAGCCGGTGGATGCGCGTCGTCCGGCGCGCGAGCTGGGTGGCCGTCCGGTGCACGACGTGTCGATGCGGGTGACTGGGCCGGTGGTGTGCAAGCTGAGCGACTTCTTCTCGGAGCTGTGGACGGAGGTCGCGGAAGGCGGTTGCCGCGGATGCGATCGGGCGTGGTCGCACGTGCGCGGCGAGCCGACATCGTCGGATGCAATCCGCGTGATCTCGACGTCTCCACGCAGCGCGCTTCCACAACGCGCGGAGGGTCGCACGGAGATCCTGTCGGCGGTGGAGCACGGCATCGGGCAAGCGCGTTCACTGCTCTACATCGAGCACCAGTATCTCAGCTCCCGCGCCGTCGTGCGTGCGCTCGTGGCCGCTCTCGATCGTTCGCCGGAACTCGAGGTCATCATCGTGCTCAACCAGAATCCCGACGTCACGGCATATCGGGGCTGGCAGAACGCGCGTCTGGCCGCGGCCAAACTGCGTGCGCATCCGCGCGTCGGGTTCTTCGCGCTGTGGTCGGGCGAGCAGCGCGAGGTCGGCGTGGTGGCGCTCAACCAGGTGTTCGTCCACAGCAAGGTGATCGTGGCGGACGACGAGTGGGCGACGGTGGGCAGCGCGAACCTCGACGGCGTGTCACTGCACTCCTACGGCGACGACTTCGAGAGCTGGATCGGGGAGCGCGTGTTCAGGCACGTGCGCAACTTCGACGTGAACCTCGAGCTGTCGGAAAGCGGTGACGGCATTCCCGCCGCCATCGGCGAACTGCGACGCCTCCTCTGGTCGGAGCATCTGGGCGACGACGTGAATCGGACGCTGCGGCCGGTCGAGGGATGGCTCGCGGTCTGGCGTGCGCGCGCGGCGGCCAACGTTGCGTTACTCAACTCTCACACGGCGTGCGAGAGCTTCAATGCGCCGCGCAGCTTCGTGCTGCCGTACAGCGGCGCGAGCACGCCGAAGGCACAGCTCGAGAGCATAGGCGTCCATGGCGCGACGCTCGATCTCCGCTTCAAGCCGTCGTGGCTGGAAGTGCACTGTAGCCCCAACTGGATCAGGAACATGTTCGCATGAGCACGCCGCTCGACTTCAGCGTGTTGTACGTCCGCGAGCCGCAGCGGCTGCGGGCGGTGTTCGCGAACACGGCGGAGTACCTGCGCGGCGATGCGACGGTGAGCGGCGGTGGTGATGCCGTCGTCAACTACATGGACTACGGCATCCAGCTCGGGCGCCGGTTTCGTGCGCTGAAGGCCTGGATGGTGTTCCGCACCTTCGGGAGCGAAGGCATCATCGCGCGCATTCGCGAGCACCGGCGGCTCGCCGAAGCGTTCGCCGACCGGGTGCGCGGCTCATCCGGATTCGAGCTGACGGCGCCCGTGACGATGGCGGTGGTGTGCTTTCGTCATTCGCTGCCGGACATGACTGACGTGGACGCTGATGCGCACAACGAGCGGATCGTCGAAGCCGTGAACGCGGGCGGAGCGGCGTACCTCACGCACACGCGGCTTCGCGGGCGGTCGAGCATGCGCGTGGGAATCGGCAACATCGAGACGACCGACGCGCATCTCGATGTGGTGTGGCGCGCCATCGCTCATGAGATCCAATCTCGCCAACAGCGCGCACGCTAACGCCGGACTACTCGCGCGTCAGAGCGACCAGGCCGTCGGCAGACGATCCCACCGATGTGCGCGCAGCATCGACACCACCTCTGTCGACAACGGGGCGCCACCGCTCACCGCGATGTTCTTGCGCACATTCGCGATGCTGCGCATGCCCGGGATCACGGTGCTCACGCGATCATCGGCGAGTATGAACCGCAACGCGAGCTCGGCAATCGTCATGCCTTCGGGAACGTCGTGCTGCAGCTCTTTGACGCGATCGAGCGTCGGGCCGAGGTTCTCCGGGCCGAAGTAGATATGTCGAAAATCCGTGTCGGGGAACGTCGTCTCGAGTGTCATCGTCCCGGTGAGCGACCCCTCGTCGAACGGCACGCGCGCGATGACGGCGATGTCGAGCTCCGCGCAGAGCGGAAAGAGCTCGTCCTCCGGCGCCTGGTCGAAGATGTTGTAGATGACCTGCACCGCGTCGACGTGTCCGGTACGAAGTGTGTCGAGCACGTTCTCCGGCTCCCATCGGTTGACGCTGACGCCGATACCGCCGATGAGGCCTTCGCTCTTCAAGTCGGACATGGCGCGCCACCAGCGGTCGTCGCGCGCCCACGCGTCTTCCCACACATGGAACTGCAGCAGGTCGAGCATCGGGATGCCGACGTTCTCCATCGTCTTCTCCGCGTATTCGCGGATGTGCCGCGCCGGAAACACCTCGTCGAGCGTCATGCCACGACGAGACGGCCACTGGAAGTTCATCGGTGGAATCTTGCTGGCGGTGTAGAGCCGCTTGTCGGGATGCGCGCGAACGACTTCGCCGAGCAGGCGTTCGCTGTGGCCCTTGCCGTAGCCCCATGCGGTGTCGAAGAAGGTGCAGCCAAGGCGCACGGCTTCATCGAGCGCTTCGCGGGAGCGGTCGTCGTCGGAGCCGGCCCAGCCGCTCATACCCCACATGCCGTAGCCGATCTCGGAAACGTCGTAGCCGAGGCGGCCGAATCGTCTGGTTTTCATGGTGGGGGAATCTAAGCGCATGATGGGACGACGATCGGCCGCACGTCGCCGAGAACTGCCGACGATGGATCCGCGAGCGGAGACAGTGTAGTGCGAACTGATGAGTTTCCGATATCAGTCGCCGACGGAGATTCGTTCGCCGAGATGCGCGCCCGTCTCGATCTGGTCCAGCACGGCCACCGCATAGTCCTCGAACGACATCGTGCTCTTCCCTTCGTCATTCACGAGCAGCTGGTCGCCGCTGATGCGATACTCACCGGTCCGCCGACCGGCGCGCAGCTCGGCGGCGGGGCTGATGTAGGTCCAATCGAGGTCGCCCGCCCTGCCGCGATAGACCGCGAGCGCGTCGCGCTGGGCGAGCGCTTCGGGCCTGTAGGCTTCCGGGAAATCGGGCTGGTCAACCAGTTGAAGTCCGGGTTCGCGCTCGAGGCTCCCAGCACCGCCAACGATGATCAACCGCCGGACCCCCGATCGTCGCGCGCCGTCGATGAGCGCGTTCGCGGCATCGCTGAGTGACGAGGCAGGACGACCGTCCTGGCCCGGCCGGGGAGAGATGGCGCTCACGATGACATCGGCACCGGACGATACCTGCGCCACGCTATTCGGCTGCGTCGCGTCGCCCTCCACGACGTCGAGATTGTGCTGCGGCAGGATCGTCGCCTCGTCGCGCACCGCCGCCGTGACCCAGTGCTTGCGGTTGAGCGCCTCGCTGACGATCCGCTGGCCGACGTTTCCACCGGCGCCAAACACGACGAGATGCATGGCACGCGCTCCATGACGATGCGGCCAGAGCCGCGGTACGTGTTGTCCGGACAGCAATGCTTACATGCCGGAATTGATTCCCGCTTGGATTTCTCGGCTCATTGTTCCGCCGAGGCCAGCCGCTCGGGCCAGGATCTCATAGGAATGCAGTCGAGCCGCCTGGTCGTAGATGTTCGCCGTGACAATCAGCTCGTCCACCTGGGTTTGCGCGACGAGCCGCTCGAGACCCGCCTGCACCGTCTCGGGCCCACCGACGATTGCGAGACGCAGCGTGTACTCCACGCTGAACTGCTCCTGCGGCGTCCACAGCGCGCTCATGTCATCCACTGGCGGCTGCAGCATTAGCGGACGTCCGCGCTGAAGCGCCACGAACTGCTGGAGCAGTGAGGTAAAGAGACGTCGTGCCTGCGCATCGGTGTCCGCGGCCACCACGCCGACTCCCGCCATGGCGTACGGCGTCTCGAGGTATTCCGACGGTTGGAACTGCGTGCGATACGCTTCGAGTGCGGGCAGCAACTGGTCGGGCGCGAAATGCGAGGCGAACGCGAAGGGCAACCCGAGCTGGGCCGCGAGCTGCGCACTGAAGGTGCTGGAGCCGAGGAGCCAGACGGGGACGTCGAGGCCGGCGCCCGGGACCGCGCGGATCGGTTGATCGGGAGCTGCCGCGCGAAAGTATCCAAGCAGCTCCACGACGTCCTGCGGAAAGGTGTCCGCGCTGCGATAGTCGCGGCGGAGCGCTCGCATGGTGCGCTGGTCGGTGCCTGGCGCGCGGCCGAGCCCGAGGTCGATGCGGCCGGGAAACAGTGCGGCGAGCGTGCCGAACTGCTCGGCGATGACGAGCGGTGCGTGATTGGGGAGCATGATGCCTCCGGACCCCACGCGGATGCGCGACGTTCCCGCGGCGACATGGCCGATGACCACCGAGGTCGCCGCACTCGCGATGCCCGGCATGTTGTGATGCTCGGCGAGCCAGAAGCGGTTGTAGCCCAGTGCTTCGACGTGTTTGGCGAGTGCGAGCGTGTTGCGAAACGCTTGCGATGCATCGCCGCCGGCGACGATCGGCGAGAGGTCGAGAACCGAGAGAGGAATCATCCGAAGAAGTACCGCGCAGGCCGATGTCGTTCCCCGGCCGACGGCCGCGATCGCTACCTGATTTTCGCGCCTTTGAGGTGCTGCCCGTTCTGATGAAGGGTCAGTGCGGACGCCTTTCCGTTGGCATCCACGTCGAAGGTGATCGTCGCATCCACGATCTTCAGGAAGAACGCCGTTTGGGTCTCGGCGAAGATGGGGGTCTTGCCCTGTCCGGTGGGCTCGATGATGAGGCCATCGGCGCTGCGGGTGACGACGATGTGGAATGACGGCGCGATCTCGTACTCGCCCACGTAGCGGTCGAGGACGTGATCGGGCAGGCTGATCTCGCTGCGCGTCACCATCGACGGTAGCTGCGGCGGATGCAGCGGGATGACGGGGGCAAGCAGGTGAAATCCGATGTCGTCCGCGCTGATGTTCGAGTTCGTCAGCACGACGACGCCGATACGTCGCCCCGCATCGTAGCCGCTGAAGGTGCGATAGCCGCCCGTACCGCCGTTGTGCCAGACGATGACGCCGCCGTCCGGTCGTGTGGCCAGGTGCCACGCGAGGCCGATGCCCATCTGGGTGCCGCCCGCCTCGCGCCGCCGCACGTGGGTGGCATGCAACGCCGGGCCGAGTGGGCCGCGGGTGCTGTCCACGTCGGCGATGAGGTTGGCGGCGAGGTACGTGAGCATGTCGGTGACGGTGGACCGCAGCGCTCCGGCGCCGCTCAGCGCCCCGATGTCCCAGTTGGGAACGACTTCCCCCTTCGCACTGTGCCCCAGCGCGAGGCGCTCGCGCATCGACGGTGTGAGCGTGATGCGCGTGTCGGGCATCTCGAGGGGATCGAGCAGCCGGCGACGGTACAGTGTCTCGAGGTCGGTGCCGGCGCGCAGCGCGAGCACGTGGCCGAGCAGCCCGACGCCGAGGTTGGAGTATTCGTATTGTGAGCCGATGTCGCGCGTGAGCTTGTACGACGAGAGAAACTCGTACATCGCGTCCGTCGTGTAGTCGGCGAAGGGGTTCGCGGAGTCCTTCGGCTTGAGGTTCGACGGCATGTATGGCAGGCCGGACGACTGCGTCGCGAGGTCGACCAGCGTGATCTGGCGTCCCTTGCGCGTCGGCATCTTCACCGTGGCGGGGAGGTACTTCGCCACGGGGTCGTCGTACTTCACCTCGCCGCGCGCCACCATGTCGGCGAGCAGGGCTGCGGTGAACGTTTTGGTGATGGAGCCGATCTCGAACACACTGTTGGCATCCAGCGGGCGTGACGTGCCCGAGGTACCGTACGATACCACGCGTCGGCGGCCGTTGGAGCCGAATACACCGACGACGATGCCCGTGGACAGCTTGGCGTCGACGCGCTCCTTGATGATCGCGCGAATGGTGGAGTCGCCGGCGATGTCCTGCGCGTCGACGGGGAGTGCGGCAAGCGAGACAGCGGCGCCGAGAATGACGAGAGCACGCATGACGAAGTCGGTTGGGAGAGCCATCGGGGTCTACGTTACGGGCCGGGCGGTGTTTCGGCAGGACCCAGGCGGCGACCTCGCGGAAACCGTTCGGCGTCCCGGCGTGTCCGACCAACCAGGATCCTCCTACGTCCGGCCATCGATGCGACACATCCTCATACTCACTACTGCTTTCGTTGTTGCAAGTGGGACGGCATCAGCCCAGGACATCGCCGCGCGGCTCGACTCCACCATGCGGGCGGCAGAGCGGATGGGGTTCAGCGGGGCTGTCCGCGTCGAGCGCGATGGCAAGGTGCTCCTCGACAAGGGCTATGGGTGGGCCAACCGCGCCTCGCGCATCCCGTTCACGCGGGAGACGGTGGTGCAGATCGGGTCGAACACCAAGGACTTCACTGCTGTGGCGATCCTGAAGCTCCAGGCCGAGGGCAAGCTCTCGATGGACGATACGCTCGGGAAATACTTTGCGAGCGCGCCGCCGGACAAGAAGGCCATCACCATTCGTCAGTTGATGAATCATCGCGCCGGCTTTCCACTTGGCATCGGCGGGGACTTCGAGCCGTTCAGCCGCGCGATTCTCGTGGACAGCGCGATGCATACGCGGCTGCTCTTTCCACCGGGGTCGCGCGAGAACTACTCAAACACCGGCTACAGCCTCCTCGCCGCGATCATCGAGCAGGTGACGGGGAAGACGTACGACGTCTACGTCCGCGACGCGATCACGGCGCCGATCGGCCTGCGCCGCACGGGATTCCTGCTGCCGAAGTTTCAGGCAAGGGATCTCGCGCACGGCTACCAGCCGAAGGGCACCGATGCCGGGACGATGCTCGCCAAGCCGCATGCGGCCGACGGTCCGTACTGGAACCTGCGCGGCAACGGCGGCATGCTCTCGACCCCCGGCGAGATGCATGCGTTCTACCGGGCACTGTTCGAGGGCGAGACGCTGCTGACGCGCGCGGCTCGTGGCGATCAATTTTCCCCGAACGAGCCGATCGGACTCGCGGGATCGGACGGCGTGAACTTCTTCCTCTACGATCGCTTTCCGGGCATGCGCACGGAGATCATCATCGCCTCCACGAATGCTGCGATGAAGGCACCAGCGATCCGTCGCGAACTGGGCAAGGTGCTCGGCCTGCCTGATCCGGACGGCGAGCCGAGCGAGTCAGTGGCGGAGCGCACGTTCATCGCTGACCACTTCGTGCAGGAGCCCGGCGCCCCGACGGTGGAGGAACGCGTCCAGCGCATCTCGGGCGTGCACGAGAATCTGGGGAACATCACGGTGCGGAAGATCGAGAGATTCGACACCGGCCCGGTGGAGATGCGACTCACGTCATCGGTGCAGGGAGCCGTCCTGTTGAAGGTGATGATCGGCCGCACCGAACCATACCGGATTCAGGGGCTGCAGATCATGCTCGGCGGCTGAGTTACGACTTGACTCCACACGAGCTGGTGCCGAGCAGCGGCCGAATCTCCAGGATCCGCGAGACGAGCAGATAGCGTGTGCCGTGGCCCATGTGGCCAGCCGGCATGCGATCGCTGACCGTTCCACGCCAGCGTACGGTGAGTCCTTTCGAATTCGCCGGAATGGTCATTGCCGCGAGTATGCTGTCGCGCTGACGCAGGGCGTCGTCGGTGAGCGTGACCCACCAGGTGTTGTCGTCTCGCGCCGCGTCGCAGGGATAGAACCAGCTCTGCTCGAAGCCGCGCTGGTAGGCGCCGAGGTATTCGGTCGTCGTGGTGTCCCGCGTGGGAGGTGGCGGGGCGAGCTGCGCACCGGCGGCGGTAGCGGTGGTGACGAGTACGACGATCGCGATCGTGATTGGGCTGATGGGCATCGAGCCAGTACCCCGGGATTCGACTGGTGGTCCGCGCGCGGTCATCCGCGTCAGGCCGTTGGACCGTGCATCGCGCGGCGACTCACCTTTCCCTATATTCGGACTCGCCGCGCCCCTCCCGTCTTCCTCCCGAATGAAGCGACTCCTCCTCATCCTCGCCGTCATCGTCGCCCAGCTGCTCGCTGGGCCGGGCGATCGCGTCGCCGTGAGCGCGGAGGTTGGGAGATCGGTGGGGATCGCGCGCTCGAACAGCGATGCGACACGGCGCGACGCCCAGGTGGCCGCTGCGCGCCACAGTGCGGTGCAGGTCGCACGATCGCGCACGCGGACTCGCGGACAGCGTGTGCTGTCGATCGTCAGCGTGACCACGAATCCCGCGGCACGTTTCGCATCCATCATCGCCCACACGCCGGCGACCGAAGGCACGATCAATTCCGGGCGCTTCCGTATGCTCGGCCTGCCGAACACGCGCGCACCATAGCGCGTCGCCGCTCGCGCCACGCGCGAGCGCAGTAGTCGATCACGACAGCAGGTCCGTTCCGTTCGGGCGCCCCACCCGCCCATTCGGGACGTGACGCACACGATCCTCACATCGGAAAGACGACGTCATGCATCTCCTTCTCGCGCAGGGGTTGTTCGCGCTGGCCGCTGCGCAGGGTTCGGACTCGCTCACCATCGAGGACGCACTCGCCCGCGCCGGCACTACTCGCCCGCGCGCGGCCGCCGCGTCCGCGAGCGTTGATCGCGCCATCGGCGCGGCGCGCGTGGGAGCGCTGATCCCGAATCCCACGGCACAGTTCGAAAGCGACGATCTCGCGCCGACGTACAAGCTCACGGCGACGCAACCGCTCGCGTGGCTGGCTCGTCGCGGCGCTGATCTCGCCGCCGGCCGCGCCGGCATCGATCGCGCGCGCGCCGACTCCGCACAGTCGCTCGCCGACGTAGGACGTGATGTGCGTCGCTCCTTCTTCGGCGCCCTCGCGGCCGACCGGCAACTTGCGCTCGCCACCGAGCAGCTCGTGCTCGCCGACTCGCTCGCACGCCTGGCCTCGCGCCGCGCCAATGCCGGCGACATCTCGGATCTCGAGCGCGACCAGATCTCACTCGAAGCTTCTCGCGCCCGACTCGCCGCCGAACAGGCACGTCAGGGCGCGGAGGTCGCACGCGTCGAGCTGGCACGGGCAGTCGCGTGGCAGTCGGCGACTCCGCCGCGGCCAATCGGTGCACTCGATGCGGGACTGGAAAGCGCGCCCCTCGCTACGCTCGCGACGCCATCGCTCGACGCGCTGCCATTCGTGCGCGGTGCCATCGCCGACTCGGCGGCCGCCGCGTCGCGATTGAGCGCCGCCCGCATCGCACGCATTCCCATTCCGGGAATCGTCGCTGGACGAGAGTGGGGATCGGGTTCCGGCAACAACAACCTGATCCTCGGCCTTGCGATTCCTGTCCCGATCTTCAGTCAGGGCGGCGAGGCGGTCCAGCAGGCGCGCGGCGCCGCGGCGGAGACATCGGCGCTCGCGGCGGAGTCGCGGTTGACGGCGCGCTCGCAGCTCGACGTGGCGCGCGCACGAACGGAGAACTCGGCTCGCAGAGCGCGATTTGCGCGCGACTCGTTGCTGCCGGAGGCAATGCACGTTCGCGCGGGCGCCGTTCGACTCTACGAAGAAGGACGCACCAGCGTACTTCCAGTGCTCGATGCACTGCGCGCCGAACGCGAAGTCGCGCGGACCACCGTGGCCGAACTGCTTGCCTTCCAGGAGGCGCGCGCCGACCTCTACGCCGTGTTGGGGAGATGGCCATGAACGACAAGAGCAGGTCCCTCGCTTCGCTCGGGACGACATCTCGGCGATTCATCGCTTCGCTCGGGATGACAATCCTTGTACTCTCGGCGTGCGGAAAGAAGACCGAGAAGCCCATCGCCGCGGCCAAGGTGCAGAACCCGGTCGGCGAAGCGGCGCTCACCACCGTCACCCTCACCGCCGACGCCGTGCGCCGGCTCGGCATCGAGACCGCGACCGTTGATTCGCAGGCCGCGCTCCCGACGCGCACCGTCGGCGGCGAGATCGTCGTACCACCCGGACTCTCCATCGTCGTGTCGGCACCAGTGGCCGGACGGGTGCTCGCACCGGAGTCGGGCTCTTTCCCGCCACCAGGCGCACGCGTCACACGTGGCACGGCATTGCTGCGCATCTCACCACTGCCGCCCGACGTGGCCCAGACCACGCGCGACAACGACATCGCGGCCGCGCGACTCCGTCAGGCACAGGCCGAGGCCGAACGCTCGGCGAGACTCTTCTCCGAGCGTCTCGTGTCGGCGCGTGAGAACGAGCGGGCGCAGGCCGAGCTTGCCGCCGCACGCGCGACGGCGTCGAGTGCGGCCGGACAGCACAGCATCGTGCGTGGCGGCGGAGCGGGAGCGTCCGTTTCGACGCTGTCCATCGTGTCGCCGAGCGATGGCGTGATCCGGCTGATGAACGCGGCGCCTGGGCAGATGGTGGCCGCAGGTGCGCCGCTGCTCGAGGTCATGCGCACCGATCGTCTGTGGGTGCGCGTGCCGCTCTATGCCGGCGACGCCAATCGCGTTCGTCGCGGCGCACCGGCAAGCGTGCACGGACTCGGTGGTCCCGGTACGGGGACGACGATCGTTGCGTCGCCTGTTGCGGCGCCGCCGTCGGCAGATGCGAGTGCGGCGTCGGTCGACCTCTTCTATGAGGTGCGCAGTCCGGGGACACTCAGGCCCGGCGAGCGCGTCGGCGTCACGGTGCCACTCACCGGCTCGGCAAGCGCCGAGCGTGGCCTCTCCGTGCCGTTCGCCGCAGTGGTGCGCGACATGAGTGGCGGGAGTTGGGTGTACGAGCGAAAGGACTCGCTCACCTTCATCCGGCGTCGCGTCGAGGTGTCGCGTGTGAACAGTGGCGTCGCGATGCTCGCGCACGGCCCGAAGGCAGGCACGATCGTGGTGACGTCCGGCTCGGCCGAGCTGTTCGGCACCGAGTTCGGCGCCGGGAAATAGCGCGTGCGATCGATCGTCGAGATCGCACTGCGGCTGCGATACGCCATCGTCGCGCTGGCCATCGTGCTCGTCATCGTCGGGGTGCGCGTGTTGAAGGATGCGCCGCTCGATGTGTTCCCGGAATTCGCACCGCCGCTCGTCGAAGTACAGACCGAGGCGCCGGGACTTTCCACTGAGGAAGTGGAGGCACTGGTCAGCATGCCGCTCGAGCAGGCGCTGAGTGGCACACCATACCTCAAGACGCTGCGCTCCAAGTCAGTGCTCGGCCTCTCGAGCGTTGTGTTGATCTTCGATCGCGGCACCGATCTCCTGGGCGCGCGACAGTTCGTCGCCGAGCGTCTGGCGCGCGTGGCGCCGACGCTGCCCGCGGTGGCGCGACCACCGGTGCTGCTGTCGCCACTGTCGTCGACGAGCCGGGTGCTCAAGATCGGTGTGTCGTCGAAGACGCATTCGCAGACCGAGCTCACCACGCTCGTGCGATGGACCGTGCGTCCCAGATTGATGGCGGTGCCCGGTGTGGCGAACGTCGCCGTGTGGGGTCAGCGTGACAAGCAGCTGCAGGTACTCGTCGATCCGGAGCGATTGCGCGCGAGCAAGGTGACGCTCAACGAGGTAACGAGAGCGACAGGCGAGGCCGTTGCCGTCCGGGCGGGCGGCTTCGTCGACACACCGAATCAGCGATATGCAGTCGCGCAGCGCTCCGACGTGGACACGCCGGAGGAGTTGGCGTCGGCGCCGGTCGCGTTGCGCAACGGCGCGCCGCTCACGCTCGGCGACGTCGCGGAGGTGACGGAAGGCAATCCGCCGCCGATCGGTGACGCCGTGATCGATGACGGGCCCGGCCTGCTGCTCATCGTCGAGAAGCATCCGTGGGGCAATACGCTCGACGTCACGAGCGGTGTGGAGAAGGCACTCGAGGCACTGCGTCCGGCATTGCCGGGCATCAAGGTGGACGCGACGATCTTCCGGCCGGCGACGTTCATCGAGATGTCGCTGCACAATCTCAACCGAGCGCTGATCATCGGCTGCGTGCTGGTGGTGCTCGTCCTCGGCTTTTTCCTGCGCGACTGGCGGACGTCGATGATCAGCCTCACGGCGATTCCGCTGTCGCTCGTCGCGGCGGCGGTCGTCATGCGCTATCGCGGCGGCACGATCGACACCATGGTGCTCGCCGGGCTGGTGATCGCGCTCGGCGAGGTGGTCGACGACGCCATCATCGACGTCGAGAACATCGTGCGTCGGTTGCGATTGAATCGCGAGGCGGGAAATCCGCGGCCCGCGTTCGCCGTGGTGCTCGATGCGTCGATCGAGGTGCGCAGCGCCGTCGTCTATGCGAGCCTCATCGTCGCACTGGTCTTCCTTCCCGTCTTCTTCCTCGGCGGACTGGCTGGCGCGTTCTTCCGGCCGCTCGCGATGGCCTACGTGTTCGCGATTCTCGCCTCGCTCATCGTGGCGCTCATCGTGACGCCGGCCCTCTCACTGCTGTTGTTGCCGCGTGCGGCGGCCGATCACGCGGAGCCGCCGGCCGTCACCCGGTTGAAGGCGTGGTATCGCCGACAGCTTCCGCGCTTCGTCGACAACTCGAGCGGCGCCGTACGCGTCGCCGGCGGGTTGATGCTGGTCTCCGCGCTCTCCTTCCCGTTTCTCGGCGAACAGTTTCTTCCGAACTTCAAGGAGTACGACTTCCTGATGCATTTCGTCGAGAAGCCGGGCACGTCGCTCGAGGCGATGACGCGCATCACGGTGCTCGCGAGCAAGGAGCTGCGAGCGATTCCCGGCGTGCGCAACTTCGGCTCGCACATCGGCCGCGCCGAGGTGGCCGACGAGGTGGTGGGGCCGAACTTCACGGAGCTGTGGATCTCGGTCGATCCCGATGTCGACTACGACAAGACACTCGCCGCTGTCCAGACCGCGGTAGATGGCTATCCGGGGCTCTATCGCGACGTCCTGACGTACCTGCGGGAGCGGATCAAGGAGGTGCTCACCTGCACGAGTGCGACGCTGGTGGTCCGGCTGTATGGACCCGACCTCGAGGTGCTGCGCGCCAAGGCGCAGGAAGTCGCCGCGGCGATGGGGAAGGTGGACGGGCTCGCCGACCTCAAGGTGCAGCCACAGGTGCTCGTCCCGCAGATCGAGGTGAAGGTGAAGACCGACGCCGCGTCCCGCCTTGGCGTTACACCGGGCAACGTGCGCGACCAGATCGAGACACTCGTGCGCGGGCGGAAGGTGGGCGAGGTGTACGAGGCGCATCGGGCATTCGACGTCGTCGTCTGGGGTGTGCCCGCCGTGCGCAACGACATCACCACCATCCGCGACCTTCCCATCGAGCTGCCCGCCGGCGGCGCCGCGCCGCTGTCGGATGTCGCCGAGGTGCGCTTCGTGCCGACGCCGAACGAGATCACGCGCGAGAATGCATCGCGCCGCCTGGACGTCACGGCCAATGTGCGCAGCCGGGATCTCGGCGCGGTCGCGCGAGCCGTCGAGAGCAACGTGCGCGCGGTGACGTTCGACGCCGGGTACCATCCCGAATTCCTCGGCGAGTACGCGGCGCAGCGCGAGTCGAGCCGTCGGCTGTTCGCGCTCTCGATGCTGGCCATGGTCGGCATCTTCCTCATCCTGCACGCCGACTTCGGCACGGTGCGGCTGGCGACGCTGATCTTCGCGTCGCTCCCGTTCGCGCTCATCGGTGGCATTCTCGCCGTGTGGCTCACTGGCGGTGTGTTGTCACTCGGCTCGCTCGTCGGGTTCGTCACCGTGCTCGGCATCGCGGCACGCAACGGCATCATGCTCGTGAGTCATTACCGGCATCTGGAGCGCGAGGAGGGAATGTCGTTCGGCCGCGAGATGATGTTGCGTGGCGCGGAGGAGCGACTGGCTCCCATCGTGATGACCGCATTGGTGACGGCGCTCGCCTTGCTGCCGCTGGTGATCTGGGGGGATCGGCCGGGCCACGAGATCGAGCATCCGATGGCGATCGTGATTCTCGGCGGCCTTGTCAGCTCGACAGTACTGAACCTGTTCATCATGCCGTCGCTCTATTTGCGCTATGGCCGACCGATCGCGCTTGCGGAGGAAACCGAACGATGATGGTTGCCCGTGGTAGATCGGGTAGCCTGTTGCAATGGGACCTTGCGATTCCTTCGCCGAGCCGAGCAGACTATGGGTATGCCTGCAGTCCGACGTCACTGGACAACCGCCGCCGTCCGCGCGCTCATCGACGAGTCGCCTACCGCATGGCCGCGTTACGAGCTCATCGACGGCGAGCTTCTCGTGACGCCGTCGCCGGGGATAGGCCATGGGATGGCTGCCGCCGAGCTGATACGCATTCTGCTTTCCTATCTCGATCGCGAGAAAGTGGGTCATGTATTCCACGCCCCCGCGGACCTGGAGCTACGGCCTGGAAGCATCATCCAGCCCGACCTGTTCGTGATACCGGTCGGAACCTTGCGCCCCGAGGCCACGGGTAAGTGGAGTGATTTTCAGTCACTCCTTCTCGCCGTCGAGATCATCTCGCCGAGCAGCGTTCGCACCGACCGAGTCACGAAGCGCGATTACTATCTCGACGTCGGCGTACCCGACTACTTCATCGTCGACGTCGAAGCGCGCATCGTCGAATGCTGGACGCAGGGTCGCGACACGCCGCTCGTGCAGCGCGAGGAGCTCGTGTGGCACCCAGCCGGCGCGCAGACCCCGTTGACGGTGGCGCTGCCCGCGCTGTTCGACGACATCTCCGCAAAGCTCTCGAGCATCGGCGTCCGCGACCGCCTGACGCGGATGAACACGGAGGAACTGCCGGATTGACGCGGAGACGACGGAAGGACACAGCTTCGGGTTGATCTCCCTACCACGTTGCCGATGCCGGCGCCGCCTCTAGATTCGGCCAGACCGTACGCGTCCGCCGCCCCGAGGCACCGAATGTCAAAACGCGCTTCTTTCGTCGCCATCTTGCTCCTCGCACCGCTGGCCGTGTCGAGCGGGCAGTCGACCACTCGTCCGCTCACCACCGCCGACATCCAGGCGTGGAAGAACATCCGCGCGCAGTCGCTCTCCAACGACGGCGCCTGGTTCGCCTACCAACTCGCTCCCAACGACGGCGATGCGGAGGTCGTGCTTCGCTCCACGCGCGAGAGCAAGGAGCATCGCTTCCAGATCGGCGAACCGCCCGCCCCTGTGGGTGGCCCGCCCGGCGCCGCTGCAGCGGGGGCGCCGCTCGTCATCGCGCCGAATTCGAAATACGTGGCCTTCGCCGTCTATCCGTCGGCGAAGGACGCGAAGCGCCTCAAGGCGCAGCGTCGTCCGCTCTACAACAAGCTCGCGCTGGTGAACGTCGCGACCGGCGAGAAGAAGGAGTTCGACAAGGTGCGCCGCTTCGCCTTCTCGGGCGAGCTGGCCGGCTGGCTCGCCATGCAGGCGTATCCCGCGGAAGGCGGTGCTCCTGCTGCCGCACCGGCGGCCGGTGGCGCCGCTGCGGCGCCTCGGGTCGAGGGCACCGATCTGTTGCTCTACAACCTGACCACGGGCGAGATGGTGAACGTCGGCAACGTGGCGGAGTTCGCGTTCGACGACTCCGGCGAATTCCTCGCCTACACCATCGACGCACGCGACCGGCTCGGCAACGGCGTCCAGCTGCGCAACATGAAGACGGACGTCGTGAAGGCGCTCGACAGCGACCGCGGTCTCTATCGTCGCCTCGCATGGGCCGACAGCGGAGCGGCACTCGCCGTCCTGCGCGGTGTCCCGGACAGCGTGGCAAAGGATACGCTCTACACGCTCGTCGCGTTCAGCAACGTGGCCCGCAGCACACCGAGCAAGTCCATCGTCGACACGAAGTCCGCCGGCATGCCGAGCGGCATGGTGATCAGCGCCGACCGCGCGCCGCGCTGGGCAGAGGATTTCTCGGCGGTGTACTTCGGGATCAAGGACGCGAAGAAGAAACAAGCAGGCGCGCCGCTCCTCGCCGACGCGGTCACGACAAATCGGCCGTCGGTGGTGCAGGCCGGCGCACCGGGCGCCGGTGGCACGGTCAACCAGCCACAGGTTCCGCCCGACGACGACAACTCGTCGCTCATCCTGTGGCACTGGAAGGACCCGCGTCTCCAGTCGCAGCAGATCGTGCAGGAGCAGGCCGACAAGACCTACAGCTATCTCTCCGAGTATCGCATCGCCGAGAACAAGGTGATCCGCCTTTCGGACGATGAGCTTCGCACGGTGACCATCGCGCCGAAGGACAAGTTCGCGTACGGCATCGACAACCGCGCATACCAGCAGGTCGCGAGCTACAACGGTCGCAATTTCCAGGACGTCTACACCATCGACCTCAAGACCGGCGAGCGGAAGCGCGCGCTCCAGAAGCATCTCGGTCAGGCCAGTGCGTCGCCCGACGGCAGCATGCTGCTGTACTTCGGCATGGACACGAGCTTCCATGTGCTCGACATGGCCAGCGGCGCCACGCGCAACATCACGCGCGGCGTGCCCGGCGTCTTCGGCGACACGTCGGACGACCACAACAACCTCGTGCCGCCCCCGTTCCAGCCGATGGGGTGGTCCAGGGATGGTGCGTCAGTTCTCCTCACGGACGGGTGGGACGTCTTCAAGGTTCCGACGCACGGTGGCACTGCGGTGAACCTCACGGTGGACGGCCTCAAGACCGGCAAGCACTATCAGCGCCGCTACGTCTTCGACCCGAAGGAGAAGGGCGTCGATTTCTCGAAGCCACTCTACTTCTCCACCTATGGTGAGTGGACGAAGAAGGAAGGGCTCGCACGCGTGGACGCACGTCGCGCGGGCGCGACGGACCTCGTGTACACCGACGCGAAGCTCAACTTCGCCAAGGCGCGTGACGCCGACACGTTCATCTTCTCGCGGCAGACGTATGTCGACTTCCCGAACTACTACCTCGCGAATGCGTCCTTCGGCAGCGAGAAGCAGCTCACCGACGCGAACCCGCAGCAACGACAGATTGCGTGGTCGCCGGGTGCGAAGCTGATCGACTATACCAGCGCGAAGGGCGACAAGCTTCAGGGTGCACTCTATCTGCCCGCCAACTACGAGCCCGGCACGAAGTATCCGATGCTCGTCATGATCTACGAGAAGCTGTCACAGAACCTGCACGCGTATGCCGCGCCGAACGAGACGCGCGCGCCGAACCCGACGCTGTTCACGAGCAAGGGCTACGCGGCGTTCTATCCCGACATCGTCTACAAGATCAACGATCCGGGCATGTCTGCGGTCTGGTCGGTGGTTCCCGCCGTGAAGGCGGCCATCGCCACTGGTATCGTCGACTCGGCAAACGTCGGACTGTGGGGTCACTCGTGGGGCGGATATCAGACTGCGTTCCTCGTCACGCAGACGGACATCTTCAAGAGCGCCATTGCCGGCGCGCCACTCACCGACATGGTGAGCATGTACAGCTCGATCTACTGGAACACCGGCGGTACGAACCAGGGCATCTTCGAGTCGAGCCAGGGTCGCTTCAAGGGCAACTTCACCGACAATACCGACGCCTACATCCGCAACTCGCCGGTGTTCCACGCGAAGGACGTGAAGACGCCGCTCATCATCCTGCACAACGACAAGGATGGCGCGGTGGACTTCAACCAGGGCGTGACGTATTACAACACGCTCCGCCAGCTCGGCAAGGAAGTCATCATGCTCGAGTACGCGGGCGAGAATCACGGACTCGCTCGGCCGGCGAACATGAAGGACTACGCCACTCGGATGGGTGAGTGGTTCGATCACTACCTCGAGGACAAGCCCGCGCCGGAGTGGATGAAGGACGGCGTCCCGCGCCTTCGCATGGAGGAGCACCTACGCGAGAGAAAGCCGGCCGCGAAGCCGGACACGCCCGTCGTGCCATGACCGATCGCCGCGCCTTTCTCAAGCTCTCGGCGCTCGCGAGCGGCGCGCTCGGACTTGGCGTCACGCCGTCGCTCGGCGCGGCAGCGGAGCCGTCATCGAAACGCGCCGACACGCCTCGTGCCAGCGCTCCGCTCGACATCCTCATCCTCGGCGGCACTGGCTTCACCGGTCCGGAGCAGGTGGAGTACGCCACGGCGCGCGGACACAGGGTCACGCTGCTCAATCGCAACAAGACGCGTCCTGACTTCTTCAAGGGCCGCGTCGAGCAGCTCGTCGGAGATCTGAACGACGACGTCAGCGCGTTGAAGGGCAGGAAGTTCGACGTCGTCATCGACAACCCGACGACGTTCCCCGCGTGGGTGCGCAATGCGGCGCAGCATCTCGCCGGCAATACGAAGCACTACATCTTCATCTCGACGATCTCCGTCTATCCGGACAATACCGTCCCGAACCAGGATGAGACGGCAGGCACGACGCCGATGCCTGCGGACCTGGATCCGTACACGCTCGACCGCGCCAATGCAGGGAAGTACTACGGCGCGCTGAAGACGTACGCGGAGAAGGAAGTCGCGAAGCACTATCCGGGGATCAACACGATCATTCGCCCGGGACTCATCGTTGGTCCGCTCGACCGCACCGACCGCTTCACGTATTGGCCCTACCGCATCGACAAGGGCGGAGAAGTGCTCGCGCCCGGCACGCCCAACGATCCCGTCCAATTCATCGACGCGCGCGATCTCGCCGAGTGGACCATACGCATGGCGGAGAATCGGGTGTTCGGCACCTATCAGGCAACCGGACCTGCCGCGCCGCTCACCATCGCCGAGATGTTGTATGGCATCAAGGCCGTGACGACGGCCGGGGCGCAATTCACCTTCGTGCCCGCCGCCTTTCTCGAAGAGCAGAAGATCCGTGCGTGGCGCGACATGACGGTGTGGGTGCCGCCCGGCCGGTCGGCGGGCTTCTCGCGTCGGAACTGTGCAAAGGCGATTGCCGCCGGCCTGACCTTTCGGACACTCGCGGTCACGGCGAAAGACACGCTCGACTGGGCGAAGACCCGACCCGAGGCCGAGCAGAAGATCATGGCCGAGGGAAGCGTCGGTGGAATCTCGGCGGCGCGTGAGGCTGAAGTCCTTGCGGCATGGAAGGCGAAGAAGACCAGTTGAGACAGATCGCGCTGCTGCGTCGCGCAGTCGATGTGAAGCCGGAGGAGCAGGGCGCGATGCTGATGTCGTTCGCGTTCTTCTTCTTCGTGTTGAGTGGATACTTCGTCCTCCGCCCCATCCGCGATGCGGTGGCCGCCGCATCAGGAGTGCAGCAGTTGCCCTGGCTGTTCGCCGGCACGCTCACTGCGACGCTGGCCTTCAATCCGATCTTCACGTCGCTCGTCGTCAAGTTTCCGGCGCGGAAGTTCGTACCCATCATGTTTCAGGTCTTCGTCTCGAACCTCATCATCTTCTACGTGATGATTCGGTTCGTGTCGCCCGGCGAGAATTCAACGACCGACATCTGGACCGGCCGAGCGTTCTATGTGTGGACGAGCGTGTTGGCTTTCTTCGGGACGTCGATCTTCTGGTGCTTCATGGCCGACGTCTTTCGCAGTGACCAGGCGAAGCGACTGTTCGGCTTCATCGGCGTCGGCGGAACGATTGGCTCCATCGCCGGCTCGACCGTGACAGCGACGCTGGCACCGGTCATCGGGCCGGTGAGTCTGCTGCTCGTGTCGGCGGTGTTGCTCGAGCTCGCGGCGGTCACGGTGATCTATTTCCCATCGTCGCCACGCGGCGGCAGCGCCGACTCGGCGGGCGCCACCGACGCCATCGACGACGAGATCATCGGCGGCTCAGTGATGAGCGGCGTGTCGAGTGTGCTCAAGTCGCGCTACCTGCTCGGCATTTCGCTCTTCCTCATCCTGTACTCAGTCGGCTCGACGTTCATCTACTTCCAGCAGAGCGACATCGTCGGACGGTTCTATGCCGATCGCGCCGCGCGCACCACCATCCTCGCGCGACTCGAGCTGACGGCGCAGGTGCTCACCGTGGTGACACAGGTGTTCTTCACCGGGCGCATCATCCGCTGGATCGGACTGGCCGCGACGCTCGCCGTGCTGCCGGTGCTGTCCATCCTCGGCTTCGGTGCGCTGGGCGTCATGCCCGTGTTTGCCACGCTGGCCGCGTTCACCGTAATGCGCCGGGCGACGAATTTCTCGCTCACCAATCCGGCGATGGAGACGTTGTTCACTGTCGTGTCGCGCGAGGACAAGTACAAGGCGAAGAGCTTCATCGAGACGTTCGTCTACCGTGGCGGCGACCAGCTCGCGGCGTGGCTGTATGCCGGCCTGGCGGCGATCGGGCTGGGGCTTGCGGGGATTGCGTTCACGGCGATTCCTGTGTCTGCGGTGTGGCTGGCGCTCGGCGTCTGGCTCGGCCGTCGGCAGGCTGCGCTCGCGGCGAATGAAACGAAGCAGAGGGATGAAGTGTCGAGCTTCCTGACTCCGGGCGTGGTACCGCCGGCACGAGCTTAGTGCCTCGGGACGCATCCGAGATTGTGGTGGAGCGAGTGAACGGAGTGAACGGAGCTTGACGGAAACGCACTTTGTCGTCCCGAACGAAGTGAGGGACCTGCTCTTGTTGTTCCGCTTTCTCCATTCACGCCGTTCGATCTGTTCAATCGCTTTGATGGAGAAGGTCCGCCATACCGTTGGTCTCGGAGGGATGTTCTTCCCTGGGCGATGAACCGCTAGCGACTCCGCTGCGCGCGCGCCTTCACGACCATTGCCTTGACGTCGGCGAACAAGGTCGGCGCGTGGTAGGGAATGCCGTCCTTGATCGTCCACTCCACGCCGCCGCCGCGCGCCACTTTCCCGCCGCGCAACTCGTCCACGCCCGTGGGATACAACACCTTCAGGTTCTCCAACGGGTTGCCGTTCACGACGATGAGATCGGCCAGGTATCCCGCGCGCACGCGTCCGAGGTCTGATTCGCGCCCAAGTATGCGAGCGTTGTTGCCGGTCGCATGCTGGATGACCTTGAGGGGCTGAAATCCCGCCTCCTGCTGAAGCTCGAGCTCGCGAATGAGGCCGAAGCCATACATCTGGTAGATGAAGCCTGCGTCGTCGCCGACGCCGATGGTGCCGCCCTTCCGCTCGAAGTCGCGCAGTGCCGCCATCCAGAGGCGGTAGTTCTCCTTCCAGTATGTCTCGTCCGTCGAACTCCAGCCGAAGAAGTACGAGCCGTGATTCGCCGGATCGGGGCGGAAGTAGTCTTCGAGCGTCGGGTGCAGATAGTCGGTGAACCAGGGCTGCGTCTGCGCTCTCTGCAAATCCCTGGACGCTTCATAGATGTCGAGCGTCGGCACCCACGCGACCTTCGCCGCGACCAGTGTGTCCAGCACGCGGCCGAGCAGGACGGGATCTGCCTCGCGCCACAGATGTCCTGCCCAGCGAAAGCGGTCCGTCTCGTTGCGATAGTTGTAGTCCGCGGGGAAGTGCTGGCGTCCATCGGGAATCGCGGCGTCCGGAATTCCGTACCAGTGTTCGATGCTCGTCGTGCCGAAGCGCGCGTCGTCGAGTGCATTCGTCTCCTCGACCCCCGCGTGATGCGCGACGCGCAGTCCGACCTTGTGCGCCTCGTCGAGCATCGCGGCCATGATGTCGCGGTCGATGCCGAGGATCTTGATGCCGTCCACGCCCATTGCCTTGAGGGCGCGCACGCGGATGCGAGCTGCTTCCGGTGTCGTCGGCACCGGCGCGTTCGAGAAGCGGCCGTAGATGAACAGTCGGGGCGACGCGATCTCGCCACGCGCGCCGCGGTCGCGCATGACGATCACCTTCTCGGTCGTATCCGCGCCGACTTCGCGCACGCTCGTGATCCCGCTCGCGAGCCACAGCTTGAGCGTGTAGTCGTACGGCTGCGGCACGTGCGCGCGCTCGTCCTGCAGGTGCGCATGCGCGTTGATCAGACCCGGCAGGACGTACTTGCCCGTCGCGTCGATCTCGGCGTCGGCGGCGGGGCGCTTCGCCGTGCCCGATCGCACCGCGACCGGATCGAGGAACGTGACGCTCGTGATGCGGGTGCCTTCGACGAGAATGTCGGCGGGTCCCGACGCGGGCGTGCCGTTGCCGTCCACGATGGTCGCGTTGCGGATCGCCAGGCGTGGAACGCGGTTGCCGCTGACCGGAAGGCGTTGTTGCGCGCTCAGCCCGGTTGACGTGAGCACGAGCAACGCGAAGCAGAGGTCGAGACGAAGTCGCATGATCAGGTGCATGAGGTCGGAGGGCGTCCCTCGCCGACGACGAGGGACGACGCAAGTTATCGTTCTGGGCATCACTTCACCACGATGTGTCACGCCTCATCGTTCACAGGGAAGCCATGGGTTTCGACCAGTATCACGAACCGCCGAACGAGCTGTCCGAGCAGACGCGCACTTTTGCGCGCATGATCACGTCCGTTATTGAGGAGGCCGAGGCGATCGGCTGGTACGAGCAGCGGATGTCGGTCGAGAAGGACAGGGAGGCGAAGGCGATCATGAAGAACGCGCAGCAGGAGGAGATGAAGCACTTCGGGATGAACCTCGAATTCCTTCTGCGGAAGACGCCGGTGTGGCGCGCGATCCTGAAGGACATCCTCTTCACGACTGGCGACATCGTCGAACACGGTGATGACGCGGAGGAGGATGTGGACAAGGCCGCCGACGAGGAGAAAAAGTAGCGCCGAAAGAAACGCGTCGATGCGCTCGCGGTCGGCTACCTCGCGCAATCCGCGGCGCGCTGATAGCTCACGAGCTGGCGTACGAGCGCGTTGTAGCGTGCGTGTGCGCCATCGCCGAACTCGATTGCGAGCAGCTCGTAGAGTCGCAGTTCGGGATTCTCGAACACTCGGGGTATCACGTGTCCGAGCGTCCGTAGCCGAGGTGCCGCGATCGAGACGAGGAGAGACTCGATGCTTTCGGTGCTCGTGGCGAGATCGCCAAGTCCCAGTTCGATCAACTCTGCGCCGGGTAGTGCAGTATTGGTCATGGTGAGGAGTCTACGCGGGAAGCAAGCTGCCCGCCACGGCACCCCGCCCCAGTCGAGAATGAGCCAGCTCTTGCCGCATCCGCTTCTTGCCGCGCTGCTCCTGCACGGGAGTAATCGGCGTATATCAGCAATACACCGTCGATGCAGCTTCATTGGAGCGCGACGCGGTACCACTCCGACTGAATGAAGATCCAGTCGGCGCTTCAACCCCGATGGAGGCGCGCTACCAATGCAAGCGTGCGGTCAGTGCAGCCCGACCTGCCCCTTCACCGACGCGAACAGCTTCGCCGAGTCGAACCCGACACCGTCCTTGAACACCGTCTCGAGCTTCTCGATGTCGGCAACGCGCGTGGACGGATCGCCATTCACCAGTAGGAGATCCGCGCGCTTCCCAACGGCGATCGACCCCACCCGATCCGCCCGCCCCATGTACTGCGCGCCGTTGAGCGTTGCGACCTTGATCGCCTCGAGCGGAGTGAGTCCTGCCTCGACGAGCAGTTCCAGCTCGCGCATGTTCGAATATCCCGCGACAACCCCGCCGTAGCCAGTGGGATCAGTTCCCGCGAGCAACACGCCGCCAGCCCGAGAGAACGCCAGCTCGAACTGCATCTCCTTCGGAAAGAGCGTCGCATACGGCGAGTTCGCCTGACCGGAAATCTGCGTCCACAGTCGCGTATACTGGTCCCGCGACTCAGGCAGCATCGCATCGAGCGCGCCCTGTGGCGCCTGCGGCCGACCCGGCGTGAACGTCTCGAACACCGTGAGCGTCGACGTCAACGCCACGCGCTTTGCGACCAGGTAGCTGATCAGCGACCGGACGGCGCTGCCATCGATGTCGAGGTGCATCAGCGACGCAGGCACTCCGCCATTCGCCGTGGGACACTCGTCGGGCCTCTTGTCCTTCACGAAATCCGATGCCGCGAGAATCCCATGCTCGACGTTGTCGATGCCGATCGTCACGGCCTCGCGAAGGGTGATCGAGCACAGATGACCAGTGACCTTCAGCTTCCGGCGATGTGCCTCCTTCACCGCCGCGGCCAGCTCGCCGCGCGTGATCTGCATGTACGCCTTGAACGACGTCGCACCACGGTCCGCCCAGTGCGACACCATCTCCGTCGCATCTGTCGGACCGGTGAGAGCATGCACCTGATAGATCGGCAAGCCAGGCCCATTGAGGTACGGCGCCGTCACATCGAGCCACGGTCCAACCGCTCGACCACTGTCGATCGCGTGCTTGAGCTCGAGGTCGGCGTAGCCGGCCATGTTGCCAGCGGTGCGCGCGGTGGTGACGCCACCGGCGAGGTAGAGCCGCGGAAAGCTGGACGCCTGCTCGTTGTAGACACTCCCGCCGCCCGACGGATAGAACATGTGCTCGTGCATCATCACGAATCCGGGCATGACGGACTTGCCGGTGGCGTCGATGACCTTGGCGCCGTCGGGAATCGCGATGCGCGCCGCATCACCAGCTGCGCGAATCACGCCGCGGTCGATGATGATGGTCTGATCTGCGCGCGCGGGGGCGCCGGTGCCGTCGATCACGCGGGCATGTGTCAGCGCGATCACTGGCGCGTCGACGCTCACGAACTGGCGGACCTGATCGCTCAGCGTCGCTGTCTGTGCGCTGGCGACGACGGGAATGAAGAGCAAACCAGCGAGGCTGTTGCGCATGCCCACAAACCTATGGGTCGTCGGGTGGGGCGACCAGCGTACCGCTGGCGCGGACGGCATGACAACCGTAGAGTCTCGCCATGAAAGTCCTCCTCGTCGTGCTATCGAGCCTCGTCGCCGCGACGCTTGCAGTGGCGCAACCAGGTGCCGTGAGCGGCGTCGTCTTCAACGACGCCAATGGAAACGGCATCCGCGATCGCGGCGAGCCTGGCATCGCGGGTGTCGCGGTCTCCAACCAGGATGTCGTCGTCACCACCGACGCGACTGGCGCATTCCGCGTCCCACGCGGAGGCGGCATCGTCTTCGTCTCCGTTCCGGACGGGCATCGCGCCGTCGGTCGCTTCTGGCGCGCGGTCACCGACACATCGACGCTACTCGAGTTTCCGCTGGCGGCATCGTCCGCCAGCCGAGACTTCACCTTCGTCCACGCATCGGACACGCACATCGCACCGGCGAGCGTCGAGCGCACGCGACGGCTACGCGTCCTCGTGGACTCGCTGCGTCCCGGCTTCACGCTGATCACGGGCGACCTCGTGCGCGACGCATTGCGCGTCGGCGAGGCGGAAGCCACGAGCTACTACGAGTTATTCGCGCGGGAGACATCATCGTTCGAGACGCCGCTCTGGGTCGTCCCCGGCAACCACGAGAACTTCGGCATCGAGCGATCGCTCTCGAAGGTGAGTGAATCGCATCCGCTCTACGGCCGAGGCATGTACCACCGCTATCTGGGTCCCGACTACTACTCATTCACGCGGGGCGGCGTGCATTTCGTCGGACTCAACACGGTGGACATCGAGGACCAGTGGTACTACGGCCACGTGGACAGCCTCCAACTCGCCTGGCTGGAGCGCGACCTGGCGCTCGTGCCGGCGAACATGCCGATCGTCACCTTCGATCATATCCCCTTCTACTCATCCTTCGATGGGCTGGGCGGCTATCGCGACACGCCACCGGCGCCGTCGCTCATCACGGTGCGGGGCAAGACGGTGTTCCGCCACACGGTATCGAACGCGGCCGACGTCGTCGCCGTCCTGCGCAAACATCGCTTCGTGCTCGCGCTCGGCGGACACATCCACGCGGTCGAGCACCTCGCATATGAAGTGGACGGCCAGCGCACGCGGTACAATCAGTCCTCCGCGATCGTCGCCCCGACGGACGCCGGTGGCATGCGATTCCCATCGGGCATCACGCTCTACCGAGTGCGACGCGGCGAAATAGATGCAGGTGCATTCATTCCACTCGGACTTCCCGATACGCGCAACTGACACCGCGGCGTGGTGTATTGTCGAGCGCGTGGCGGGGGTGGTCGAGGCGGACTAACTTGCGCCACAGAACATCACCGTCATCGAGGAATCATCATGTCGTCCAGCATCACCCTGCGCGGAACGCTGCTCGCCGCTGCCGTCGCGGCTGTCGTCATCGCTTCACCTGTTGCCGCACAGATGCAGGCCGGCGCCGCGGCGCCGGCTACGCCGGCGGTTGGCGAGACCATTTCCGACTTCATGGCCATGGCCACCGATTCCACCGGCAAGACGTCGCACGTGATGCTGTCGTCGATGAAAGGCAAGGTCGTGGTGCTGGCGTTCTATCCTGGGGATCGCACGTCCGGCTGCACGGCGGAGCTCAACAAGTTCCGCGACGAATACGCCACGCTCTTTGGCGACGGTGTGGTCGTGTTTCCGACCTCGAGCGACAGCCTCGGCTCACATTCGAGCTGGGCGAAGGACGCGCACTTCCCGTTCGCCATGATTTCCGATCCGACGTCGGAACTCGCGACGAAGTTCGGCGCGCAGGGCAACGGCAAGTACTTCAAGCGCAGCGTCTTCGTCATCGGCAAGGACGGCAGGATCGCCTACGCCGAGCCGAAGTTCAACGCACTCGCGCAGGATGGATACGACAAGCTCGCGGCGGCGATCAAGCAGGCGCGCACTAACTGAGGATGACGGGATGACGGGATGACATTTCCGTTGCCCCGTCTCCCGTCATCCCAGCCCACTTGTTCGCGCCCGCGTACGACGCGAGCGTCTGCGCCGCCACGACACGCGGATATGCCTGCGCGTCCACGCTCAATCGCGCGACGGCAACCCTCGGCAGGATTGGCACGGATGTCCGACTGAACGCCCACGCGCTCCCATTCCTTGCCCGTCCCGTGGATCGGCGACGCGCGTGAAGGAAATCGATGCGTTGAACCCCGCGACGAGTGGCACGATTCAGAGCCGCGCGTCGGTACGGGAGTCAGTTGGTCGCGTCGATCACCGGGATGCCGTACGCGCCCAACTGGCGGTCGGCGGTGACGAGCGTCAGCCCCTCGAGGCGTGACTGCGCCACGAGCAGGCGGTCGAACGGATCACCATGAAGCGACGGAAGTCGCCTGACGTCATCCGCGTGCGCGATGTCGATAGGCAGGGGAAGAAAGCCACTGTGCGAGAGTTCAGCGGCAATGTCGGCGTCGGCGGGCAACGAGAGCTTCCCGATGGAGACCTTGATCGCGATCTCCCATGCCGAGGCGGCGCTGAGACGCACTTCGGATGCGCGCTGTACGAGGTCTCGAGTGCGCGGACCGAGTCGCGCGTCGTCGGCCTGCCACCAGAGCCAGACATGCGT
>JBBQDT010000002.1:0-77488 GCA_038319955.1 Gemmatimonadales bacterium | reverse complement strand
CATCGACGCATCGGCCTCGATGGGGTCGCCATCTGACGTGGAGTACGTGCCGAGTCGGGGACCGATGAAGCGCGGCACGGCGCCCGCGTCGGTCAGTGCCGCGTGCAGCGACGTGAGCGACGCACCCTGGACGCCATTCGCCACGAGGATCGCAATCTTGCGCGACTTCACGCCAACTTCGCCGGGCAGTGCGGTGAGCGAGAGCGCTGGCGACTTGGTCACCTCCGGCTTGCGTGGACGCTCCAGCACGCGCGGCAACGGATCCGGCAGGTCGATCCCGAGTCCCTCGGCCACCTGCGCCGCGAGGTCTTCGTCGACATTCCGAAGTGATGCCACCATGCGGACGCGAATTGCCGGCACGGTGAGCTTGCTCAGCTCGAAGCGGAATCCGCCGACGATGTGCGCCTTCTCCCATTCGGTCTGGCTGTTGTAGAACAGCGTCGCTTGACTGTAGTGATCGGCGAACTTCTCCGGCTTGCCGCGCAGCTTGTCTTCCTGCACGGGCTGCGGGAATGAGACGAATCCCTTCGCGCCGGCCTGGAACGGGCAGCCGCCGCCGAGTGAGTTGGGCTCGTACGCCACGCGTCCGCGCGGGATGCCCTGGCGGTGAATACCGTCGCGCTGGTTGTTGTGCACCGGTGCCACGGGCGCGTTGATCGGGATCTCGTGGAAGTTTGGACCCCCGAGCCGCGAGATCTGTGTGTCGACGTAGGAGTGGATGCGGCCGGCGAGCAGCGGGTCGTTCGAGAAGTCGATGCCCGGCACCACATGCGCCGTGCAGAAGGCGACCTGTTCCGTTTCGGCGAAGAAGTTGTCCGGGTTGCGGTCGAGGACCATGCGACCGACGGGCATCACCGGTATGAGTTCTTCCGGGATGATCTTCGTGGCGTCGAGGATGTCGAAGGAGAAGTCCTCGCTCTGCTGTTCGGTGAAGATCTGCAGCCCGAGCTCCCACTCGGGATAGTCTCCTGCTTCGATCGCCTCCCACAGGTCACGACGGTGGAAGTCGGCGTCGGCGCCCTGGATCTTTGCTGCTTCGTCCCACACGAGTGAGTGCGTGCCCTGTTTCGGCTTCCAGTGGAACTTGACGAAGACGGATGCGCCCTCGTCGTTCACGAGGCGATAGCTGTGGACGCCGAAGCCCTGCATCATGCGATAGCTGCGCGGAATGGCGCGGTCCGACATCGCCCACATGATCGTGTGGGTCGACTCGGGCATTAGGGAGATGAAGTCCCAGAAGGTGTCATGCGCCGATGCTGCCTGTGGCATGGCGTTATGCGGCTCGGGCTTCACGGCGTGGATCAGGTCGGGAAACTTCATCGCGTCCTGAATGAAGAACACGGGGATGTTGTTGCCGACGAGATCCCAGTTGCCTTCGTCCGTGTAGAACTTGACAGCGAAGCCGCGGATGTCGCGCGCCGTGTCGACCGAGCCGCGCTCACCCGCCACGGTGGAGAAGCGCACGAATACCGGAGTCTGCTTGCCGGCTTCCCTGAATGGTGCGGCGCGGGTGAACTCGGTGAGTGGCGCGTAGCACTCGAAGTAGCCGTGCGCACCCGAGCCGCGCGCGTGCACGATGCGCTCGGGAATGCGCTCGTGATCGAAGTGGGTGATCTTCTCGCGAAGGATGAAGTCTTCCAGCAGGGTCGGTCCGCGCAGACCCGCCTTGAGCGAGTTCTGGTTGTCGCCGATCTGGACGCCCTGATTGGTCGTCAGCACCTGTCCTGCGTTATCGATGCGGGTGCTGTCGAGCTGGTCGCTCTTGGCGGAAATGTTGGTTTCGCTGACGGTGCTCGATCCGACCATCGGCGACGCTGGCTCAACGGAGAATCCCTCGGGCGGCAGGACCGCATTGTCGTGGCCGAACTCGCCAGGCGTATTCGAGTTGTACGGCACCGCGGCGACGAGCGCTTCGGTGTCGGCGGCCTTCTGCGCGAGCACGTCATTCGCCGGCGCGGGAGCGGGGTTCGATGGTGCGCTCGCGGTGTTGCGTGACGCGGCTTTCGCGGGCGTGGATGCCTTTTTTTTCTTGGCGGCCATGATTGAGAGATGGTTGGGGGCGAAGCGTGAGAGTTGTGCTGTCACTCCCGTTCGAATGACAGCAACGCTTTGCCCGCGCCAAGCGCATAAAGCGGGCGCGGCAAACTCTCGCTAGCGCTCGCTGGGTGCATCGAGCACCGCGCGAAACCCTTCCCGCATGCTTGGGTACTCCGGCCTCCACCCACTCGCATCCTTCAGCGCACGATTCGAGACGCGCACTGACCGCGCGATCGTCTCACCCATCGACCCGCCGAGCTTCGCCATCCACGACGGAAGAAACCTTGGCGCTCTCACACCGAGCATGCCCGCCAACGCAACGCCCAGCGCCTCGCGAGTCATGGGCTCGTCGTCCACGACATTGTAGGTGCCCGCCGGAACGTCGAGCGCCGCGACCACCGCGCCTGCTGCATCGTGGTGCGTCACCATCGAGACGTAACTCTCGCGCTTGCCGAGCACGGGCATCCATCCGCGCTTCACCGCCGCGAGCATCGTTGCGCTGAATGGATCGCCCGGACCGTAGAACAGCGCAAAGCGGAGGATGACCGCCGTTCCGCCCAGTTGCCCAAAGCGGTGCGCCGACGCCTCGGCGTCCAGCACGCCTCGGTTGTAGTGCGCGGGCTCCACACGTGAAGACTCGACGATCCATTGCTCGCCGGCATCGGCATAGAGAGGCGCGAACGATTCCTGGACGAACCGCCTTACCCCGACGCGAGTCGCAGCGTCCGTCAGCGCGCGCGACGCGGCGCGGCGGACGTGCGTCATCTCCTTCCACGCACCCGGCAGGAACATCCGCTTCTGGCTCGGCACCTTGGTCGCGAGATTCACGGCGACTTCGTGCCCTTGCATGGCGCGCTCGGCCGCCGTCGTGTCGAAGATGTCGAGCGCGACGACATCGACGCCCAGCTCGCGCAGCGCCGCCAGCCGCGCCGAGGGACGACCTGCAGCCGTCACCGAATGTCCGCGCGCCAGCAACGCGGGGATGACTCGCTGGCCGATGACGCCGCTGGCGCCGGTGATGAACACGTTCATGCTGCCTTAGACGTGCAATCCTGAGTGATGTGACAGCCGTCTCACATTTGGCAGGTGGCGCCTCGCTCCGGCATGCTGCAAACTGAATGCTCACATCCTGGCCCGGGAGGTCACGATGCCGAACAGGAACGCAGTCGTTGCACTCGTCCTCCGCATCGATCCGCCACTCGATCGCCCAACGGACGACCGCGGCTACACCATCGAGCTCGACGGCGATCGCCGTGCCCGCATCGAGCCTGGCGACACGAATGCCGGCGGGCTCGCGAGCATTCTCGATGGACTCCGCCAGCTCCGCCGCCCGGTCTACCTCGAGCTCGACCAGGGCACGTCGGCGATTACGCGGCTCCTCATTCCGCATGTCACTCGCGTCGCCGGCATCAAGCCGATCGACACCGGCGTGCTCGGTGTGGAGCTCGAGCTGTCGCACGCGCGACACCTGTTGCGACGCACATCGGACGACGCCGCCGAGATCGAGAAGACGTTGCGCGAAGCGATTCGCACGCGGACGCCAGTCATCGTCACGGAGACCGACGCGCACGAGATCATCGATGTCCGACCCTACACGCCGATTCCCGGGGAGGAGTTACCGCATTTCCCTCGGCCTGAGTTTCCGGCGCGTGTGCCATGGTCGATCGACTGGATCAGGTATCACTGGTGGCGCCTGTGGTGCTGGCGCTGGTGGCCGTGGTGGTGGTTCCGCTGCCTCTCGATGACACGCGCACAGCAGGTGTTCGACGCGATGAGCGGGACGAGTTGCAATCCGCTCACGGTGCCCGTGCCCTGCATCCCATTCCTCTATCCCGACGACGGCTGCTGGGGCCGCGCGAGCGAGATGTGTCGCCTCATGATCAACATGGGCCTCTCGCCACGCAAAGTGTGGATTCAGGGGAGTCTCCACGTGGGCACGAAGAACAACCCCAACTGCGAAGTGTTCTGGAACTGGCATGTCGCGCCGACGCTGTGCGTCCGCGGACCGAAGTTCTTCCAGTCACAGCAGATGGTGATCGATCCCTCGCTCTTCACCACTCCCGTTTCCCAAGCCACATGGAAGGGTGTACAGGGCGACCCTGGCGCGTCGCTGACGCCGAGTGCGGCGTCGATCTTCTATCTGTGGGGCAGCGTCACGGATCCGGGCTACGTGCAGACCAATCAGGTGCTCGCGACATACCGGCTACAGCTTCGAAACCGCTCACTTCTGCCCGGAGGACCGCCGCCCTACGCGTATTGTCCGTAGCGATGTCCGACAATATCCGGAAAATCCGTATGTCTGAGTAATGGGGCCGACCAGCCCCGGAAGACCCCTCCTCGGACCCGGACGTCCTCATGCACCGGACAACTCGGCTGGCGCTTCTCGGCAGGGTCCTCGTGACCCTGCCCCTCGCCGCTTGCGCCGATCGCCCAACGGCAACCGCTACACTCGCTGCGCCAGTCCTCGCGGCTGCCGCGCTCAGGCCAATCGCGAGCAATGGCCTCACGACCACGCCTGATGTCGTGCGTACGCTCGCCGCTGGTCGCGGCATCATCGCGATGCCTGCACCGGTGCACGTGCGGCCCGAGCTTGCGCGACTTGGGCAGGCGCTGACGTTCGATCCCGTCCTGAGCGGCAACCGCAACATCTCCTGCGGTACGTGTCACCTTCCCGCCTTCGGCACAGGCGATGGGAAGAGCCTGTCCGTCGGCCAGGGTGGTGTCGACGTCGGTCCGACGCGCGCGCATCCACAGGGCATCTTCATCCCGCGCAACGCACCGCCGCTGTTCAACCTCAGCGCGATGAAGCACCTGTTCTGGGACGGACGCATCGCGTCGAACGGACGCGGCGAATTCAACACGCCGGCGGGAGCGCACGTCTCTCCCGCGATGAAGCGCGTGTTCGAGTTCGGCGCCATTTCCGCCATCGGCATGTTCCCTGTGACCAACCGCGCGGAGATGCGTGGCGGCTTCGGTGACAACGAGATCGCTGGCGTGGACGACGCCGACATGACCGGCATCTGGTCCGCGCTCATGGCGCGCCTCGGCGCCATTCCGGAATACCGCGAGATGTTCGAGAAGGCGTACCCGGGCACGAAGTTCAGCGACATGACCTTCGCCCATGCGTCGAATGCGATTGGCGGATTCGTCATCGACGCATACTCGCTCGCCAACTCTCCTTGGGATCAGTTCCTCGCCGGCAACGATTACGCGCTCACGTCGAGACAGCTCGAGGGTGCCAAGACGTTCCTCACCCTCAAGTGCTCCCTCTGCCACAACGGCGCCGCATTGAGCGATGACCGGTTCCACAACGTGGCCGTCGCGCAGGTGGGGCCGGGTGAAGGGAACGGCGACGGCGGGCGTGATGACTTCGGGCGCATGAACGTCACCGGCAATCCCGCCGATCGCTATCGCTTTCGCACGACGCCACTCCGCAACGTCGAGCTCACGGCACCCTATGGACACGACGGCTCCATCATGTCGCTCAAGGGATTCGTCGAGCACTACAGCGAATCCGATCTCAAGCTGCTCGCCTTCGACCCATTCGAGCTCGAACCGGCACTCAGGAACACGGTTCGCAGCAACCGCGCGGCCATCATCGCTGCGCGCGACACCCTCATCCTCGGCGTCGTGATTCCGCCGGATCTCGTGAACCAGCTGATGGACTACATGACCGCCCTCACCGATGATGCGGCGCGCGACCTCCGCCACACGATCCCCAGTCGCGTGCCGAGTGGGTTGCCTGTCGATCGTCCCCGCTGACCACGATTGCTATCGGCGCGCGAGTGCGGTGCGCGCCTCCTTCGCCAGCTCTGGTTGTCCGCGCTCCTTCTGGAGCACGGCGTATGAATCGCGCAGCAGTGAGTCGCCCCTCGCCGTCTGACCAGACGCGGCGAGGTTGATGCCGAGTGCCATCCTGGCCTCCGCAGTGCGCCAGTGCTGTGCGCCATAGCGCGCACTGGCCATCGCGAGCGCCCTCTCGAGCATCACGCGCGCGCTGTCAGTCTGGCCGCGCGTCGTCAGCAGCCGGCCCAGGCCGATCTGCAGGTTGATGAAGGGCGCGGGTTGCTTCGCCGAATCGATCCGCGCCGCCGTCACGCGGAAGATCAGCTCGGCCTCGGCGAGGTTGCCGCTCTCGCGCAGTGCCTTCGCCAGATTGATGCTGAGGATGGCATAGCTGTTGTGCTTCTCACCGAGCAGGTGGCCGTACATCTCGCGCGACTGGCGATAGTACGGGACGGCGCCCGCGGGATCGCCACTCAGCTGATGCACGTTGCCGATGTTGTTCAGGTTGAGCGCAATGGCGTTGTGCTCGGTGCCGAACAGAGCGCGGTTGACGTCGAGCGCCTGGCGCGCGAGCCGCTCGGACTCGGCGAACTCGCCTTTCATCCGAAGGATGGTCGACAGGTTGTCGAGACTCGCCGCCACGTAGCCGTGGTTCTCGCCGAAGATCTGTCGATCGAGCGCGAGTGCCTCACGCGCAAGTTTCTCCGCCTCGTCGAGTTGCCCTTTTTCGCGCGACAGGATGTTCGCGAGATTGTTGAGGTTCACCGTGACGCTCGGATGCGCGTTGCCGAGTGACTTTCGCTTGGCGGCAAGGGCGCGGCGATAGAGCGCGACGGCTTCGTCGACGTGGCCCCCCTGCATCTGCTTGAGCTGGGCGAGATTGTGGACGACGGCGGCGGTGAGCGGATGATCCCTGCCGAGCCGGCGCTGCATGATGGCGAGTGCGGTACGGTACAGCGGTTCCGCCTCCTCGTACTTCCCCTGTTGCCAGTAGAGCAGTCCGAGCTGATTGGCGCTGTTGGCCACGGCCACGCTGCTGTCACCCTGTACGTCACGGCGGATGGCGAAGGCTTCGCGGAATGCCACGAGCGCGCTGTCGAAGTCATTGCGCTCCTGGTACAGGTTGCCGATATGGTCGAGCGAGGATGCCACCAGCGTGTCGCGATCGCCGAGCAGTGCGCGACGTTGGGCGAGCGCATCGCGCAACAGCGGCTGCGCCTTGTCGAACTGGTCCTGCTTCGTCAGCACCTCGCCCAGCTGGTCTTCGGCCTCGGCGACCTCGAGATGCTGCGCGCCGTGCAGTGCGCGACGCTGCTCGAGCGCACGTTGCAGCACCACTGCCGCCTTGTCGTAGAGCCCGAGGTTTCCGTAGACGTGCCCGATGACACCGCGGAGTGTGGACTGCACGTCCGGTTCTCCGGTGAGCACGGAGTCGATGCGGTTCGCTCCGCGATCGAGGATGGCGCGCGCCGTGAGGTCGCCGAGGGTCTTGTCCGGCGGCGCGTAGGGGTCGGCGACGTCGAAGATGCTCACGATGTACTGCTCGACAGCGGTCGCCTTGTGGGCTTCCGCCTCGGCGCGTCCGCGCAGCGTGCGCTCGCGCAGCGATGCGCCGGCGAGCAGGACGAGCAACGCCGCACCGAAGGCGACGCTGAGGCGATTGCGTCGTGCGAACTTGCGCAGCCGGTAGAAGGCGCTGTCTGGCGCGGCGAGCACGGGACGACCGTCGCGGAGACGCTGGATGTCGTCGACCATCGCCGAGGCAGAGGTATAGCGCCGCTCCGGCTCCTTGTTCAATCCCTTGAGGACGATCGCATCGACCTCGCGACGACTCGACGCAGCGAGCCGGCCCATCGGCGAATCCGGCGCCGCGGCGGAGGATGGCGCTTGCGGATCGGTGAAGAGAATCGCCTCCTCGAACTGCCTGAGGCTTGTCCGCTGGCGGCCGAATGGGAGTCGCCCCGAGGTGAGCTGGTACAGCACGGCGCCGAGCTGGTAGACGTCGGTGAGCGTGGTGACCGGCTCACCGCGCACCTGTTCGGGCGCCGCATACTCCGGAGTCATCCACCGCTGGCCGGCGCGCGTCTGGAGCTCGGCGGATGCGGCGCTGTCGTCGAGCAGCTTGGCGAGACCGAAGTCGAGCAGCTTGACGACGCCGTCGCTCGTGACGAAGATGTTCGACGGCTTGAGGTCGCGATGGACGACGAGATTGTTGTGCGCATGCTGGGTGGCGTTCGCGACCGTCTGGAACAGTGCGAGCCGCTCGGTGATGCCCAGCGAGTACTCTTCGCACCAGCTATCGATCGGCTTTCCATCTACGAACTCGAGCACGAGATACGGGAGACCTTCATCGGTCACGCCGCCGTCGAGCAATCGCGCGATGTTCGGATGATTCAGGGTCGCGAGAATCTGCCGCTCGGCGCGGAAGCGATGTTGATCGACGTCGGAATCGAGGTTCGATCGGAGCAGTTTGATCGCGACTTTCTGTGCGAACTCGCCATCGGCTCGCTCGGCGAGAAAGACCAGCGACATGCCGCCACGGCCGATCTCGCGCACGAGGCGATATGCGCCGATGCGACGCGCCTCTGGACGATCATTGCCGCTGCGCGCTTCGGCGATGAGGGCCGCGGCGGAGGCCGCCGGCGGCGACGTGAGATACCGCTCGGCAGCGCCCGTGCGCGCCAGCAGGTCCTCCACCTCACGACGCAGCGACTCATCGTCCGCGCAGTGCTCGTCGAGCAGCGCTGGCCACTGTGCGGGGTCGCGCGTGAGCACGGCGTCGAGCACGCCCTCGACGCGCTGCCAGTGGTTTCCGTCCGTCATGCGCGGTCGAGCTCCCGAAGCAGGAATATCCGCGCCTTCAGCCAGTCGCGTCCCACCGTGCGGACGGACACGCCGAGAATCTCGGCGACGTCCTCTTCCGACAGGCCGGCGAAGAAGCGCAACTCGACGATCTGCCGCAGCCGGGAATCCACTGCGTCGAGTCGCTCGAGCGCCGCGTCGAGCTCGATGATCTCGTCGAGCTCGAATTCGATCACCGCGCTCTCCTCGCGGAGCGTGACGGGTGGCAGGTCCCCACCGCGCTTGTCGGCCTGGCGGCGGCGCGCGAAGTCGACGAGCACCTGGCGCATGGCACGCGACGCGGCACCGAAGAAATGAGCGCGGCCCTCCCACGAACTGTCCGCTTTTCCGCGCAGCTTGAGAAACGCCTCGTGCACGAGCTCGGTGGTGCTGAGTGTCGACGGCGAGTCGGTGACGTATCGATGATGGCGTGCCAGCCGTTTGAGCTCGTCGTACACGAGCGGGAACAGCTCGCCCGTTGCATCATGACCGGGTGTGGGCTCTTGGGGGGTCACGCGTTCATTTATCGTCTCCGGCAGGGATGCGCAAGACTGAGCGTCGCCGAGGGAGGTTCGCGCGGCTAAGTTCGCGTGCATGATTCTCCTTCCATGCACTGTGCCGCTGCGGCGCGCCTCCGCGCTGGTCGCGCTCTCACTCGTCGCCTTCACGAATCGCGTGGCCGCCCAGTCGATCCAGGCAATCGCGGACTCACTCATGTCGCCGTATGCCTCTGCCGAGGGGCCGGGCGCCAGCCTGCTCGTAGTGCACAATGGCAGGGTGGAATACATGAAGAGCTACGGTCTCGCGGCGGTGGATACGCGCATTCCCGTCGGTGTCGCAACGAACTTTCGGCTCGCGTCGCTGTCGAAGCAGTTCACGGCGACGGCGATCATGCTGCTGAAGCTGGACGGAAAGCTCCGCTATGACGACGACATCACCACGCTGCTGCCGAACCTGCCGGCATTCGCACGCGGCGTGACGGTGCGCAACCTGTTGAACCACACGAGTGGGTTGCCCGATTACGAGGACTTCGTTCCCGACACGCAGACGGTGCAGGCGCACGATCGCGACATCCCGTCGCTGATCGCCCGTGCGACGGCGCCGAAGTTCGCGCCCGGCACGAAGTACGACTACAGCAACACTGGCTACGGGTTGCTCGCGCTCATTGTCGAGCGCGTGTCCGGCGATCAGTACGCAGACTTTCTCCGCACTCACATCTTCGGTCCGCTCGCGATGACGAACACCGTCGCGTACGAGGAGGGTCGGTCGGTGGTGGCGCAGCGTGCATACGGCCACACCGTGGGCCAGTACGGTATTCGCCGCACCGACCAGAGCAACACGAGCGCCGTTCTCGGCGACGGCGGCATCTATTCGTCGGTGATCGACCTGGCGAAGTGGGATCGCGCGCTCGAGCAGCACACGCTCGTGAGTGCGGCGGAGCAGCAGGTTGCATGGACGCCGCCATCGCTGCCGAATGGCGCGAAGACCGAGTATGGATTCGGCTGGTTCGTCGATCGCGACCACGGGACGGTACGGCTGCGCCACCATGGTGAGAGTCGAGGGTTCACGAATGGCATCATCCGCTATCCGGAGACGCGGTTGACGGTGATCATCCTGACGAATCGCAGCGGCGGTGCGCCGTGGGACATCGCGCAGAAGATCGCCGAGGTGTATCTGGATCCGGCGAGTGGGGCGTCGGCGACGCCGTGGCGGCCTTGAGTTGTCGTCCCGAGCCAAGCTCGGGACCTACTCTACTCGTCGTCTCCGTTCGATTGACGGATGACTGCAGAAAAGAAGGTCAGCTATAGAGAGGAAGGTGCTGATATCGGAAGCATACCGCCCTGTGCCAATCGAGTATCCGTCACGCAATACCCTTTGGCTTGGCTGGCTTCACGAACACAGGCGGCACGCCGAGCTGAATCAACAGCTTGTTGAGCGTCACCAACTCGCTGGCCTCGATCTGCTGGAGCGCGCGGATCTGCACGTCGACCTTGCCGCCGAGGTCCGTGAAAATCTCCCCGTGCTGCCTTGTCGGCGCGGCGTCGGCGCTCTGCACCTGGTCCGCGAGCGTCAACATCATGTTGTAGAGCCGGATGGGAAAGTGCAGCGTCGATTGGTCGGCGTGGTTGTACCAATCGACCAGTTCCGTGCGGACCACCTCGAGCTTTTCGCGGACCGGCTTGGTGGCGCTCTTCAGGCTCGACGCATAGGACTGGTCCTTCGTCTGCTCCACCCGCTTGTCGATCTGCTCCTGAAGTTCCTCGATGCGGTTGAAGGCCTCGCTGATCTCCGTGATCTTGTCGCGCACCCGGATGGCGAGGTCGAAGCTCTTCTGGAGGTCTGCTGTGGCGACCTGAATGCGAGGATCTTCCATGATCGTCAGCGGGCGCGACATCGTATCCCGTCCGACGATCAGCCGCACGACATACTCGCCGGGAACGGCCTTCGGTCCGGCGACGGTGCCTTCGTCGTTGACGACGGTCTTCAGCTCGGTCGCGTTGGGATAGCGGAGATCCCAGACGAACCGATTGGTGCCAGCGCGCGCCGGTACGATCGAGTCCGCGGGCACGAACGCCAGCGAGTCCCTCGGCGGCTTCTCGGCGATCACGACCCCGGTGTCGCGCTGCGCGGTGGCGCGCGTGCCGAGTGTCTTCGTGTCCACGCGCGCCTTCGTCGAGTCGGCCTTCGTGGAATCAGCGGACTTGCTCGCGCTGTTGAACGAACGGATCACCGCGCCCGCCCTGTCCACGAACTGGAGCGTCACCTTCTGCGTCGTCGAATCCTTGAGATAGAAATCGATCATGGCGCCGTCGGGCGGATTCTCACCGGCCTGTGTGGTGAGGCTCGATCCGCCGGCGAAGCGAATCGCCTTCGCGGGTGCGAACAGGTGCGACGACTTCCGCGTGACGCTGTCCGCCATCTGTCGCAGCGGCGTGAGGTTGTCGAGCACCCAGAATGACCGTCCGTGCGTCGCCGCGATGAGGTCGTTGTCCTTCACGGCGAGGTCGCGCACGCTCACGCGCGGGAGATTGAGCTGGAGCGGCTCCCAGCTCACGCCGTCGTTCATCGAGACGTAGACGCCGGTCTCCGTGGCGGCGTAGAGCAGCCCGCGGCGGACGTTGTCCTCGCGGATGGAACGTGTGTACGCGCCGACGGGAATGCCCGCATCGATGCGCGTCCATGTCTTGCCGTAATCGGACGTCTTGTAGAGATACGGACGGAAGTCGTCGAGCTGGTAGCGCGTTGCCGACAGGTACGCCACGGCGGGATCGTAGCGTGATGGCTCGATGCCGTTCACTCGGGTGTGCTTCACCATCGCTTTCGGCGTCACCTCGCTCCAGCTGCTACCGCCATCACGCGTGAGGTGCACGCGACCATCGTCGGTGCCTGCCCACAGCTCGCCCTTCGTCGTCGGCGACTCGGCGAGCGCAAAGACGGTGGCGTACCACTCCGTGCCGGTCATGTCGCCGTGGACATCGCCGCCGCTGCGGCCGAGTGTCGTGGTGTCGGCGTAGCTCAAGTCGGCGGAGATCTTCTCCCATGAGCCGCCCTCGTCCGTGGACCGCCACACGTTCTGCGACGCGACATACAGCGTGCGCGGATCGTGCGGCGAGAGCAGGACGGGAAATGTCCACTGGAACCGGTTGGGCACGTCCTTCGCCGCGATGCCGTCGTAGTTGCTCAGCCAGACGGAGATATCGCGATTCTGGCCCGTGCGCTTGTCGTAGCGGCCGAGGATGCCGGTATAGCAGCCGCCGTAGGTGACGTCGGGATTGCGTGGGTCGACGGCGATGTGCGCGTTCTCGCAACCGGCCACTGGCCACCAGTCACGCTCCGTGATGACGCCGCGATCGGACCGCGACGCAATCGACACGGTGCTGTTGTCCTGCTGCGCGCCGTAGATGCGGTATGGCCATTGGTTGTCGGTGATGACGTGATAGAACTGCGCCGTCGGCTGGTTCATGATCGACGACCAGGTCTTGCCGCCATCCTGCGAGACCGTCGCGCCGCCATCGTTGCCGTTGATCAGCCGCCTGGAATCCTTCGGGTCCACCCACATGGTGTGCGTGTCGCCATGGGGCACCCGGATCCGCGAGAACGTCTTCCCGGCATCGATCGACTTCCACACCGTCAGGTTCATCACGTACAGCGTGTTCTCGTTCGTTGGATCGGCCGTGACCTTCGAGTAGTAGAACGGACGGATCTGGAATTTCTGGTCGCCGTTGATGCGATCCCATGTGTCTCCACCGTCGTCCGAGCGAAAGATTCCGCCCGAGGTGTCCTTCGCCTCCACGCTCGCATAGATCCGGTTTGGGTTCGCCGGCGAGACGGCGACACCGATCTTGCCGATGAGCGTCGTCGGCATGCCGACGTTGCGCGTGATGTCGGTCCAGCTGTCGCCGCCGTCGGTCGACTTCCACAGTCCGCTGCGTCCGCCGCCTGCTTCCATGCCCCACGGAAAGCGCTGGAACTTCCACATCGCGGCGAAGATCACGCGCGGGTTGCTCGGGTCGAGCGAGAGGTCGGTGGCGCCGGTGGAATCGTTGAGAAAGAGGATGCGCTTCCACGACTTGCCGCCGTCGGTGGTTCGAAAGACGCCACGCTCCGAGTTCGGGCCGAACGCATGCCCCATCGCGGCGACGTACGCGCGATCGGGATCACGTGGATCGATGCGAATCGCCGTGATGGTGTGCGAGTTGGCGAGGCCGAGGTGCCGCCACGTGGCGCCGCCGTCAGTGGTGCGGTAGACGCCGTTGCCGTAGGTAAGATCCTCGCGCAGCTCGGATTCGCCGCCGCCCACGTAGATGACGTTCGGATCCGACGGTGCGACGGAGATGGCGCCCACCGACGAGATGTCGGTCTTGCCGTCCGTGATGTTCTCCCATGTCGCGCCGGCGTTCGCGGTCTTCCACACGCCACCGTTCACTGCGCCGAAGTAAAACACGAGCGGTTTGGTGGGGTCGCCGGCAACGGCGTCCGCGCGTCCGCCGCGGAACGGCCCGATGTTCCGCCACCGGAGCGCCTTGAAGTTGCGCGAGGTGAGCGAGGCGTCGGTGTACAACCTGGGGTTGTACGCGCCGCTCGCCGGGCTTTCCTCCGTCGTTCGGCGTTGTGCACCGACGGTGACCGGCAGTGTCAGGATGACCAGCGAAGCAAGAACGAAGCGGGCGTGGCGCATGACGTGGGAACTCTCGGCGGGTGGCGGACGTAGTGGGCCAAGATATCACCTTGAACGCCTGAACGACGACCTGACCCTGCCGAGGCGCTATCCTGAGGGGACGATCGAACGCCTCAGTCCTTCGCCAGACCCGCATGGACACCCCGCAGCCCAAGAATCCACTCCACGGCGTCACCCTCGAGACCATCCTCGAGCGGCTCGTCGCGCGGTATGGATGGTCCGCGCTCGCGAACATCGTGGACATCAACTGCTTCAAGAACGACCCGAGCATCAAGTCGTCGCTCAAGTTCCTGCGCAAGACGCCGTGGGCGCGCACCAAGGTCGAGAACTTCTACGTCACGGTGTTCAGCACGCCGGCGGAGTAGCCGGTCGGCATGCTGCTTCCGCTGCTCCTCTTCGCGCAGCTCGCGACGACGCACGATTCCGGGTACTCCTCGGACGCGCTGCGCGCACTGGTCGCCCGGGCGGTCGGAGCCAACCACGCGCCACCGCCGTCGTTCCGCGGCTATCGCGCACATGTCGAGACCGAGCTCTCGCTCCTCATGCGCGATACCCTGGGCCGAGAGCGCGCAGCGCAGCTCGAGCAGCTGGCGTCGGAGATTCACTGGCAGCCGGGCAAAGCGTACGAGATGCACGTCGTCGGCTATCGCGCGCAGGGACTTGGCTCTCCCATCTCGACGCTCTCGTTTCTCCGCGGTTGGACGGAGCCGTCACTTTTCGGCGAACGACTTCGCCTCGGCGCGCTGTTCGTCGGCGATACTGTGCGTCGCGACAGCAGTCGCACGGATACCCTCGTCGTCGTGCATCCATTCGCCAGCGATCGCGATCGGTTCTATCGCTTCTCCGGCGGCGACACCGTGACGGTGCTGCGCTCGGGCACGCGGTCGATCTCGGTCGTCCGCATTCACGTCACGCCATGGCTGCGCGACTCCACGCGACTCGGCGCCTTCGACGGCGAGATCGATCTCGACGCCGATCGCGGGCACATCGTGCGCATGCGCGGACGGTTCGTGGTGCTCGGCCCGCCGCCAGCGGGGCGACGTCCACTCATGGCGCGAATGCCCGGCCTCATGGGCGTCGCGTACGGCGAGTTCGTCAACACCGAGGTGAATGGGCAGTACTGGCTTCCGGCATTTCAGCGCACCGAGCTACAGTCCACGTTCGCGCTGATGGGGCGGACACGCGCCGTGCTGCGAATTCTGTCGACGTTCAGCAGCTACGACGTGGCCGAGGGCGCTCGTGCGCCGCCCGAGGGCGGTGACACGGATCGGATACCGCACCGGACGTCGTGGGCGTCGTCGGACAGTATCAGCCGCTACAGCGATTGGAACGCCTCGCTCGGTGACGTCACCGCAGGCGTGACCGCCAATGACTTCGACGACGTCGCGCCAGACGCGTGGAAGACCACTGGCGCGCCGCGCCTCGACTTCGTGCCGACGAACCTCGACAACATCGTCCGGTTCAATCGCGTGGAAGGACTGTTCACCGGGATGGAAGCGAACCTCCGGATGCGGAGTGCGGTGCCCGGTCTCACGGCCGGCGCAGTCGGGGGCATCGCGTGGTCGGAGCACACGGTACGCGGCGGTGCACATGTGTCGCTGCAGCGCGAGGGCTGGACCTATGGTCTCCGCGCCGAACGCACGCTGCCGACGACGAACGACTTCATCCGCCCATTCGAGCCGCGGAGTGGCGGACTCGCCGCACTCCTCGGCTCCGTGGACGACTTCGATTACGTGGATCGGCGCGTTGCGCTTGCGTCGGTGACGCGCGTCGTGGGGTCAGTGGAAACCGCGTTGGTCACCGCGCAGCTGGGCGTCGGCAGCGATCGCGCCGAGCGTGCGCGGTTGCAGCGCGGGCTGCTCGGTGGCGACGACTTCCGCCTCAACCGCAGCGTGCGTGAAGGCTCGTATGCACTCGGCAGCGTGGACGTGGAACTGCATCCCGGCATGTCCGGCGACTTCGTGCAGCCCGGCGTCGGCGCCGGGTTGCATGTGGAGGCGGGCCATGGCGACATCGACTGGCGTCGGGCGGCACTGATGTTGTCGGCACGACGATACTACGGGCCCATCGCGTTGTCGGCGGAAGCACAGGGAGGCGTCGTGTTCGGTGCGGCGATTCCGCCGCAACAGCTGTTCGAACTCGGCGGAAGCGCGGGGCTGCCGGGCTACGACTACAAGCAGTTCGTCGGCGATCGCGCGGCGCTCTTTCGTAGCTACGCGAGCTTTCAACTCCCGCTGTGGCGTACGCCTCGTCGCGTGGCACGCTCCTTCGTCATTCCCGGATTGGCGCCGGGTCTCGCGGTGGGGCTCCAGGGCGGCTGGACGGAATTGTCATCCAACGCAGCGCGGGTTGCCGCGCGTAGTCTCAGTGCGTCGACAGTGCCCGTCGGCAGTGACGGCGTTCGCGCGACCATCGGCGCGGGGCTGACGTTGCTCAATGGCTCCGTGCACATCGGCGCAGCTCGACCCATCGATCGGGCGGCACCGTGGAAACTCGCCGTCGGGCTCGGTCCACTGTTCTAGCGGCGCTCCGCACCATTCCTACAATAGAGTCCATGACAGAACTCGACCGGCGGTCTTTTCTTGCGGTGAGCGGCACGGCGCTGCTCGGCGTTGCCTCCCTGCGGCGCGCCGACCACGACCTGGTGATTCGCGGCGGCACCGTGTTCGATGGCACGGGCGCCGACGGTCGCGAGATGGATGTCGCCATCGCCGGTGATCGCATCGTCGAGATCGGACCGCGCATCGCCGCTCGTGGTCGGGAGGAGATTGACGCGAAGGGACTCGCGGTTGCGCCGGGGTTCGTCGACATCCACTCGCACGGCGACGGCAATCTCGCCGCGGATCCGCGCGCCGAGTCGGTGATTCGGCAGGGGATCACGACGATCGTCGTGGGTGCAGACGGCAGCTCCCACGTGGCCGACGGGTATTTCGAGGGACTCGACCGGTTGCACGCCGGAGTGAACGTCGCGTCGATGATCGGGCTCGGGTCGGTGCGCGGCGCCGTGGTGGGCGACAAGGACCGGCCCGCGACGGCCGACGAGCTGGCGCGCATGACCGCGATGGTCGAACGCGCGCTCGCAGATGGCGCGTGTGGTGCGTCGTCCGGTCTCGAGTACACGCCCGGTGCATTTGCGTCCACCGAAGAGTTGATCGCGCTGTGCCGGCCGCTGGCGAGTCGCCGGTTACCGTATGCGACGCACATGCGCAACGAGGACGACCGGCTGCTCGAGTCGATCGATGAATCGCTTGCGGTGGCGAAAGGCGCCGGCTGTCCGCTGCAGGTGTCGCATCTCAAGACCCAGGGTCCGCGCAACTGGCCGAAGCTCGACGTCGTGTTCAAGCGGTTCGCCGACGCGCGCGCCGCGGGCGTCGATGCGGCCTTCGATTGGTATCCGTACGTCGCGTACTCCACGGGGCTGACGAATCTCTTTCCCGTCTGGAGTCGCGACGGTGGCACGGAGGGATTCTTCGCCCGACTCGCCGACTCGAGCGTCGCGCCGCGGATCAAGCAGGAGGCGCTCGCGAAGGTCGAGCTCATCGGCGGTTGGGACAACGTGCAGATCTCCTCGGTGCGGGCCGTCGAGGATCGCGATGCCGAGGGCAAGCGGCTGGGCTCCCATGCGGAAACGCGCGGTGTCGATCCGTACGACTACGCGCTCGGCCTGTTGAAGCGCAGCAACGCGAGCGTCGGGATGCTCGGCTTCGCGATGAGCGAGGAGAGCCTCGATCGGATCCTCGCGCATCCGCTGGCGATGGTGTGTTCCGACGGCGGCGGGTTCGCGATCGATGGTCCGACGCGCCGCGGCAGCCCGCACCCGCGCGGCATCGGCGCCTTCCCGCGCGTGCTCGGCCGCTACGTGCGCGAGCGCAAGGCCGTGACGCTGACGGATGCGCTCATGAAGATGACGTCACGCTCAGCGGCACGCGTGCACCTTGCCGATCGGGGCCGGCTCGCGGTTGGCTATGCGGCAGACGTCGTGGTGTTCGATCCGGCGCGCGTCGCCGATACGGCGACCTTCGAGGCGCCATTCCAGTATCCCGTAGGGATCAACGTGGTGATCGTGAACGGCAGCGTCGCCCTGCGCGACGGCCATCGTGGTGCAGTCGGCACAGGTCGCGCGCTGCGGGCTCGCGCGTGAGGCGCCTCATGGCGGTTTTGCCATGGGTGGCACTGACGATCTCCTGTGCGTCGGCCGGCACGCCGCGATCGAGCGTCGGTTCTCCTGTCGGCCTTCGCGTGCACCGCTCCGCGACGAACAGCACGGTGCCGTTCGCTGAGCTGGTCGCGACCGCCGCGCAGGCCGACATCGTGTTTTTCGGTGAGGAGCATGACGATCCCGAGACGCACTTCGCCGAGTTCGCGCTGCTGGAGGGGATCGGCCGGCTGCGTCCGCGCGTCGTGCTGTCGCTCGAGATGTTCGAGCGGGACGTGCAGCCCATGCTGGACGACTATCTCGCTGGTCGCATGAGCGAAGCGGCCTTCCTCGCGAAGGCACGTCCGTGGGATCGGTACGCGACCGACTATCGCGCGCTCGTCGTGCTCGCCCGCGCTCGCGGATGGCCGGTCGTCGCGGCGAACGTTCCACGACCCATCGCGAGTGCGGTCGGCCGCAAGGGATTCGCGGCGCTCGACTCGTTGCCGCCAGCGTCGCGCGCGTGGGCCGCACGTGACAACGACTGTCCTCGCGACCGCTACTACGAGCTGTTCGCCGACCAGATGAAGGGCCACACGATGCCCGACACGGGAATGGTTGGTCGCTTCTACGCGGCGCAGTGCGTGAAGGACGAGACGATGGCCGAGTCGATCGTGCAGGCGCTTGCCCGCGCCGGGGACGGTGCGATCGTCGTGCACTTCGATGGATCATTTCACAGCGACTATGGGCTCGGGACGGCCGCTCGTGCCCTGCGTCGCGCGCCGAATGCCAGGCGCGTCATCATCACGGCGGTGCCCATCGCCGATCCACTCGGCGCGAATCCCACGGAGTCGGCAGCACGCGCCGACTACGTGATCTTCACGCGGACGCCCTAGGAAAGCTCAGCAACACTGCCGTCTCACGTCTTGAATCTCCATACTGAGGCCTCGAAGCAAGTCTCGCTATCAGCGTCGAGATATCAGGACACGGCGACGTGCACCTTCACGCCAATCTGATATCGCGACGCTGATGCCGAGAAAGGCATCGAGAATTCAGCATCGGGAGTCAAGGCGTGAGGCTCTTCGGTTGGGGCCGTCTGTCTTTTTTGCACACGAGCGACCTTGGATCCGGAATGAGAACAGGCTCCGATTAGTTCGCATCGCGATTCGCACGGAAGCCCTGGGACAGCTCAGCAGCACTGCCGTCTCACGCCTTGAATCTCCATACTGAGGCCTCGAAGCAGGTCTCGCTATCAGTGTCGAGATATCAGGACACGGCGACGTGTACCTTCACGCCCATCCGATATCGCGACGCTGATGCCGAGAAAGGCATCGAGAATTCAGCATCGAGAGTCAAGGCGTGAGGATCTTCGGCTGGTCCGTTCCCCTTTTCGCGCATCAGCGTCATTGGATACGGAATGTGAACAAGCTCCGACTAGTTCGCGTCGCGATTCGCGCGGAAGCCATAGGACAGCGCAGCAACACTGCCGTCTCACGCCTTGAATCTCCATACTGAGGCCTCGAAGCAAGTCTCGCTATCAGTGTCGAGATATCAGGACACGGCGACGTGTACCTTCACGCCCATCTGATATCGCGACGCTGATGCCGAGAGAGGCATCGAGAATTCAGCATCGATTGTCAAGGCGTGAGGATGTTCGGCTGGGCCGTCTTCCTTTTCGCGCACTAGCGACTCTGGATAGGGAATGAGAACAGGCTCGGATCAGTTCGCGTCGCGATTCGCGCGGAAGCTCTGGGACAGCTCAGCAGCACTGCCGTCTCACGTCTTGAATCTCGATGCTGAGGCCTCGAAGCAAGTCTCACTCTCAGCGTCGAGATATCAGGACACGGCGACGTGTACCTTCACGCCCATCTGATATCGCGACGCTGATGCCGAGAGAGGCATCGAGACTTCAGCATCGAGAGTCAAGGCGTGAGGATGTTCGGCTGGGCCGTCCCCCTTTTCGCGCATCAGCGTCTCTGGATAGGGAATGAGAACAGGCTCCGATCAGTTCGCGTCGCGATCGCTGTCCAGGACCTTCCGGCGGTACGCGTAGATCATCTTGCGTAGTTCGACGGTCTCGCTCGTGTACTTCCGCCAAGCGTCAGGCGACAGAAGGTGATGATCACGCGCGCAGAGGAGGTGGTACTCCGTTTCGTTCGCGGATTTGATCGCGATATCGAGGTACCGCGCGAATTCCTTGTTCGACGTGGCTCCGCAGCCCTCGACGATATTGCACGGGATGCTCGACGCTGCCCGGTGCAGTTGTCCGCGCAAGTTCCCATGTCCGAGCCGCGAGAAGCCGCGCGAGAGCGACTGCAAGGCGATTGCCATGGCATGCGCCCGCTGCCAAGCTCGAATGTGCTTGAAATCTTGCATCCGGGGACAGTAGCGGCGCCGCGCGGCACGCCCGTCACCATTGGAATGCACCAAGGATACATTGACCTCACGCCTGCGAGCTCGATGCTGTCGCCTCGACGCAGGTCTCGCTGTACGTGTCGAGATGCCAGGATCGGCGCGATGGCGGCGTTCGCCGCGTCCCGAGAACTCGACGCTGATGTCAGGATCAGCGCGATCGCGGCGTTCGCCGCGTCCTGAGAACTCGACGCTGTTGAGCGAGACGTGCATCGAGAGTTCAGCATCGAGGGCGCAGGCGTGAGGGAGTAGGGACGGGATGATTGGGATAGTTCGCCGAGGGCGGACGCGCTTCCACGCCGCGCTTGAGCGAGCGACTCGTTTTCTGTCAGTAAGCGGCTCGCGCGATGGCGAGCGGGATGCAAAGGCGAATCGATGCGTCGTGATTTTCACGAAGCAATAGCGGCCATCGGCACGTTGCGTGCACTTGCAACTGTTTCCTTACTCCACGGGGCACTGCAATGGCAAAGGAAACTGGCAAGAAAGCGGCATCGAAGGCATCGGGCACGTTGACGAACAAGTCGACGTCCCCGAAGTCGAAGAGCAGCGCGGGGAGCGCGCTCGCGCAGCGGAAGACGAACAAGACGACGTCCAAGAAGGTGGCAACGAAGGCATCGTCGACGCTGCGCGACGGACGTACCAGCGCTACGTCAAAGTCCGCCGCGGGAAGCGCCCTCGCACAGGCAAAGAAGAAGGCGAGATGATCTAGCGCTGCCGATCCCGGTCCTTTCGCCGGCTCCTGCTTTCCCAGAACGCGATCCCGCCCGCCTGTTGGCCGACGTCGACCGTACCGACCTTGGCCAGCGCGCGGAGGTCGTAGACGTCCACCTCGCCCGGCGCCGCGCGATGAGCTCGAACATCGCGCGCAGTCGCTTGCTATGTTCCCGTAGCCTGTTTGATCTCGCCGTATACGGTGGTCGGTCCCGTGCGCCGAACCTCGAGATGGATCGGCTGGCCCACGCTCAGTGGTTCTCGAGTCGGCGCCTCGATCGAAATCTCCAGAGGCGTACCCGACGCCGACGACAGAAGATTGGCGAAACCCGGCACGTCTCGCACATCCGACACGTGTACGACGATTCGATGCTGGGCTGGGCTGCTGTCATCGGCGTGAATGCCCTGCACGGTACCGCGTATCTCGGCGCGGTTTTCGATCACTGAGACCATCATGACATCCTCCTGTGCTCATTCCCCTGAAAGATATCGGACGAGCGCATCCGAGATCAGCTGCCCTGCTTCTGCCTGAAAGAAGCTATATGCTGGAGACGGATTGACCTCGAAGCAGTACCACTGCCCTTCGGGTGTCACCTTGAGGTCGATCCCGGCAAAGGCCAGTCCAAGCGCGCGCGCAAGTGTGCGACAGCGATCCTCCACCTCCGCTGGGAGTTCGGCCGGACTCATGCCGAGGTCGGCATCGCTTCGATGGGCGTAGCGATAGTCCAGCGCGTCGCAGGAGATCTTGCTGGTGAACACGGTGTCTCCAATGACGTGCACGCGGAAGTCCGTTCCCGGAACATGTGCCTGGAATTGCGTTGGTAGATGCTTGATCGACGAGATCCGTTCCATTGCCGCTGCATCGAGTTCGCTCACGATGGAGCGTATCGCGCTGATTGATTTATACACGACTCTCGGGTGTCGCTCACGGAAGGCTGCCACCGCGGCCGGCTCGTTCGTGATCAGTGTCGGAGGCGTGAGGAAACCCTGCGCCATGATCAACTGCGCCTGATATGGCTTCGAGCCGTTGCTCGCCATCATGCTCGGGCGATTGACGACTCGACAGGGTGCGACCTCGAGCCATTCAGAGAGCAGAGATGTCGTCAACATGGCTCGATCGATCGCATCCGCTGGCGGAGCGTAGGGATCGCGAACGCGCAACGGAGGAATCGTGCTGACGTCCACGAGCCGCGCATATATCCCGGAAAAACACTCGAGCGATACTCGCTCGCCTCCTATCTGAACGACACCACACGGTGCGGCTTCTCCGAGCTCGAGCGCGATCGCATTGAAGTCGCTGTCGAGCTGGTTGAACACGACGAAATCAAGCTCGAGCACCCTCGCGCTCTCGATCGCCAGCGCGAGTGGTGGCTCCGACGGGACTCCAGCAAACAGGATCGTCATGCTGGGCGCCCCTCCCGCTCGAGCAGTGCGACAAGCGCCAGCAACCGGTCGTCTGTTCGAAGATCTGGCGTAGTCGTCGCAGAGTGGAATCGCCAGGAGCTCTGCGCTCCGGTCATTCGACAGAACACGGCCTGAAGCATTCGCACCCGTGCGAACCCTGCCAGCCGCTGGCACGCGCCGCCGATTTCAGCTGACGGCGCATCGAATGTCGCGCTGCCGACTACATCTGTCGCGCACCAGTCGTGCTCCCCGTGCTGCTGATACCACCCGTACGCTCCATCGCCGGACTTTTCGTAGCCGCGCAGGGGCGGGAAGTCGCGTGCATCGGTGGTTGCATACCGTGGCATCACCTGCAGTCCTGCCCGTCGCGCGAGCTGATACCACGGCGCAATCCGGAACGCGCCTCCAGACAGGCTTCCTGCCGTCGGTGGGTTGACGACGGGAATGTCCATGCTGTTCAACCAGCTGAGCAGCAACGCGCCCCACTCGAGCCGCCCGTATTCCTTGTCCATCGGATGCGTGCCGACGGACGCGGGTATGTCGGCCGCATCCAGACGATTGAGAACCACTGTCGGACGGAAGTCCGAGAGCGACGACCCATCATGAAATCGAACGCGTGACTGCGTGCCCGTGTCGCTGACTTCGTGCTCCCAGTATGGAGCGAACACGATCTCATTGATGCTACGGAGCTGCACCGCATCTGTGCCGTGGCGTTGTCGAAGGAGCTGCGCCACGGCACGTGCGGTGTAGTCACTTTCGTTCGCGATGATCAAGCATCGCATCGTACGGGGACTCTGTCTCCTTACTCCTGTTGCTTGGAGTCGAAGTGTCGTTTCGCCTGTGCGGATCCGGACGCCATTTCCGCTTGCACGTCCGCCATCTCCGGCTCTTCCGAAAATGCACTCTGGCTCAAATCGGGTCTCAGCTCCATCCCGATGAATGGCGCTTCCCCCGACTGATCCTCCCCAGCAATGCCGAGCGCGTGTTCGATGGCCGAGAGTCGTGCCTCGAGATCAGCGAGTCCTCCTCCACCCTCTGCGTGGAATACCTCCGAGAATTTTCCTTCGGAGAACTTGTCGCTGAACTTTCCTTCCCTGATTTCCTTCGGGTTCTTCTCCTTTTCCTTGAGCTCCTTTATCTCCTTGAACTCCTTCTTCTCCTTCTCCTTTACTTCCTTGAACTCCTTCTTCTCCTTTTCCTTGAATTCCTTCTTTTCCTTTTCCTTGACTTCCTTGATCTTCACCACGCAGGAGACCTGGAGATTCGCCGTCATCGCCGGGCCGCTCGCGGAGATTGCCGTCACGCCGACGCACGTGTCGGCTCCCGAATAGGACTTCGAATTGGGAGTCGATGTCTTGTTGAAGACTGTATTGCCGTGGCTGCCTGGATACGGATCACCTGCGTCCCCGCGGCTATGATGGAGTTCCATGTCCCGCAGGCCGTCGGCCTGCATCAACGCAACCTTGTAGTGGTTTTCGTTGGTGTTCGTGGACACTGATTCATCGATGTGCCAGATCAGCAGCCCACCCCCAGGCAGCGATGCATCGAAGCCGGCCTGCTGCCTGTTTTCCACGAGGAAGTACTCACTTCCCGCTCCCCCATTGTTCCAGAGGCGATATACCGTGTGAGATGTTTTGACGTCCTGGACACTCACGACTCCGTTCGACGTACGGTTGTTCGTCGCCACCCATCCCTGATTCGCCTTGCACCACGCGGACGGATGTGTTGGTGTGTTACCACCGCCGCCCCAGCTTCCGGCCGCCATCAGGCAGAAGTTGCCGATCCCTTCGGATGAGCCGTCGGTATCGTAGAGGTCCGGAAAGCCGAACAGGAGGTGACCCAACTCGTGAGCGCATACGCCGATGCGACAGTCTTCCGGGACTGTGAGGTAGGCAAACACCTTCGTTCCGTCGACGCTCTGCGCTCCGCCCTCGACGGTCCACTTGTGCGACCAGATGTCGCCCGACGATCCGGACACTTCACCGCCAGTGCCGGCATGGATGACGATGAACGCGTCCACGAAGCCGTTTCCATCGTTGTCATAGGGAGCAAAGTTGACTGAGGGATTGGCCGCGAGCAGCGCATCGCGCGCCATCGTCTGCGCATTCGGCAACGCAGCGCCGATTCCCGCTGCGCCGTGCGCATACGTGGCAAGCGTCTGCGGAAGCCGGAATGGGCCAACCACGTCCCCCTGGATATCGATGAGTCCATTGGTCACGTCGGTGTAGTACTCCCGGACGCTCCTTGTCGGGATCACGCCGGTGGAGAAGAACAGATCCCGGAAGTGATTCTGCGACGTCGTCATGGCGTGGTCGCTGAAGTCCACCAGCACGACGATCACGCGCAGTGTGCCGCGCAACGGCGCTCGCTCGGCGGCCGCGTTGGTGATGCGGCTCGGAGCGGTGCCCAGCGGAAACAAGCTGGGCGGGATGATCACGCCGTCGTTGAACCCGACTCGCTTCGGCTCGGACGCGCGCATGCTGAGAGCATCCGGGAAGATTCCGCGCTCATTGACGTCGCGAAGCGCGGCTTCGATGGCGTCCTTGAGATCAGGGTGTGGCGCAACGGCGCAACGGTTCCCGTCGTCACTCGCTCGTGCCGCCTCGTGGATGCGTTTCAGTTCACTGAGCACCTTTGGTGTGTGTGGCATATCATGCCCCTTGATGGAGGTTGTACAGCCGAGGCTATACGGTATCCTTTTTTGCTGAACATGCCATCGCTCCCCTTAGCATTTTTTAAGGAGCCCGTGCTCATAGGCGTAAAGTCCTCGCTCGCCCGCTATAGCGACAACCGTTTACAGCCAGATGCCGCGTTTCATTCGCAGCCCGATGCGCTGCGTGTTCATGAAGTCGGTGAGCGGATCGCCGTCGAGCGCGAGGAACGACGCCTCGCATCCGGCATCGAAGCACGCGATGTGGCGTCCCGGAAAGATCGTCTTCGGCGTGACGATGGACCACATGCGGAGCAGCTCGCGATCGTCGAAGACGCCGAGCGTGCGGACGGACATGATCTCCGTCATGCTGTTGCCGCGGTAGGCGTCGCTCCCGATGGCGATGCGCACACCCGCCGAGCGAAGCAGGCGAAGGTTGCGAACATAGAGATTGCGGATCATCGCACGCGTGGCCGAGTCGAGCCCCGACTTGTCGCCCATCGCGAGGAGGTCGGTGGATTCGCCAAGGGTGGTGACGACGTAGATCCCGCGTCGTGCGGCGAGTCTCGCGTCCGCCGGCGAGATCGCGTATCTCGCGACGCCGCGCGAAAAGGTGCTGACGGAATCGCGATCGGGACGGAAGCCCGGCATGTGGTTGATCTCGTCGACGCCTGGCTGTGACGGCAGCGTGGAAGTCCGCGGCGGATTCGATGTGTGTCGATACGCGGAGGCCGGCCGAGTGCGCGCGTTCAACCACGAGCGGCAACAGCTTCGGCTCCATCCCGTGCCAGTTGAAGTACGCCGCGTCGTTCGCGTGCTTCTCATGCTCCTCCGAGTAGACGAGAATGACCTTGATGAAATCAGGTTTGCTCGCGAGGATGGTGGGCCACCGACGCTCGACGTCCGTGGAGTTGATGAGCGCATGGAAGGATCGGCCGTCGCCGTCCTCCGGCTTCATCGAGCCGCGGGCGACGTTGCGCCGCCACAGGCCCGAGGGATGTCCATCTCGGCTCGTGAGACACCCCCCGGAGAACACTGCCGTCGATGCTCGTCGGGATGTTGAGCTTCCCCACCGCCTCCACGGAGGCCTCCGGGAAGCTGCAGGGGTCCTTTACATAGAAGATCCCTGCGTCGAGATACTTCTTGATCGTCGCCGGAGGCGAGCCCTCGATGTTGTGGTTGTGCGCCTCGCCGTATGGCGGCACGATGAATTTCCCAGCCAGATCGATGGTCGAATCGACATGTGCGGGGCGGCGCGCGACGAACACGCCCCGGTCCACGTACACGGTGCGTGCAGTGAAGGTGTTGCCGTCGAACCACCGGCCGTGGGTCAGCTCGTAGCTCTGCGCGCCGGCATGCGACGCTGCAAGGAGCGCTGCGACCGCGACGAAATACGTGAAGGTGTTTGTCATCCTGCTGGAGCTGAGCGGTGCGAACGATCCGCGATTATCGCCGATACTTCGCGGAGACGAATGCCTCGAGCGTCATTGGCGACACGTCGAATCGCTTCATCGAACGAGGCCAGTCGTCGAAACGATCGCTGTTCGTCGCCGTGAAGTAGCCGAGCGACATCATGCGCGACGCCACTTCGTGAACGGGGCGCAGCAGCATGCTGCCCCACCGAAGCAGCGGGACCGGAATTCTGCGTCGACGGGCTGAGACGCCAAGCGTCGTCTCGATCATCGTCGCGAGATCGTTCAGCGAGATCGTCGATGGTCCACCGATCTCGATCGTCTCGTTCTCGATCTCACGGCGCCCGAGAATGCGCGTCGCGATCTCGGCGACGTCGTCGACTGCGATGTAGTTGCACACGCTCGTCCCGTCGCCAAACAATGTCGCCACGTGCTTCGCGACGATGCCGTCGCCGATCATGGGCACCCAGAGGTCCATGAAGGCACTCGGACTGAGCACCACGTACGGCACGCCACACCCCTTGATTACCTGCTCCACCTGGTGCTTCACGCGAAAGTAGTCCACCGGTGAGTCGGCCCCACCCACTCCACGTGCGCCGATATAGAGGATCCGCCGCACGCCGTTGGCTTTGGCGGCCGCGGAGAGGTTGTGATGCATCAGCACATCGACGCGGTTGGGACTGTTCGCGCCCCGTCCCATGACGTTGTTGGCCGTGGTGACGACCTGCTCGACGTCGCGACACGCGCGATCGACCGCCGCGCGGTCGCGCAAGTCGCACGGGATGGTCTGCGCGCCCAGCGTCGCGAGCGCATCGAGCTTGGTCGGATTGCGGCCGAGTGCCCGCACGGGAACGCCGGCGCGAAGCAGCTTTCGTGCGATTGTTCCGCCAAGTTGGCCAGTCGCGCCAGCGATCAGCACGGTCATGCCCTTCCTCCATGGTCGCTGAGCGGTATCCTACCCTCTCAATTGGGGAGCGCAGCGCTGCCGTCGCAAGCGGTGGCCGCAATCTTTGTGTCGGTCATCCTCCACACATCGTCGCTGATGCGAGCGCGCTGCGAAAGATCGTGTGCGCGGGCGATGCGATTCAGTGTTTGAGCCATCCTCATGGCAAAATTGCCATGAGGCCGCCTATCGACCCCCCACGGCCACACCGACGCGTGGCATCCACCGAATCGACCCGCGCGGATCGAGCTCCATCGTCACCACGTCCGCGAGTACCAGCGTTCGATCGCGCCGCCGCATCGCTCCGCGCTCCACCGGCACCCCGGCGATCGTCGCTCCAGCAACACGGCCATTCAGCAGTGTCACCGTGAACTGCCCCGCCGGATCGCGCGCGGTGATGACCATCCGCTCCACCGGCAGCGCATCCGCTCCGGCACCCACGAGCACCAGCTGCTCGTTCCTCGGCGCAAGGCGAGCCGCCAACACTCCACCAACCAACAACACGACGATCGGCGCCAGGATGAACGAGCGCCCATGGCTCGTCCCATGAGTGCCGGCGATCAGCCGCTGCACGCGAACCACCAACGCTCCGTCGCTCGCGCCGAGCGACTGTCGCTGCTCTTCGAGCTTCACCAGCGCGCGCGCCAGCACCAAGGCACTGCTCGACCGTGCGACGGACTCCACGTCGCACGCCTCTTCACGTGCGTTCACCGCCGAGCGCACGAGCGACCACACGGCCGGATGAAACCACAGCACGACCTGAATTGCCCGCAGCACGGCATTCGACTCGACGTCGCGCCGCCGAAGATGCGCGAGCTCGTGCAGCACCACTGCATCGAGCTCCTCGCCCAGCTCCCAATCGCTCGGCAGCATCAGCACGCGCTGCATCACGAACGGACCGCTTCGCGACTTTGCGACGAGCACCTGCGGCAACCCGGTTCCCATCGAGCACGCGAGTGATTCGACGCGACGGACGAGTTCCGCCGGCGCCGCGACAGCATGCCGTCGCACGCTCGCGAAGTGCCATGCGCCGATACCGAGCCGAATCGCGTGCGTGCCGGCACCGATCGCCCACAACCACACGAGCAGCGTGAGACTGTCGAATGCCGCGGCCACCGGAAGTCCCGTCTCGGGAGCGCCCGCGCCACCGAGGCGCGCGTTCGCGACGAGCGCCACGTGTGTCACGATAGCATTGCCAGCGAACGCTGCCACCAGAACGAGGATACAAGCCAATGCACTGTGGTACCGCGCGCTCGGCGTCGGCTCTCGCTCGCGCTCCCACCACGCGAAGAGCACCGCGACCAACGCGCCCTCCCAGAGCAGATGCAGCGCCGACCAGAGCAGCAACGCGCCGACATAAAGCGTCATGCGTCTTTCTCGAGCTGGCGGATCAGCCGCTTGAGCTGCGCGAGCTCATCGCTCGAGGCGGAGCCGTCGCCGAGCGCGCGGAGGGCGAGCGCACCAGCCGATCCGTCGAACACGTTGTCCACGAACCGACTCACCAGGCTGCCGAGCGTTCGCTGCTCGTCGATCGCGGCCTCGTAGATGTGCGTCCGCTCCGCGTCGTCGCGCGTGACCAGGCGCTTCGCGTGCATCATCTGGAGCAGCTTGAGCGTCGTCGTGTAGCTGGTCTCCCCACCGACCACCTCGTGCACGTCGCGCACGGAGCTTGGTCCCTTCGCCCACAGCACGCGGAGGATCTGGAGCTCGGCGCCGGTCGGAAGTGCTGTTGGAGAAGCCATGCTTGACGATGTACGACAACCGTCGTACTGTCAATATACGATGCCTATCGTACTTGCTCTTCTCGCGGCCCTTCAGGGCCAGGCTGTCGCGCTGCGTGAGGCGGACACCGTCTGCCAGCAAGACGCCGGAACACTCTGGTCGCACTCCCTGTGCGGACCCATCGCGCTGGTGGATCGCACGACGCACCGCGTCATTGCGAACGACACCAACCCTCCGTCCACGACGGTTTTCGCCAACACCTCCGTCACATGGGGCGGGCGCTCATGGGCGATGGTGATGCTTCCGCTTCCCACTGACCGCTTCGATCGCGTCGCACTCGTGATGCACGAGGTCTTCCATCGCGAGCAGGCCGCGCTGGGCCTCGCCGGCGTGGATCCGCCGAACAACCAGCTCGACCAACGCGACGGACGGCGTTGGTTCCGGCTCGAGCTTCGCGCGCTCGCTGCTGCGCTCGACGCACTCGCCTCCGACGAGAAGGCCGTGCGCTCACACACCGAGGACGCGCTCATTTTTCGCGCTCGGCGCCGCATCCTGTACCCGCGCGCCGACTCGCTGGAGCCCGCGCTCGAGATGCAGGAGGGGCTCGCCGAGTATACCGGCGACCGCCTCGGGATGATGTTCACGGGTGAGACCGCAGCGCGCGTCGCGCGCCGTGTGCGCGAATTCCAGTCGACCCCTACCTACGTCCGTTCGTTCGCCTATGCCACCGGCCCCGCGCTCGGCCTGCTGCTCGACCACTTTGCGCCCGAGTGGCGCACGGAGCTGAAGCGAACGCCGGACCCCGCTCGCCTGCTCGCGCGGCACATCCATTTCCGGCCGCCGCGCGACGCGGAACGACGCGCCAGGGCGTATGACGTCGACGCACTCGATCGCGAGGAAGCCGCCCGCGACTCAGCGCGGCGCGGTCCCATGCGCGCCTACAAGGCGCGTCTGGTCGACGGACCGGTGCTGACGCTCACCCAGTCCAGCCTGAACCGCAACTTCGATCCGCAGAGTCTCGTGGGATTCGACATCGCGAACACCGTCTATCCCACCGGTGTCGTCAGCGCCGACTGGGGGTCCCTCGAGATCACTGCGGGCGGAGCACTGGTCGCAAATGATTTCGGCCGAGTGCGGGTGAGCGCGCCCACTCGGCACCCCAGTGCCGGTGATCGCATCGTGCGCGGCAACGGGTGGGTGCTCACACTCGCGCCCGGATGGTCGGTGATTGCTGCGCCGGGTCGCGCGGGAAGCTACGTTCTGCGCAAGGGAGGTCCCTGAACCTGGCACATCACTCCGCAATCGACATGCACTCACGCCACCTGCTCGCCCTTTCGTCGTTGCTCGCACTGAGCCTCGCCTGCGCTGACAAGAAGGGTGCGAATCCTCCGGAAACCACCAAGGTCTCCGCCACACCTGCGCTCGGGACGAACGAGGCGCGCATGCCCGTGGACGGCGGCGAGATCTGGTACAAGGTCACCGGCACCGGCTCTGCCACGCCGGTCATGCTTCTGCACGGCGGCCCTGGCTTCAGCAGCTACTACCTCAAGCCGCTCGAGGAACTCGGCAACGACCGCAAGGTCGTGCGCTACGACCAGCTTGGCGGCGGCAAGTCCAGCGGCCTCACCGATACGACGAAGATGAACATCGCGCACTTTGTCGCCGAGCTCGACTCGTTGCGCGAGCATCTTGGCTACGACAAGGTGCATCTCGTCGGACACTCGTGGGGCACCATCCTCGGCCTCGAGTACTATCGCGCCCATCCGCAGCACGTGGCGAGCCTGACGCTCGCGAGCGCCGCGCTCGACATCCCGCAGTGGGAGCGCCATGCGCTCGTGTTGCTGAAGACCTTGCCCGACTCCATGCAGCGCGCCGTGAAGAAGCGTGAGGCCGAGAAGAAGTTCGATGAGCCGGACTATCAGGCGGCGCTCGGTGCGTTCTACGACAAGTACGTCTGGCTGCATCCCGTCAAGGCCGACCTGGACAGCATGATGCAGCAGATGAACGCGAGCATCTACAACTACATGCAGGGGCCGAGCGAGTTCACCATCACGGGGACGCTGAAGCAGTACGATGCGACACCGTTCCTGAAGAGCGTGAAGGTGCCGACGCTGTTCACGGTGGGTGAGGTGGACGAAGCCGATCCCGTCACCATCCGCAAGCACGCGGCGATGGTGCCGGGCGCCAGGATCACGGTGATTCCCGGCGCGGCGCACATCACGACGTGGGACAACCCGAAGGCGATGGTGTCCGCAGTGCGCGATCACCTTCGCTCGGCGGACAGCACGGTCGCGAAGCCGTAGCTACTGGATCAAGCGTTGGGCGATGCGATCGGCGATTCCCTTGGCATCCACCTGATCGCTGTCCGTCAGGATGATGATCGTGGCACGACGATCCGGAATGCGCACGAACGCACTGCGCCGTCCATCCGTCGTGCCGAACGCGCTCAGTCGGTTCACTCCGCGAACCTGGTCGGCATTCCATCCGAGTGAGAAGTCCGGCGCTGCAGTGACGGACGCCGTGTCACCCCTGAATGTCCGTGCGAACTCCTCGCCCAGTGCGAAGCGATAGAGCTCGTCGACATTCGACGAGATCACGCCGTTGCTGTCGGCAACCGTCTTGTGCCACCCGATCGGCGCGCCGATGTAGCGCGCGAGGCGCTGGTTGAGCGCGAGCTTGTCGTTCGCCAGCGCGAGTTGCTTCACGAGCGACTCGATGGGCGCGCTCACGCCGCCGAGCTTAAAGTTCGGCACGGTGGTGGCAGGCATGTATTTCGGATGGTCCGCGATGCCGTACGCCTGATCCACGAACACCTTTCCTCCCTGCGCGACGAGCACGGTCGCCTTGCCGCCGACGCCGGCGAACAGCGAGTCCACGAACGCGCGCGACACTGGCGAGTCGTTCCACGCGCGGTGGATCACGCGACGCGCCGCGAGGTCATACCGATCGCCGGGATAGAGCGTGAGGAACGGCTTGCGCGCGTCGGTGGCGTCCCTGCCGCCATAGACGAACGCCTTGTTGCGGCCGATGATGTCGGCGGTGTCGCCGCGGATGACCCATGCGGTGCCCTCGTCTTCCGAGATGCCGAGCAAGTCGGAGCGACGTGGCATGAGCGAGTCGGCGAGGTCGCGCAGCCGTTCGCGGGCAACGACGTGCTGGTCGATCGCGACGCCGCGGAGGAAGCCGAAGCCCGTCTCGTAGCCGGGCGCCATGATCGTCTCGTTCCCGGAGCGGGCGCCGCGCAGCATGTAGGACGAGAGGATGGACGCGCCCGCCGAGGATCCTCCGACGACACCGCCGCGCGCCAGGACGTCGTGGAAGCCGCGCTCGGTCTTCGTTCCAGCGTAGCTGTCCACGAGATGCCACTGGCGACCACCCTCGAACCACACGCCGCCTGCCATGGCGAGCGGTTGGGCGAATTGGTCGCTGTCCGCCACTCGTCTGTCTACTGTGTGCAGCACGCGGACGTTTCGCGCGCCGGCGGCCTTGAGTGCGTTCATCCCGCGCCAGTTGGCCGGGTAGACGGAGTCGCCGCCCGCGGTGGGGACGTCGATGATGAGTGCGTCCGGACCGCCCGCGAGCTCGATGAACTTTGTGAGGATCTCCGGCCCCATGGCGCCGCCGCCCACCACCACCACCGCGCCGGTGGTCGGCCCGACGCGGGGCGCGGAAGTGGCCGTTCCCTGCCTTGCTCCCGATGCGCAGCCGACGCTGATGGCGAGCAGCGCGACAACGATTTGTCGTCGGGCGAAGCGAGGGACCTGCTTTTAGCTCCACACGCATACTCGCTCCGAAGTAGAGGTTACACTTCATGCTCGCCTTCCACACTTGCTCATGGCTCAACTCAACATACCGGAGATCGTTCCCGGTGTCGTTACGCGTCTCGACACCCAACTGCTGCGCTCCGCCGGCGGCAGCGAGACCAACGCGCAGGTCACCGACACCGAAGATCGCGCCGTCACCGACGAGCGGGACTTTCTCGTCGTCGCCGTGAATCCGAAGACCGGAGCGGCAACCGCCGTTCCGCTCTTTCCGAAATCCTCGCCAGGCAGCGCGCCACTACGCCCCGACAAGCGGCAGGGTGACTTCGACAGCTGGCTTGCCGACGATGTCCACTACTCGCGCTGGCAGCACTGGCGCATCCCGCTCACCGCGATCGCGCTCGCCTCCACCAACGATCCCGGCGACGACGGCCACCGCCGCTCCTACGCACTCGGCGACGCCGATACGCTGCAGGATCTCGCCAACTGGGCGACGCGCAATCGCTGCGCGTTTCGCGCCGTGTAGATCGCGGTGTGGGTCGCTGAGAATTTTCTCAGCTTGACTTGCCTTCCGGCCGCACGATATTCGCCGCTGAACCCGCACGCGGAGAGTGTCGATGTTTGGATCCGAGATTCTCGACGTCGCCATCGGCGTCGCGCTCGTCTTCCTCATGATGAGCTTTCTCGCCACCGCGATTCGCGAGGCGATCGAATCGGTGATCAGGGCGCGCGCGGTGTATCTCGAGCGTGGCATCCGACAGTTGCTCGACGACCCTGACGGCAACGGCATATCCCAGGCGTTCTACGAGCATCCACTCATCTTCTCGCTCTTCGCCGGCGACTACGATCCCAAGGACAAGCGCTTCCTCGGCCGATCGCTGCCGTCGTACGTACCGGCCCGCAACTTCGCGGATACGCTGATCGATCTCGCCATTCGCGGGCCGGTGAAGAGCGAATACGCCATCATGCAGACCGACGCCGAGCACTCGGTCGCCGCGCTGCGTGCGAGTGTGGGTCGACTGCGCAGTCCGCACCTGATCCGTGCCGTGCTCACTGCGATCGATCACGCCGGCGGCGACATGAACGTCGTCCGGCAGAACATCCAGACGTGGTTCGACAGCGGGATGGACCGAGTGTCTGGCCAGTACAAGCGGCACACGCATTTCTGGCTGTTCGTCATTGGGCTCGTGCTTGCCACGGGCCTCAACGTCAATGCCATCGCGATCACCAACCACCTCGCGAAGAACAAGGCGGTGCGCGACGCGCTCGTCGCGCGCGCGGGAGAAGTCATCCGCGACTCGCAGTACGTGAAGCAACTCGCCGATCCGGCGGCACGGGAGAAGGAGGCCGCGGCCGTGACCAGGCAGCTGGACGTGCTCAATCTGCCGATTGGCCTCGACAACTACGGAAAGCAGCGGCTGACGATCGGCTGGACGGGCCTGATCGGCGGCATTCTCATCACTGCATTTGCCGTCACACTCGGCGCGCCGTTCTGGTTCGACCTGCTCAACAAGATGATGGTCATCCGCTCGACGGTGAAGCCGCACGAGAAGAGTCCCGAGGAGTCGTCGGAGGATCGGCAGAAGCCGAAGGACAAGACGTTGTCGCCGTCGGGGGATGCACCGCCCCCGCCCCCGCCTCCGCCGCCACCTCCGCCGGCCGACGGCGAGAGTCCGCCACGACCACCTGTTCTTGCGCCAATCGCAAGCGCGCCGACGCAGGAATGGGCCACCGGTGCAGCCGACGAGGGAATCCTATGAGCGCCGGACTTGCGCTGTCCTCGTACACACTCGCGAAGCCGACGAACAAGCTCGACTACCTCGCGCCGCTCTTTCGCGATGCTGTCGCGGCGGCAATCGCCGAGTGCAACGATGCGACGAATGCGTTGAATGCGATGGTGTACGAGACGTATCGCTCGAACGAGCTCGCGTCGGTCTATTTTGCGCGCGGTCGGACCGTGAAGCCGCCGCAAAGTCCCGTGACGAATGCGCCGAACAACCTGTTCAGCTGGCACGGCTACGGACTCGCGGTGGATGTCATTCACCGCACGAAGGAGTGGGACGTCTCCAACGAGTGGTTCGCAAAGGTGGCGGTGATCTTCGCGAAGTACGGCTGCAAGTGGGGCGGTGACTGGAAGAGTCCCGATCGACCGCACTTTCAGTGGGGCAAGTGCAAGCCTGGCCCGTCGGACACGGCGCGTGAGCTGATTCGCACGCGTGGTGTCGAGGCGGTGTGGGAGGCGGTGGGCGCGTCGGTGCCGGCGATCAGCACTGGCTAGCGTATCACGGTGGGCCCGGCACCGGTGCCCGGCTCACCGCCGTCGGGCGACGCAACCTTGCTCTTGTCCTGGCCCGCATCCGCGCGCTTTTCGGCGCGGACGTTCGGCAACGCATCGCGGCTGATCCACCCCTGCTCAGCCGCGTGCATTGCCGCGCCGAGTGTGTCCTCCGCCAGCACGAGCGTCGATTGCGCGGCACGGATCTCGTCGGCGAGCCTCTTCACCGCCGTTGACCGCTCCTCGTCGCGCGTGACGTCGCGGATGTAGATCGCCAGCACGCGATTGGGAAACTCGCTCACGATATGACGATAGATCTCCGGATCGTGCTGGCTCGTGTCACCAATGAGGATGAACGGCAGCTCCGGATACGTGTGCATGATGTTCCGGATGGCGACGCCCTTGTGATCGAAGTGCCGCGTCGACGCGATCGACCCGAGACTGATGTCCCAGTCGCGCAGGAGGATGGGCCCGCGCGGGATCGTCTGGAGATCCATGAACTCGCCGATGACGTCGTAGAGATTCCATGGACTGCTCGAGACGTAGAAGATGGGGTTCTTCTCGTGGCCGGTGGCGCCATCGCGGAGGGCCTGATAGAACCCGGCCACTCCTGGAAAGGGAAGCCGCGTACGCGCATTGCCGAGGATCACCGTGCGCGCAGCGAGCAGAAAGTTCGTGACGCGCGATTGAATGACGGTGTCGTCGATGTCGCTGATGATGCCGAAGCGCGCTGACGGTGGCGGAACGAGCACCTCGCCCATGCACTTTGCGCGATCCACCCCAGGTCGTGCGGGCTCGATGAGATCGACGCGGAATTCGTTCCACTCGTTGCTCGTGGTCACCGGCGCGGGCAGGTCGATGCGCGTGGCGAAGAAGCCTTCGTCGTCGGCCTTCACCGCGCAACTCGTGTGCTGGTACTCCACGACGAGCTGCGCGTGACCCAGCGGATTGCTGTCGGCGCGGCGATAGGTGTTGAGCAGATTCGTCAACGTGGAGTCCGCGTCACCGCTCTTCGAGGCTCCGCGGTTCTCCTGCGCGCGTCCATTGATGTACGCGACGCGCGCGTTGCCGTAGCCGCGATAGACGACGATCTGGAACGGCCCGTCATCGAACACGGAGCGAACCGCGCGTGCAGCACTGCGGACGTTCGTGTGCAGTTCATTCAGCAACGAGTCGAGCTCGCCGAGCCAGTTCTTCATGTCTCGCTGTAAATGTGAATGGCGGGCCAGAAGGTGCGCGATGAACGCTGATCACAATCAGGAAGTGCGACTGCTCGACGCGGATGAACTGCCGCGGAAATTGGGCGGGTTTTCGCGGAGACTACAGAACAATCAACAGTTGTTCCGCTCTCTCCGTGAAATCCGCCCATGTTCCGCGGTAGTTCATCCGTGTCAGGCAGTTACCACCATTCCGATCACTAGTTCGCCGCGAAGCAATACAGTAAACCGGCACCCCCCGTCGCCACGAGATTCGACTGGCTGCACCCGCGCGACGGATGCGCATAGTTCCACGACGTGCTCCCGCCGCCGGTGCGATCGTGATGACCGAGCATCGCGCTGCCGGTTGTGGAATTGCTCGTCCAGTTGTCGCACGTGGTGGTCATCGGCGTGCCTCCGATCGCGCGGCCTTCCCAATCGGAGCCGGTCATGATGTCGTGCATGTTCGGTGTGTCGCCCACACCGTTCACGGGCAGTCCCTTCTCGTTCAGCGCGTTCAGCTTGTTGATCTGGTTGCGATCCTTGATGACGTCGCCATGCAGGTCGGCGACGTTCGCGGCGATGAGCGCGCCCTTCGCGTTGTGCCACGGGCCGGCGCCGATACGGTCGCGCGCGTTGATCGCCTTGCCATCCGTACCGATGGCACTCAAATAGGCGCGCCAGATGCGGCCGGCGACCACAGGTGCGCTCGCCGCATCAGCAAGCGCCTTGCACTGCGCGTCGGCGCCGGCCAGTCCGCCGACATTCGCGCCGTCGCCCTTGCCGACGCTCGTGATGAAGAAGGTCATCGGCGCCGGTGGCGCTGCGGCGGCGGGCGGATTCTGCGCCTCCGCGGCGGTGGACATCAGCGAGACGGCGGCGAGTGCGGCAAACGAGCGGGTCAGCGTGGACATCATGGTCTCCAGTGGGTGGTCGAACATAAATCTCTTATCGCGGCGCACTTCACAAGGGGAGCGTTCGGGGTGCAGCTTTTTATCGGCCGTTCGGCGACCGTGCAAGGAGTTCTCCCGTCGCTGAAGTCTTCCTCATCACTTTCGTCATGACTACCCACCGTTCGCTCGTCACCGCGCTGCTGCTCACGCTGTCGGCCGCGTCGTTCACGACCCTCCGCGCACAGGACACCTCGAGCACCGCCAACATGAAGGCGACTCCCGAGGGACGCATCTCACAGGTCGTGCTCCGCGACGGCTCCGTGCTGAATGGCCGAGTGGTGGAGGTGACGGCAACAACGGTCAAGTTCGTGTCGTCGATCGGCGAGACGACCATCGCCCGGTCGGCAATCGTGGCCGTCCGCCAGGTGGCGCAGACCTCCGTACACGATGGACAGGTATGGCCCGAGGATCCGAGTCGCACGCGCCTCTTCTTCGCGCCGACCGGCCGGATGCTGCGGACGAGCGAGACCTATTTCGCCGATGCGTACGTGTTCTTTCCGAGCGTGCAGGTCGGCGTGACGAACCAGTTCACCATCGGCGGCGGGATGTCGCTCTTTCCCGGCGTCGGGCTGGACGAGCAGATCTACTACCTGACGCCCAAGGTCGGCCTCTACTCGAGCGACAACGTGAATGTGGCGGTCGGAGCGCTCGTGGCCGGCGCGAAGGTGATCTCGGACGAGACCCCTGCGGGCATCGGTTACGGTGTGGTGACACTCGGCGACGAGAACACGAGCGCGACGGTGGGCGCGGGGTTCGGCTTCTCGCGCGGCAATACGTCGTCCACTGGCGTGTTGATGCTCGGTGGCTCGAACCGAGTGTCGAAGAGTATCGCGCTCGTGAGCGAGAACTACCTGACCGCCGGCAATGGCGGGAACGTGCTGGTGTCCGGCGGCGTGCGCTTCATGAGCGAGCACATCGCCGTGGACCTTGCGCTGTTCGGCGGCAAGGGCATCGATGCGGTCGTCCCGTACGTGGCATTCATCTACAAATGGTAAGACCCGCGTTACTGCTTCGGTAGCGCGAACGCCACGAACGTTCCGCCGGACGGCGCGTCGTTCTTGCCCCCCCCGCAGGCGATGACGATGTACTGCCGTCCATCGACCATGTAGAGCGACGGCGTCGCATTGCCCGCCGCGGGGAGCGTCGCCTCCCAGAGCAGCTTGCCGGTGCGCTTGTCGTACGCGTGGAATTTCTTGTCGTACGTCGTTGCCCCGATGAACAGCAGCCCGTTCGACGTCACCACCGGCCCGCCGTAGTTGTCCGTGCCCGTGTTGGTGATGCCCTTCGCGGCCAGCGCCGGATATTCCCCGAATGGAATCGTCCAGCGAATGGTGCCCTTGTTGAGATCGACGGCGTTCAGCGTACCCCAGGGCGGCTTCGTGGCAGGATAGCCTTCGTGGTCGAGAAAGATGTTGTAGCCGTCGTTGCGATACTTGAGATAGTTGGGATTCGACTTTGCCGTTTCCGCGACGTCGTGACCCGTGATGAGGAAGTTCGCGAGGTCGCCGATCGAGCCGTTGTCCAGTGAGCCGGCGAAGCCTGGCATCCGTCCTTGCCCCTGGCGGATGATGGCCATGAGCTCATCGCGCGACTTGCGGGCGCCGATGTCCACGAGCGATGGAATCATGCCCGGCGTGCCCTTGAGGTCGGAGCGGTGGCAGCTCGCACAGTTGTTGTCGAACAGCGACTTGTCGGTGCGCGGGATCATGCGAATGAGCCACGCCATCTCGTTCACATTGACGTAGAGCAGCCCCGACTCCGGATCGAAGGCCGGTCCACCCCACTCGGCGCCACCGTCCACGCCGGGAAAGATGATCATCCCTTCCTTCGACGGCGGCGAGAACAGGCCGCGCGACTTGTACTGGTTGAAGATCTTGAGCGCCGACGCATGCGCCTCGGGGGTGCGCGTGGTGAGCATGCTCTCGGTGAGCGTCTGTCGCACGAGTGGCGGCGGCAGCAATGGCAGGCGCTGGGTGGGGCTCGTCTTCTCACCGTCGAGCAGCGCGGCGGGCACACGTCTCGTCTCGATGGGAAAGAGCGTCGCGCCAGTCCTGCGATCGAGGAGCCACACGTGGCCGGTCTTCGTCACCTGCGCCAGCGCATCCACCGGCTTGCCCTTACGCGTCACAGTCACGAGGCTCGGCGGCGCGGGGAAGTCGAGGTCCCACAGGTCGTGCTTGATCCCCTGGAAGTGCCAGACGCGCTTTCCGGTGCGTGCGTCGAGCGCGAGGATGGTGTTGGCGAAGAGGTTGTCGCCGATGCGATTCGAGCCGTAGAAGTCGAATGCCGCGGAGCCCGTCGCGCCGTAGACCATCCCGAGCTTGTGGTCCACAGTGAGGCCGGCCCACGCGTTCGCGCCGCCGGAGATCTTGTAGGCGTCCTTCGGCCACGTCTCGTAACCGAACTCGCCGGGACGCGGGATGGTGTGGAAGATCCAGCGCAGCTCGCCGGTCGTCGCATCGTACGCACGAATGTCCCCAGGCGACGACGGCAGGCTCTCGGCCACGGTGCTGCCGATGATGTAGAGATTCTCGAAGATCACGCCCGGTGTGCTGGCGCTCACGGTGACACCTTCGATCGGGCGGCCGAGCCCTTTGCGAAGGTCGACGCGGCCGGAGTCACCGAAGGCGGCGATGGGCTTGCCGGTGGTCTTGTCGAGCGCCCAGAGCCAGTTGCGATGGGTGAAGTAGACGCGACCGCCGGAGACGGTGACGCCACGATGCCGGAAGCGTTGCGTGGACGGCTTGCCGAGTGTGGGGTCGAAGCTCCAGAGCTCGTGTCCGGTTGCTGCGTCGAGCGCGATGATACGCAGCCGAGGGGTGCTGGCGTAAAGGACGCCGTCGATGACGACGGGATTGGGCTGCATCTCGGAGCCAGGGAACTCGTCGTGCGTCTCGTAGGTCCAGGCGACCTGGAGCTGCTTGACGTTCGCCGGCGTGATCTGGCCGAGTGTGGAGTGGCGGGTGTTGTCGGTGGTGCCGCCGTAGAGTGGCCAGTCGACGTTGCCTGTCTGCGCCTTCAGCATGGCGGGAATGGCGACGATGAGCGCAATGAGTCGTATGTTCATGGGGGCGAGTATATCAGTTTTTTCCGGCGTTGGTAGTCGTTCGTTTGGGCTTGGTGCTGAATCGTCAGCGGGCACTCCCTCCGACGGCCGCTTCCTCGCCCACGCATCTCGACGAAAGAGCGTGCGCGAAACTCCTCACCAGAGGGAGAGGAATCCAACTGCGTTTGGGGTTGTGAGTCCAGACGTGAGCGTTCGTTGTTGAACTCGTTCTGAGGGAGGGAGTGCGTGTTCGTGAAGACGGCTTCTGAGCGCGCTCGCAAAATGTGTCGTCCGTTTGAGTGGGTCGAGCGCGAAGTGGCCGTCGGAACGAATGCGCGCGACCGACCATGGCGCCAAACGCAGTACCGACACAACTTCGAGCACACGATGACGCCCGCACTCCAAGCACCATCACTAGCTGATGTGACTGACGCGCGCGCGCGGGTCACGGACATCGCGCGACGAACACCGTTGCTGCCCTTTCCCGAGGCCGGCGACGTACACCTCAAGCTCGAAAGCCTCCAGCCCATCGGATCGTTCAAGCTGCGAGGCGCCGCGAATGCAATGGCCGTCGCGGGCCCCGACGCGCTCGCAAATGGCGTGTACACCGCCAGCGCCGGCAACATGGCGCAAGGCGTCGCGTGGTGCGCTCGCCAATTCGGCGTGCGCTGCCGCGTCATCGTGCCCGAGCATGCACCGCGCGCCAAGACCGATGCCATCGAGCGACTCGGGGGTGACGTCATTCGCGTACCGTTCGACCAGTGGTGGCAGACCCTCGTGAACAACGGCGCACCCGACATGGATGGCGTCTTCATTCACCCGTTCGCCGACGTCGCCGTGATGGCCGGCAACGGGACCATCGCGCTCGAGGTCTTCGAGGACATCGATGATGTCGACGCCATCATCGTCCCGTATGGTGGCGGCGGACTCGCCTGCGGGATCGCGGCGGCGACGCGCGCACTCAGTCCGCGCACGAAGGTATACGCCGTCGAAGTCGAGACCGCCGCGCCGCTCACCGCATCGCTCTCCGCGGGGACGCCGACCGCCGTCACGCGCACGCCGACCTTCATCGACGGTATGGGCAGCGGCGCCGTGTTCGACGAGATGTGGCCACTCGTGCGTTCGCTGCTCGCCGGCACGGTGGTGGTGAGCGTCGCACAGGTGGCCGCCGCGGTGAAGCTGCTCGCCGAACGAGCACGCGTCGTCGCGGAAGGCGCAGGCGCGGCGTCGCTGGCTGGCGCGATGACCGGTGCGTTCGACGGACAGCGCGTCGTCTGCATCGTCAGCGGCGGCAACATCGACATGGACACGCTCGCGACGATTCTGCGCGGCGACATTCCGTAACCAGCCACAGGATGAACACGATGAAGTACCTGGTCACTGCACTCGCGCTATCGGTCGCGTCCGCGACACTCGGCGCACAGGCCCCCGCGCGACAGACCGAATCCGACGCCTACACGCGCTACGAGCTCCTCGCGCCGGGTTCAGCGAAGTTTCGCATTATCTACGAGGTCACCGCGTCCACGGCGGGTGCGACGCACTACTTCAATCCCATTCGCAAGGGCAGCATCGCCACCGATGAATCGGTGCTCGATCGCGCCACGGGCAAGCCACTCGCGTTTGCCGTGGTGGGATGCGCCGCGGCGCGTGCCGGCGGCGTCCGCTGCAACGACACCACGCAGACATACATCGATGTCAGTCTCGCACGACCCGTCCCCGCAGACGGCGGCGAAGGGCGCGTCCTCATCCTCAAGACGTACGAGGATTCGCTCAGCTACTTCAAGCGCGGCGACACCATCGTCTTCACGCGACCACTCGGCATCAAGCGCAATGCGGTCGTGTTGCCACGGGGCTACGAGCTGGTGTCATCGAGCTTTCCGTCGCAGGTGCTCCAGGAGTCCGATGGCAGCGTCGGCATCAGCTTCTGGAACGACACGCCGTCGGAGGCCGCAGTGACGGTGCGCGCCGTACCTGCGCAGGCCATGTCGGCTGCGAAGTCCTCCGTTGCGGCGCGACTCGTGGACCGCGCGCACCAGAATCGCGAGATCGTCTACTTCCTCCAGCAGCCCGAGACGCACGCGTTCGATCTCTATCACGACTACACCGAGCTGTGGCCTGGCGTGAGCACCTACCTCAACGTCGTTCGCGCGGGCAGCACGGTCTCCAACCCACATGCGATCAACCTCGACACCGGCGCACCGATTCCCTTCGACATCCTCACGGGCGACCAGATCACGCGAGAGAAGCTCGACGTGAAGGACGTCACCCCGCAGACCGAGGTCGTTCGTTTCAGTTTTCCCGCGCTCGCCGCCAATTCCTCCGTGCGGCTGCGCATGTTCGAGACGTACACCGACACCGCGCGCTACAAGCTCGTCGGCGACGAGCTCGTGTGGGATCGCAGCTTCGGCCGTCCGACGAATGCCGTCGTCCTGCCCGCAGGATGGATGCTCACCAACAGTTCCATGCCGGCCACCGTGAGCACCATGCCTGATGGCCGAGTGCGGCTGGACTTCGTCAATCAGCGGCCGGATGAGATCGCGGTGCTCATCACCGCACGGCGTCGCGCGCGTTAACGCGTGAGCGTCAGTAGGAGGCTATCGCTCTGGGCGTAGGTCCTGAGCGATGAACGCGACGCACAGTGCGGTGAGCAGTTATTGTCGCACGCACCGTAGCCCTTGGCGCTCTGCACGAGCCGTGGCTCCATCGCCGGTCCGGGGACGTACGACGCCACCGACGTGTCGCGCCTGAGCCACGTCATTGGATATGTCGTGTCGGCCGGCACGATGAGGGTGCGATACGGTCCTTCCGGACCCGCGCTCGTGTCGCGCCATACGTAGTTCAGTCCGGGCGCCAGTCCCATCGCTGGATACGGGGCGTCGCTGGTCAACCGGTAGATGAACCGATTGCCCGGCACGCGTCCCTGCCCGCTCTTCTGCGTCGCCGTCGAGATCGTGATGGTCGGGAGCGTTCCGCCGGGCGCGTCGATGAGCGTCGTATCCACCGGTACCGGCGCACGCTCCGCACCGAACGTGTAGTTCGAGGTCGCCTCGGCGAGCATACTGCCCCGGATGTCGGCGCCGGCTACACGTGTCGAGTCGGACTTTGTCTCCGTCTTGAAGCACGCGACGAGCAACAGTCCCGTCATTGGTACCATCAACCACTGGTGCGTCATCGTGCGCCGGCCGTGGGGTCGCGTCATCGCTGCCTCCCTGGAGGGTGAATGCTCGTACATCATGGTTTGCGCGTGCGCTGACGATCGCGCAGCAACTCGATTGGCCGGCGCAATTCGGCGTCCGCATCGCTCCACAGCGCAACCGCGGGCCGAGCCCACCGGTCGAACGTGGCGAGGTCGTGTGCTTGCCACGCGAGATCCGCGCGCAATGCCATCGTCGGCACGATCGCCGACGCGACAGCAATGTTGGTCAACAGATTGCCACGCGCACGCGAGAGGCCCGCGAGCGCCGCGTCGAGTTGCGCGATCGCCGAAGTCGTATCGCCCATCACCAGCAACATTCTCGCGTGATGATAGAAGTTGTCCATCCCCATCGTACCGGGCGAGAACTCAGCCGCCCGCGCCGTGAGGGCCTGGCTGAGCCGCCGCGCGTCGACGGTGTCGTGCCTGGACAGCGCGATCCGCATCGCCAGCCGCTGGTCGCGATCCGGAGCCACCGAGATGTTCGCAATCGGCGCGAGTTGATCGTACGCGAGCCCGAAGGTGTTCCGGAACACCATCTGTCGCACGGCGGCTTGCTCGCCGGCCGGAATCCACGCGGCGATCGCGCGAGACGTGCGCGCAAGCGTGGCGCGCAGGCTGTCACGTGGACCACCGAGCGCCGCGTATGCCTGGAGCTGCAGCGCACCGGCGGTGACGTCCGCGGGAAGCGAAGCGCGCTTGCCATTCGCCGCAACGAACGGCACGCTCTCGCTGTCCGATGCAGAACGCGCACTGAGTGCGGCTGCGCGCGCGGCGCGGCCCGTGAGCGCAGCGAGTCCGGCGAGATATCCCGCTTGATACGGCGTGGGTGTCGGCCACTCGCGTAGCGCCGAATCGGCGAGCGCACGTGCCGTCGACGCACTGTCCGACTTGAGCAGCAACCGGACGAGCAAGGCGTCGCGCCGCGTGCGATCTGCCGGCAGCAGCGAGCTACGCAACGAATTTCGCGCCGCCGAAAGCGCTGCCGGCATCCCGGCGCCGGAACCGGCGATGCCGTTCGCCGCCTCGAGTGCGAGCGCATGATTCTCCTGCGCGTCGCCACTCGACGGGAACGCGCGCACCCAATCGGCCGTCAATTGCCGATACGTGTCCGCACTCCACATCACTGCCTGACGCTCAGTCGCCGGACGCGCCGATGGCGCGATGGCCTGCGCATACGGCATCGGCGAGAAGGCGAGCGTGTTCGCGCCGAACGACGGAAACGCCGCGAACCGCTGTGTATCCGGCGCCACCGCGACGCCGCGACGCAGCCGCGCTTCCTCCGTGAACAGCACCCGTCTCGACAGCCGGCCGAATGCGAGCCCCCGTTCGGCAGACTGAAATGACGGCACGAGCGCCAACGCACGTTTGTACGCCGTGATCGCCATCTGCGTGCTGCCGCGGAAGCTGTAGCCTGTCGTGCTCTTTGCATCGCGGACGACCACCGGATCGCGTGCATTGCAGTCGCCGAGCCCGAACCAGGCAGAAAAGTCGAGCGAATCCGCGGCGATCAGTGATCGGTAGCGCTGGCACGCTTCGGCCATACGACCTTCCGCCAGATCGAGCAACGCGACGGCATGCGCGCGGTCGTGCGGTGGAAGCGCTGCTGACAGCGCGACCGCCCGCGCCGCGTTGCTCGTCCACGCGGATGGCTCCGCCTCGCCGTCCCACGCCATCGTGCGCGCGAGCCAGAAGTGCGCATGCGCATACGACTCGTCTACCGCCAGCGCGTCCTTGAAGTCCTGCTCGGCCAACCGAAGATCGAAGTGGTCGATCGCGGCGCGTCCGTCGAGAAACTTCTCGAGCGCAATGATGTTGCCAGTGCCTGTCGCCGCCCCTTCGCGAATGCGTCGTCCGCCGATGATGATGGAGTCCGCCAGCGCGGTGAAGACTCGTTCGAGTTGCGGTGTGTCGCGCGCCAGCCGCACGACGAATTGTCGAGTGGCCTGTGCACCACGTTGCACATCGTACGCAACTACCCGGATCTCCAGCGAATCGCCGACCGGTACAACCTCGCCCCAGGCGAGCTGTCCCGCATTCAGCGTCTTCGCCGCATCGAACGCATCGGCCACGGTGCGCGGCTGTCGACGGTTCCAGACGTCGCTCACGCGCATGTCGTCCACGAGACGCACGCCCTGCCAGCGCGCCATCGCGTCGTGCAGCATCCGGGCGCAACCGTCGCCGTCGAGCCAGATGTTGCTCGCCACGCCGGCATGCCGAAAGGGAAACACCGCGTACGTGTACCGGTCCACCGCCAATTCGTCGCGGGCGCCGCGCGCATAGACGACCCCTGCCGCCGCCAATCCGATGATCGCCGCCGCGATCAAGCCGGCACGCGCGCGCGATGTACGCGGCTCCCGCTGCTCGACCTCGTGCTCCACCGCCGTCAACGCATGCACGAACTCGCCCGCCGTGGCGTAGCGATCCGCTGGCTCTTCGGCCAACAGGCGGCCGACGACCTTCTCCAGCGCATCGGGCACCTTTGGCCGCACCGAACGCATCGCGTCCGGCGGCGCCGACGCCCGGCGCGCGATCACGGCGCGTGGTGTCTTCCCCGGAAATGGCGGGACGCCGGTGATCATCTCGAACAGCACGCAGCCCAGCGAGTAGAGATCGCTGCGCCCGTCCACGTCGCGAATGCCTTGAGCCTGCTCGGGGCTCATGTAGGCCGCCGTGCCGACGGCGAGTCCTGTCCCTGTGGTGCGCATCTCGCTCGCGAGCGAGATCACGTGCGCGATGCCGAAGTCCGCGACGTACGCATGACCGTCGGCGAGGAGGATATTGGCCGGCTTGATGTCGCGGTGGATGACCCCATTTCGGTGCGCATACTCGAGCGCGTCGCCCACCTCCTCGGCGATGGACAGCGCGTCCGCGATGGGCAGCGCACCCTCGCGGCGGATGCGCTGCTCGAGCGTCTCGCCGTTGACGTACGGCATCACGAAGTAGGGCGCCTCGTCCCACACACCCGAGTCGTGAAGCGGCAGGATGTGCGGATGCTGCATGCCGGCAATCGTGCGGATCTCGCCGAGGAAGCGCGTCGGCGTCAGCAGGAGGTCGGACTGAAGGTGCTTGAGCGCGACCAGCCTCTCGTGCTTCTCGTCATACGCGAGGTACACGATTGCCGTCGCGCCTCGGCCCAGCTCGCGACGGATCTCGTAACCTTCGGGCGAAGCACTGTACCGCTCGGACACGTCGAGCGACTCCGGGAACCTGCGTTGGGGCACCTCGTCGGCGCCCCATCATAGGGAAAACGGGAGTCCGAGGGAATGGGGCTCGCTCGAGCCTGGGCCTTACATGATGATTTTCGGCTTCTGCGCCTTCAGGATTACACCACTCACGCCGCCGTCCTGCAACAGCTTGTTGAACGCCGGCACATCCTGAAGCTCGATCGTATCGACCTGCGCCCGCAGCACCGACCACAGCTTCTCGAGCTCGGCGAATCGTTCGCGCGACGGCTGCGACACGATGTCGTTGCCTTCGATGTTGCCGAGGAGGAATGCATACTGCGCGTTGATGCCGTTGCGATAGTTGATGACGTCCTGCCCGTTCGCCGCCTTCGTCGACAGCTTTGGCTCGAGTGTGTCCACCTTGGCCACGATGTCCTTCCCCTTGCCCGCAATCGCCGCGGAGGTCGGTGCCTCCTTCGTGCGCTCGACGAACTTTGACACCTGCTCCTTCACGTCGCGAATGCGCAGCAGCGCGTCGTGAATCTCGCCCACGCGCGCATTGATGGCGCGCGACAGCGAATCGCGCGCTGCGACCTCCGCCGGTGGAGTGTCGAGCCGAGGGTCGGCGCGCACCACGAGGGGTTGTGTCTGCACGGTGGAGCCAACCGTGAGGCGTACCTGATACTTGCCCGGCGTCACGAGATATCCACCGCCTGGTCCGCCCCAGATGTTGATGTTGCCAGGTAGCGTTGTTGGCGGATCGGCGCGCAGGTCCCACTGGAAGGCGTTGAGTCCCTGCTTGGGATTCGGCATCGTGCGCACCGGTCCGCCCGGCGTGGCCGCAGTCGGCGGCGCTCCCGGCACCACGCGCGGATATTCGCGCAGCAACTTCCCCGACGCATCGAGCATCTCGAGCTTCACGACCTGCACCGAATCTGGCGCCTTGGCGAGCGAGAAGAAGATGTTGGCGCCTGCTGGTGGATTGCGACCTGCCGTTGTCGTCGGCGCGGACGATCCGCCGCCGAATGACGCCGGGCGCGGCGCATAGAGATGGACGTCCGCCTTCGCCACCTGGTCGTTCATCTGCCGCAGCGGCGTGAGGTCGTCGAGCGCCCAGAAGGCGCGCCCTTCGGTGGCCGCGTAGAGATCGCCGTGGCGCACCGACAGGTCGGTGATCGGCGTGATCGGCAGGTTCCGCGAGAACGGCTGCCAGTTGCCGCCAGCATCATACGAGACGTACACGCCCGTCTCCGTACCCGCGAACAACAGTCCGCGTCGCTCGGTGTCCTCGCGAATGACGCGCACCGGCTCGCCATCGCGGAGGCCATTGGTGATGCGCGACCACGACTTGCCGTAGTCGGTGGACTTGAAGGCGTATGGTGCGTAGTCGCCACGCCGGTCCATGCGAAACGCGAGGTACACCGTGGCTGGATCATGCGGCGACACCTCGACCACGTTGGCGAGGCCGACGCCGACGTCCTTCGGCGTCACGTTCGTCCACGTCTTGCCACCGTCGCGCGTGAGTTGCACGAGCCCGTCGTCCGTTCCCACATAGATCGTATTCGCATCATGAGGCGACTCGGCGATATGGACGATGGCGCCATACACCTCGCCACCTGCGCCTTCATTGGTGATCGGCGCGCCGCCGAACCCTTGCGTCGTCTTGTCGTTGCGCGTGAGGTCTGGCGAGATGGGCGTCCACGTCTTGCCACGGTCCGCCGTGCGAAACAGCACGTTGCCGCCGTGGTACACGACATTCGGGTTGTGCTGTGACACCACCGCAGGCGCGGTCCAGTTGAAGCGATAGCGCGTCTTGTCGGTGGGTTCGGTGAGCGAGAGCTCCGGCCACGGCATGACCGACCGCGTCAACCCCGAGCTCATGTCCCGCACCTCGAGGATGCCGACGTAACAGCCACCGTACACGTAGCGCGGATTCTTTCGGTCCACACCGATGTTCGCGCTCTCGCAGCCGGGACCATCTTCCCAGTCGCGCTCGCCGATATTCGGGCCGTCCGAGCGACTCTTGATGATCACCGACGAGTTGTCCTGCTGCCCGCTGTACAGGCGATACGGATAGACATCGTCCACGATGACATGATAGAACTGCGCGGTTGGCTGATTGTCCTGCGTGCTCCAGCTCTTCCCTGCGTCCACCGAGACCGACACGCCGCCGTCATTCGCGTTGATCATGTAGCGCGAATCCTTCGGGTTGATCCAGAGCTGGTGGTTGTCCCCGTGCTGCGCGGGAAGCACGCTGAACCGCGCGCCACCGTCGATCGACTTCACGACCGGAGCATTCATCACGTACACGACGTCCGCGTTCTGCGGATCGGCGGTGACGTTCATGTAGTACCACGACCGCGTCTGGATAAGGCGGTCTTCGCTCAACAGGCGCCAGTTCTTGCCCGCATCGTCCGATCGAAAGAGGCCACCCTTCTCCGCCTCGACGATGGCAAACACGCGCTCCGGATTCGCCGGCGACACCGCGACACCGATCTTTCCCATCAGCTTCGGCAGACCTTCCGTGAGGCGGGTCCACGTGTCGCCGGCGTCGGTGGACTTCCAGATGCCCGAGCCCGCCCCGCCGCTGCGCACGAGCCACGGCAACCGCTGATGATCCCAGAACGCCGCATAGAGAATCCGTGGGTTCGACGGATCCATCGACAAGTCGCTCGCGCCGCTCGTGGCATTCATGCCCTTGAGCACGTTCGTCCACGTCTTCCCGCCATCCACTGTGCGGTAGATCCCCCGCTCTGCAGTGCCTTTCCACCGGTCGCCCTGCACCGCGACGTACACGATGTCGGGATTGGTCGGATGCACGCGCACCTGCGCGATCTGCTTCGACGTCTCGAGACCGATGCGCGACCACGTCTTGCCGGCGTCGGTGCTCTTGAACATGCCGTTGCCGTACGACGACGACTGACCACGCACCGCATGCTCGCCCGTTCCCACATAGACGACATTCGGATCGGACTCCGCCACCGCGATGGCGCCGATCGAACCGCTCATCCCCGCGCCATTCGGCCCGTCGGAAATGACCTTCCACGAATGGCCGGCATTTTCCGTCTTCCACACACCGCCGCCGGTATAGCCGGCGTAGTAGACGAACGGTTGCCCGGTTACGCCGGCGGCGGTGACAGCGCGGCCGCCGCGGAACGGGCCGATGTTGCGCCACTGCATGGCACGGAAGAGCGTGGTGTCGTTGGGCGCAGGGCGCGTCTGGGCGGGAAGTGCGCCGGCGAGCAGCGCGACACACGCGAGGGCGAGGCGAGTAGGATTCGGCATGCGGACAAACTATCGCCGAACCCGGTGTTGGCCCACTCCTCCCGGTTCGGCCAAGACAGCTTTGCCCCTTGCGTCCCGGCGATGACGGTAGACGTGCACCGCACCGAGATCGATCATATACTGGTGGATCGTTGGCTTTCGTAACGAGGGTTGATGGCTGATACCGCGCGCACCGACACCACGCTCGCCGAACAGCTCCGGCTCGACGAAGACACGCGTCGCGAGAGGAACTGGAAGCGCTGGGGCCCATACCTCGCTGAGCGGCAATGGGGCACCGTGCGCGAGGACTACTCGGAGTTTGGTGACTCCTGGGATTTCTTCCCGCACGATCACGCGCGAAGCCGCACCTACCGCTGGGGCGAGGACGGCCTGCTTGGCATCTGCGATCGCGAATGCCGCCTCGCCTTTGCGCTGGCGCTCTGGAACGGCAACGACCCCATCCTCAAGGAGCGGCTCTTTGGACTCACCGGCCCGGAAGGCAATCACGGCGAGGACGTGAAGGAGTGCTACTATTACCTCGACTCCACGCCCACGCATTCGTACATGAAGGCGCTCTACAAGTATCCGCAGCGCGCCTATCCCTACACGGACCTGGTCCACGAGAACCGGCAGCGCGGGCACCACGACGGCGAGTACGAGCTCACCGACACAGGCGTCTTCGACGACAACCGCTACTTCGACGTCATCGCCGAGTATGCAAAGGCGGACACCGACGACATTCATATCCGGATCACGGTGGCGAATCGCGGACCGGACGCTGCGACACTGCATCTCCTGCCCACGCTCTGGTATCGCAACACCTGGTCGTGGGGACGCGTCGGCGAACGCTTCCACGCCAAGCCTTCACTCACCTCGGTTGACCAGCGACGCATCGTCGGCAATCACGCCACGCTCGGCACTTCCATCATGGAGGTTTCGCCTGCGTCGGGCGGCGAAGTTCCCGAGCTGTTGTTCACCGAAAACGAGAGCAACAACCAGCGATTGTTCGACGCACCCAATGCATCGCCATACGTGAAGGATGCGTTTCACGAGTTCGTCATCGGCGGCCAGCGCGACGCGGTGAACCCGGCACGGACGGGAACGAAGGCAGCAGCACACTACCGGTTGGATGTTCCGGCGGGCGAGCAGCGTGTCGTGCATCTGCGGCTATACAGCGGAGACGATGTTCCCCAGGCAGAATCCACCGTCGACGTCTTCGCCGCGCGCATTCGCGAAGCGGACGACTTCTATGCCGAGCGCATCGCCGATCCCATCTCGGCCGAGGAACGACGCGTCGCGCGCCAGGCGTATGCCGGCCTGCTCTGGACGAAACAGTTTTATCACTACTCAGTTCAGGAATGGCTCGAGGGAGATCCGGTGCATCCGTCGCCGCCGGCAGCGCGCCGGTTTGGCCGCAACGCCGAGTGGGGGCACGCCTATCATGCCGACGTCCTCTCGATGCCGGATAAGTGGGAATACCCGTGGTTCGCAGCGTGGGATCTCGCCTTCCACATGCTCCCCATGGCGATGGTCGATCCGCAGTTCGCGAAGGACCAGCTCGCGCTCATGCTGCGTGAATGGTACATGCACCCGAACGGACAGCTCGCGGCGTACGAGTTCGGCTTCGACGACGTCAATCCGCCGGTGCATGCCTGGGCGGCGTGGCGCGTCTACAAGATGACCGCCCCGCGCGGCCAGCGCGATCGCGTCTTCCTCGGCCGCATCTTCCAGAAGCTGCTCATCAACTTCACGTGGTGGGTGAACCGCAAGGATGTCGACGGCAACAACCTGTTCTCCGGTGGCTTCCTCGGTCTCGACAACATTGGTGTGTTCGACCGGTCGAAGGCGTTGCCCACGGGCGGACATCTCGCGCAGGCCGACGGCACGGCGTGGATGGCGTTCTACTGCAATACGATGCTGTCGATGGCGCTCGAGCTCGCGAGCGAGGATCCCGCGTACGAAGACGTGGCCTCCAAGTTCTTCGAGCACTTCGTCGCCATCACCGATGCGATGAATTCCCTCGGCGGCACGGGACTCTGGCACGAGCACGACGGCTTCTATTACGACCAGTTGCACACCGGTGACGTCCACACGCCGCTCTGCATCCGGTCGCTCGTGGGATTGGTGCCGCTCTTCGCCTGCGAGGTCATCGAGGACGACGTGATCGCGAAATTGCCGGGCTTTCGTCGGCGCATGGAGTGGTTCCTTCGCAATCGTCCCGAGCTCGGACGGCACATCGCGTACATGGATGTGGCGACGGAAGGCACGCACGCGAAGTCCGGGCATCGGTTGCTCGCCATCCCGTCGCGCGAACGCCTCGCGCGGGTGCTGCGCTACGTGCTCGACGAAGAGGAATTTCTCTCACCCTATGGCATTCGCTCCGTCTCTCGCGTGCACAGGGATCACCCGTTCGTCTTCCGTCACGCTGGCGAGGAATTTCGCGTCGACTACGATCCCGGCGAGGGCTCGAGCGGCTTGTTCGGCGGCAATTCGAACTGGCGCGGACCCATCTGGTTTCCGATGAACTACCTCTTCATCGAAGCACTCGAGCGATACGCGCACTTTTACGGACCGGAGTTCACCGTCGAGTGTCCGGTTGGTTCGGGCACGATGCTCACGCTCTCACAGGTGGCGCAGGAGCTGTCGGCGCGTCTGTCGCGCCTCTTCCTCCCCGATGCCGACGGTAATCGTCCCTGTCACGATGGCGACTCGCGCTACGCCACCGATCCACACTGGCGCGATCTCGTCCTCTACCACGAATACTTTCACGGCGATACGGGCCGAGGGGTCGGTGCGAGTCACCAGACCGGGTGGACGTCGCTCGTGGTGCGGTGCCTCGATTCGCTCGCCGCTGCTCGTCGGCCACACAATACCTTCCGGGCGTCCGGCCGGCATAGTGTGGTTACGGACGCCATCTCCATGGACGACAATTCTCCAGTGTAGGCAGGCACCCTCCGGTTCGTGTACTTCCCTTCCGACGGCCTCGTGACTGATGTGGATATCATCGATGAATGACTCAGCTGTCGTCCCGAGCGAACCGGCTGTCGTCCCGAGCGAAGTCGAGGGACCTGCTCTTATCGCTCGACTGTTGCTTGCCCCTCTCCTCGCTCTGCTGCTCGCGGCGAGTTCGCCACTCTCGGCACAGAGCCGCGATCTCACCGTCGCCGACAGCTCGCCCTTTCGGCCGCTCGCGTTGCCCACGCCCAATGAGCAACGCACTGGAGCCGGTCGGCCCGGTCCGCGCTACTGGCAGCAGCGGGTGGACTATCGCATCACCTCCACCCTCGACACCGCGACGCACGTGCTGCGGAGCCGCGAGACGATCCACTACGTCAACAACTCGCCCGATGCGCTGCCCTACCTGTGGCTGCACGTCGAGCAGAATATCTGTGGACCCACCAGCATCACCAGCATCCTGAATGCGCCGCCGCTCGTCTTCGGCGAGACGGCGTTCGACTTCTCCTGCGGCTCATTCACCGGGAGCCCCACCCTGGAGTCCGCGAAGGTGAATGGCGTCGACGCCAAGCGCACACGATACGGCACGACCATGCGCATCGACCTCGCGAAGCCGTTGGCTGCCGGCGCGTCACTCGACATGGAGTTCGCGTGGTCGTTCACTGTCCCCGAGCAGGGCGCTGGGCGCATGGGACGCGACGGTGCGCTCTACGAGATCGCCCAGTGGTATCCCCGCATGGCGGTGTACGACGACGTCCGCGGCTGGAACCACGAGCCCTATGTCGGCGCGGGCGAATTCTATCTCGAGTACGGCAGCTTCGACGTCTCGCTCACCGTACCGGCGAGCTACATCATCGCCGCCACCGGCGAGCTGCTCAACCCCGATCAGGTGCTCACGTCCACGCAGCGCGCGCGGCTTGCCTCCGCGCGGAAATCCGACACTGCGGTCGCCATCATCAGCCGCGACGAAGCCGGCCATCCGGACCGCACTCGACCCGGCAACCACGCGTACACCTGGCACTACTCGGCGCACAACGTCCGCGACTTCGCGTGGGCGGCAGCGCCCAACTGGATGTGGGAGGCCAGCAACTACGACGGCATCCGCATCGAGACGCTGTATCGCACCGCCGCTGACAAGTGGCCGGAGGCGCACAGGATGGCGCGCGGTGCCATCAAGCACTTCAGCGAACAGTGGTATCGCTATCCGTACTCGCACGCCACGACGGTCGAAGGGCCTGTCGGCGGCATGGAGTATCCGATGCTCACCTTCGTCGCGAACAACACGACGCGCGAGATCCAGCAGTGGGCCCTCGCCCACGAGTTCGGCCACGAGTGGTTTCCGATGATCGTCGGCTCCAACGAGCGACTCTATCCGTGGATGGACGAGGGCTTCAACACCTTCATCGATCTCGACAACGCGGCGGAGTACTTCAAGGGAACCATTTACGGCGACACGATCAATGCGAACGCGCTGCACATGTCACCCGAGCACATGAAGCGCGGTGAGGAGCAACCACTGATCACCAATCCCACCGAGGTGCGCGACCTGATGTGGGTGGGCTACCAGAAGCCGGCACTCATGCTTCAGACGCTGCGCAACGAAGTATTGGGCAAGGAGCGCTTCGATGCGGCGTTTCGCGAGTACATCCGCGCGTGGGCCTACAAGCATCCCACACCGGCGGACTTCTTCCGCGTCATGCGCGATGCGTCCGGCATGGAACTCGACTGGTTCTGGCGCGGCTGGGTGTTCACCACGTCGCGCCTCGACCAAACCGTGGAATCCGTATCGGTGGACTCGGCAGGCCACGCCAACATACAGCTTTCCAATCGTGGCACGATGGTCATGCCCGTCGAGCTCAGGCTTACCTTCGACGACGGCTCCGTCGACACGGTGAAGCTGCCGGTCGAGATGTGGAATCTCGGTCAACGCTTTACGTATCGCGTGCTGTCGAAGAAGAAGGTGCAGCGTGCCGAAGTCGATCCTCGAGGCGTGATGCCCGATATCGATCGGGTGAACAATCGGTGGCCGCGAGGCCCAACGGGCTGACGCCCTGAGCGTTTGCGCTCGCTCGCTGCGAGCGCCATACTCGTGCCCCATGCACGATGCTCCTCTCTCCCGTCGCCGGTTCATCGGCGTTGCCGGCGGCGTCGCCGCGTGGTTCGCCGCCATGCCGTCCGACCTGCTCGCCGCTAACACCCAGAGTCCGCCCGGGAACCCGCAGCGATACAAGATCCTTACGGTTGAACAGGCGGCCATCTTCGACGCCTTCGCCGCACAGGTGATTCCGAATGAGCCGGGCTCGCCCGGCGCCCGCGAGGCGAAGGTCACCCTGTTTGCCGATACGGGTCTCGCGAGCTTCGCCAAGGAGCAACGTCCCGCATTCGACCACGCACTCGGTGCGCTGAATACGCGGGCGGGCACTGCGGGGTTTGCGAGCCTGCCAACTGCTCGACAGATCGAGGTGATGCGCGAGTTCGAGAAGGCGAACCCCAGCGCCTTCGAGACGCTCCGTGCACCCGTGATCGCCGGCATGTTCGCCAATCCAGCCTATGGCGGGAATGCGGCCAAGGCCGGCTGGAAGCTGATCGGCTTCGAGGATCGCTTCTTCTGGCAGGAGCCTTTCGGTTACTACGACCAGCCGGCAGAGGCGGCGCGCCGTGAGTGACCATGCCTCCGTACACTACCAGCCGCGCGACGAGGTCGATTTCGTCATCGTCGGCGCCGGTGCTGCTGGCGGCGTCGTCGCACGTGAGCTCTCGCGCGCCGGCTTTCGCGTCGTCGTGCTCGAGCAGGGACCGTATCTGCGAGAGGGTGACTTCCATCATGACGAGATCGACGTCACGCAGGGCCATGCGCTGACTAACGATCCACGCGTGTCGCCGACGACGTTTCGCACCACACCACTCGAAACGGCGAAAGAGCGGCCGGTCGTCACCTATGGCCGGATGGTCGGCGGTGGCACCGCCCACTTCACGGCGAATTACTGGCGCTTTCACGAGATCGACTTCGTGGAGCACAGCAGGAAAGGCGCAGTGGCCGGCGCTGACCGCGATGACTGGCCGATCACGTACGCGGAGCTCGAGCCGTACTACACGAAGGTGGAATGGGAGATCGGCGTGTCGGGGCTCGCCGGCGCGAGCCCGTTCGACCCACCGCGCAGCAAGCCCTATCCACTGCCGCCTCTTCCCATCAAACCGTCGGGCGTTCTCGCCGAGCGTGGCGCGCGCAAGCTCGGCTGGACGGCCTTCCCCGCACCCATGGCCATCCTTTCGCAGCCGTATCGCGGTCGCGCCGCCTGCGTGCACTGCGGATTCTGCGAAACCTTCGGCTGCGAGATGCGCGCGAAATCGAGCACGCTGGTCTCCATGATTCCCGAGGCCGAAGCGACGGGTCGCTGCGAGATCCGCCCGCTGAGCTACGTCCGCAAGGTCAACGTCAATGACGCCGGCCGCGTCACCGGCGTGACGTACTTCGACGCACGGCGGCGTGAAGTCGTCCAGCGCGCCAAGGCTGTCGTCCTCTGCGCCAACGGCGCCGAGACGCCGCGGCTGCTGCTCGCGTCGGCGTCGAAGCGGTTTCCGGAGGGACTCGCCAACTCGAGTGGGTGGGTAGGCACGCATCTCATGTTCAACGGCGGCGCATTCGCCGGCGCACTGTTCGATCACGAGATCAACGGCCACAAGGGCGTCGTGGACTCGCGCATCATGCACGATTTCTACGAGCTCGACCCGAAGCTCGGCATCGACGGCGGTGGAGGCATCGACTTCCGTTTCGAATTTCCGCCCATCGCCTTCGCCATGGCCGGACTGCCGATGGACGCCCCGACGTGGGGCATGGAATACAAGCACCTGCTCCGCGACAGCTTCACGCGGTCTCTATACGCACTCTGTCACACGACGTCGCTGCCCGTCGCATCGAACAGCATCTCGCTCGATCCCACCGTGAAGGACGCCTGGGGACAGCCCGCCATTCGCATGACCTTCACGGAGCATCCCAACGACCTCCGGCTGTACCAGTTCATGCTCGACCGGGCGATGCAATGGCTCGCCGCCGCGGGTGCCGCGAAGCATTGGCCCTATCCGCTCGACACCTATTATCCCTCCGTCCACCTGCTCGGTACCTGCCGCATGGGGAACGATCCGCGACGCTCCGTTGTCGATCGCCACCACCGCGCGCACGATGTGCAGAACCTGTTCGTCGTGGATGGAAGCAGCTTCGTCACGTCCGGTCGCGGTCAGCCGACCATGACCATCCAGGCGCTTGCCTTCCGTGCTTCCGAGCACATGGCCCGCATGGCGCGCCGCGGAGAGTTGAGTGGATGATCAGCGAGCTCACGATCGACACACCGACCACAGCGCTCGTCCTGATCGATCTTCAACGCGGTATTGCGACCGGCAACCTCGCACCTAACGCAGCAGCGGACGTCATCGCACGCGGCGCCGAGCTGGCCGCGGTGTTCCGGAAGGCGGGCGCGCTCGTCGTGCTGGTCCACGTCGATCCCGGACCAGATGGGCTTCTCTTTCCTCGGCCCGAAGCTGACAAGCCTCGCCCGCCATTCAACGCATCGCCTGAGTTCAGCGAGTTGGTCCCCGAGCTGGATCGCCAGCCGAGTGACGTCGTGGTCACGAAGCACCAGCCCAATGCATTCTACGGCACCGACCTCGACATCCACCTGCGACGACGCGGCATCCGCACGATCGTCCTTGGCGGCATCGCCACGAATCTCGGCGTCGAGTCCACCGCACGCGCAGCGTTCGAGCGCGGCTACGAGCAGATCTTCGTCGCCGACGCGATGTCTGCACGCGCCGAGGTCCTGCATGTGCACACGGTCACGCACATCCTGCCGACCATGGGCCGCGTCCGCACGGTTGCCGAGGTCAGCGCGGCACTCGTGTGACCCGGTGCTGGCTACGCTTTCGGCGACGGCACGGCGACCCGCGCTGCGTCGAGCTGATACTCCGCCTTCCTGGGCAGCAGCGCCGCGACGCCACTCGTCCATGCCTCGAACACCGTCGATGACTGTGCCATCGTGTCGATGAACCGCGGCACCAGCATCGGGTCGCCCTCGCGGCTCGCGAGGTCGGGGACGCACGTGGTCGCATAGCGGACATCGCACTCGCGCAGCCAGTCGAAGAACTCGCCGGCGTAATCGCCGCTGGGATAGCAGAACTGGTCGAGCGGGTTCGCGGAGCCACGCAGCTCGCGGATCCTCTTCGCGTTGTCACGGATCTCACGCACGAACAGCGCATGGTCGCGTGGTGTCCGGTGCCGGTGCGTGTGCAGTTGCACATCTATGAGGTCGGCGGGCAGTGCGCGCACCATGTCTGGCGTCATGATCTGGAGCGTGCCGCGGTCGAGAATCGCGGCGTAGTCCACGCCGAGCATTCCGGCGAGACGCGCCACGAGATCGTCCTTCTCCTCGGCGCTCATCTGCTCGCGTGTCGCGTACTCGTGCAACGCGTTGCGCGTCTTCTTCCGCTCCGTGTCTGTCGTCACCGTCAACGGAACCGGCGATGCACTCAGCGCCGAGACGTCAGCAGCACTGCTCCGGCCCTTCCACAACACGTACGAAAGGATGGTGTCGAACACCGGTTGCCGCGACTCGCAGTAGAAGGTCGTGAGGTACAGCGTCGCTGGCGCGTTGAACTCTCGCAGCACCGGCAGCGCGCGCCGCTCGAAGTCCATGGCGCCGTCGTCGAAGGTCAGGGCGACGCTGCGCGGCGGCAGCGTGCCGTCATACAGACGGCGCGTCGCCTCGGACAGCGGAAGGATGGCGTAGCCACCGTCGCGCAACAACTGGAGCCGCTCGCGCAGCTTGGCCTGCGTGATGTAGAGCGTGGGCGACCACTGGTGCTCGTCGTCCATCGACACGCCATGATAGCACAGAATCAACAGGCGGCGACGACGCCACGTGCTGTCGCGAACGATCGCGAAGATGCCTGCAGACTTCGCGATGCTGAGTACGACTTCCTTCAGACGCACGGCGGATCGATCGGGTGAAAGGAAATGCGGTCGTGGCGACGCGGGCGCGCCGTGCGCCCTCACCATGCATCACCGCAGCGGCGGCGCGGAAGCGGGTGGCCTGCGATGCCGCGTTGCCTGCTCATAAGAATACGCGAGACCAAACAGCATCGGCTCTCCCCACGCCCTGCCGAGAAACTGAAGGCCGGCAGGCAGTGTCCCTCGCGTATACCCCATCGGCACCGTCACGGCCGGAAATCCCGTGCTCGGCGAAAAGAGCTGGCTGTTGTCGCCATGCGGAGTGTTGAGGTCCCCTATCAATCGTGGCGGATTGCTCCACGTCGGATACACGAGCGCATCGAGCTTGAGCGAGTCCATCAGTCCGGTGACCGAGGTCCGCAGCCAGGAACGAAACTCGTCCCGACTCGCGCAACCGGGATGGCGAGCCGGCGGAAGAGACTCGAGCTGCGCTGCCTCCAATCGCGCCTGAATCGTCGGATGAAACCGGCGCGACGCAATCACCTCGGCCAACGAATGCACGGGCGCGCGGTCGCCTTGGCGCGCGAGCCAGGCATTGATGTCGAACTTGAACTGGTTGCAGCCACCAGCCGTCCGCAGGCGGGCGTCCAGTCCGGGAACGGCAACCGGATCCACGATCGTCGCGCCCTGCCGACGCATGTCGTCGAGCGCAACCATGAGCACGCGCACGACTTCCGGGTCGGTGGTGTCGCGGTCGTAGGCCTGATGCAGCACGCCGATCCTCGCGCCTTTGAGGGCATCGCGCTTCAGGAACGTCGTATAGTCGGGTGAGCGACGTCCCCGTGCGCGCGCGGTGACGCTGTCGGCGGCGTCTTCACCAGCCACCACCTGGAAGATCGCCACCGCGTCGGCGACGGTGCGCGCCATCGGCCCCGCGATGTCCGACGCGAGGTTCAATGGCGCCACCCCGTCTCGGCTCGTCAGCCCCATGGTAGACCGAATGCCGACAAGCGACTGATGAGCTGACGGACCGCGAATGGAGTTGCCCGTGTCGGTGCCGAGCGCGGCCTCACCGAGATTCGCCGCGACGGCCGCAGCTGAGCCGCCGCTCGAACCGGCCGTCACCCGATCGAGCGCGTATGGGTTCTTGGTGTAGCCGGGGAGGATGGAGCTCACCGTCTCGTATGGCGTGAACGCGAACTCCGCCATGTTCGACTTGGCGAGCACGATCGCACCTGCCTCGCGAAGCCGGCGCACCATGAATGCATCCTGCTTCGGCTGCATGCCCTGGAGCGAGAGCGATCCAGCCGTTGTCGGCAGGTCGATCGTCTCGAAGTTGTCCTTCACGATCATCGGAATGCAGTGCAGCGGGCCAGTCATGCTCCCCGCCGCCATACGCCGGTCGAGCGAGTCCGCGACGGCCAGCGCATTCGGATTGACGACGATGAGCGCATTGATCGCCGGCCCGTTCTTGTCATACGCGGCGATGCGCTGGAGGTACGCGTTCACCAGCTCTCGACAGCTCAGCGTTCCCGCACGCATCGCAGCGTGAATGTCAGCGATCGTCGTCTCGGTGACGTCGAACGCAGGGCGCGGACGCACCGGCTGTTGTGCCGGTACGCAGATGGGCGCGAACATGAACGCCAGGAGGAACTGAGTTGTACGTGACATAGGCGTAACATCTACGCTTCGCGACACGGGGCCGGCAAGGCCGGGCGGCCGCGGTGAGGCAGCGAGCGCGCTATTTCCGCCAGAGGTCGAGCATTCGTCGAACGGCGACGATCTGTCCGGTGTGATACGCGGAGTGGTCCATGGCGACCAGAATGGTGCGCAAGTAGGTCTGGCCGGTGCCGTGGCGGATTTTCTTCGTCAGGTCGATGCGGGTGCGCGTCGTGAAGTTGGCGAGTTCGCTCCTGTCCCCGCGAATCTTCCGCAGGCTCGCACGCCACGCCGAGTCGCTCGGTGGCTCGGGCGAGGCAGGCCAGTAGTTGTCCGGCCATTTGAGATCGTGGACGTAGTCCGGGTTGCGGGAGAAGTCGAGTAAGTCGTGCTGGGCGATGCGGATATGCTCGACCAGCTCCCAGACGGAATGCGGGAAACCCTTCGGGCGCCTTCCTCGGTCGGCTTTCGGCAATCCTTTCAGCGCGGCGTCGAGGGTGACGTGCGCCTGATCCCAATCGAGTGCGGAGGCGACGATCGTTTGCCAGCGTGACATTATATCAATTGATATTTATTCAACAACAGAAGTTGCGTGAAAGTAATACAGACGCGCGTGGTGCAAATCCTTGGATCCTTGGATCCTTCAATTCTAGCTGTGCCGTTACGTGTGCTCAATGAAATCTCGGCCGTGAGAACTGCCGGCTAGGATTGAAGGATTAAAGGATCGAACCGATTTGGCGCAAAACTGGGTTGCGGCAGACGACTGAATAGTCGGCGGTGCGACGTGAATCTGTATCTGTCAGAAATATAAATATCTATTCATGTTTTGCATCCGGCGCGACGAGAAACGCCTCCACCGCCGGCCAGACCAGTTCCGGGCGTTCCGCATACGTGAAATGCGCCGCACGTGGTATCCGCAAGAGCCGAGCGTGAGGGAGCGCGGTCACCCATTCCTCCACGAGATCCATCGGGATCGACTCCTCCTCGCCGTGGACGATCAGTGTTGGGGCGGGAACGGCTTTCAGCGCGGCGCGGATGTCCCAGTCGCCGTATGAGCCCATGACGACGCGGTTGGTGGTCGTGAGACCATAGCGAATTCCCGCCGGCGCCGACGCGCACAGATCCGACTTTATGATCGGCAGTGTCCGATCTGGCTCCGCGAGCCTGGGTCGCATGGCTTCCGCCCAGTATCCTCGACACGCCTGCCTTGCGTCGATCGTGGTGTCGGAGAGCTGTCGGTTTGCGGTCGACATGCGCCTGCGCGCCGAGCTGTCGAGCTTTGTGTTAAGGCTCTGGGCGAATCGTGTCCAGAACGCGCCGCGACGGGGCGGAACTGGTCCGAAGAACACCATGCGTCGCACCACGTCCGGGTGCGCGATCGCGTAGGTGGCCGCGAGGAGGGGCCCGTATGAGTGCGCCACGAGCGTCACGCGCGCGAGCCCGAAGTGTCGGCGAACGGCGTCCAGGTCGGCGACCTGCTGCGTGCCGCTGAGGCGCGCGGTATCCGTGGGGAGCGTCGACTTTCCGGCACCGCGCTGGTCGTAGAAGATCACCACGTGCTTGGCGCCAAGCGGTGCGAAATCCCCGGCAATGCTCTCCAGGTCCACCCCCGGTCCGCCATGGATGGCGATGATCGTATCGGAGCCGGCGCCGATGACGCGATAGTAAAGGGACGCCGAGTCGGGCGTGATGACGAAGCCTTGTCGGCTGGGGCGCTGTGCGGCCGCGTCGCCTGTCGTGCCGAGTGCGATGGCAACGGCGAGGGAGAGGGCGGCAAAGCGCCGTGCGGACGTCACGGCTGCTTTGGCTTCATGGCGCTCATCATGTCACTCATCTCCAGCTGCATGATGCGCTCGATCTGGGTGCCGGTGAGGACATTGCCGACCGCCTGCCGGTCACGCAGCAGGGTCAGCACGATATCAGCCTGCACTCCCGCCATTTGGATTGCGTCGTCGCGGATCTGTTTTTCGTTGATGGGTCCGGCCCAGCCTGTCGACGGCGGTGCGTTGCCGCTTGCCCGCTCCTTCATTTGCCGAGTCATCGCTGCTGTCGTCCGAATCTGCCGTACGACCGCTGAGTCGTCCTCTGTGTGCGCGAGCAACTCGATTCGTTGCACTTGCTCAGCAGTGAGTGCGAGCTCCGCCTTGTGGCTCAGCACGAAGGATGCGGGCTGCATCGTGCGCTTCCTGTTGGCCATGAGCGCGGCCAGTTGTTCGGCGTCAGGCTGCCGTTCGCCGAATGCGCCATATGGGTTTGCGGGCGGAACTTGCGCGTAGACGGGGACGGCGATGACCCAGAGGGCGATGAGTCGCGCGAGCAGTGGTTTGAGCATGGCTCGATGTCTTGGTGAGGGACGCGGTACCAGGGGCACGGCTCATTGATGGCTACGCAGGAACGGCGGCGCAATAGCCGGCTCGAATCATTCCGGTTCGGAGCGTATCCTTTTCTTGCGGGTTCTAAAATATCAATATTTATTAATATGAATATTCGCCCATGCGCGGTCTACATTCGCGCGAGTAGGTCGATCCTTGAATTCTTGAATCCTTTAATCCGAGCCGTCAGTTCACGATGGTTTCAAAGAGTGCACTTCCGGCAGGGGCAGAGTGGTCAGGCCGCAAGCCCTATACATAGATAACTATTGATATTCAACTCGCATTTTACCTCACGTATTCGCCGCTCAGTTCCTTATCCTGTGAACGTCGATTAAGAACCGACGGCTCGAATGCAAGGATTCAAGGATTGAAGAATCGATCTCTGTATAGTCAAAGTGGCTTCGCACCATATCAATAAATATTTGTATTTCCCACTAGACGCTCGCGAAATATCGCAGCCCTGTCCCCATCCCACGGTATCCGGCTTCCAGGAACGACTCCGCCCACCGGGAGCCCGCAGCCCGGTCGCCATCGATCGTCTCCACCACGACATCCCGCCGGCGCGCCGGACCACTCCTCCGCACCAATCGCTGGCCCAGCGCCTCTGCGGCCTCGCGGACCTCGTCAGAGGTGACGCCGTCCCGCACCCGAATCCGCGCGCCCTTCGATTCGGACACCATGATGATCCGGCCCCCAACCGTCACGAGCATCGCCCCGGTGCCTCGGGGGCGCGCCAACGCGTCCGCCTCCACACCCGCCGCCAACGGTAACGAATACACGTTCGCCGGATCCGAGGTCGGCATCGCCACCACCGCCTCCTCGTCAACCGACCGCAGCATCTCCACCGCCTCCGGCAACGCGAACTGTGCCCCCGCCAGACCGGACACGAAGTAGCCGCGCTGCACCTCTCCCCGGAACTCGAGACGCTTGAGCTCATGGTAGATCGCCCGCCAACCTACAGCGGGACGCTCTCGACGCCACCAATCTCGTGACACAATCCCGTATCTCTCGAGCCATTTGCGCACCACCTGCTCCGCGAGACCCTGCTCGTCACGCGCTGGACCCATCGTGCCCGCCGTGTGAACCAGCGACCACCGGCCACCCCACACTCCAGTCGACCCGTCCTCATGCTCCGGCCGCCGCCACTTCGGCAACCCACGCAAATTCACCCGTCGCTGCACCACAGGCCTGCTCCCCGATGGCTTGAAATCGGCCGGCAACCAACGCGTCGGGTCCGGCTCGTTGCCACGCTTCACCGGCAACACAGACCGCCATCTCAACACGTCGCGCAGCGCATCCACGGTGTCGTTCGTGACCAGGCCGGCCGCCACCAGATCGCGCAGTGCCTCGCGCGTCACCTGCGGTCCAAGCCCCGTGCCCGCCATGAGGTCACCGATGAACGACGCACCCTGACTCCGCAGCACGCCAAGCACTGTCCGGGCATTTTCGCTCAACGCCGTCTCGTCAGCCGGCTCGCCGATCCACAGCCGACCCGACCCCCGCTCGAAAAAGCGCACCCGCGCCACCCTCGGCACACTGGTCGACGCCGAATCACCCCTCGGCTCCGCTGCCCACACCAGCGCACCAGACGCCGCCAACCGGCCCAGCGCGTCGGCATCATACTGCTCCACCCTCGACGGCAAGTAGTCCTTCTCCCACCCCTCGGCAGGGCGCGCCAGTCCAAACAGCTGTGTGAGCGCGACGGCCGTTGCGTCGGTCCCCGTGAGGCGACTGGACGGGGTGAGATGCTGCCACCGTTGGAGAAATCGCGCAAACCGGTCGAGCGGCACGGCCTCGATCTGCTTCCGCGCCTGTGCCAGCTCCCGGCGACGCGCCTGCTCCAGCAGCCGTCGTGACGTCCAGCGCGCCACACTCCGGTCTCCCCCGAAGACCCCGCGGACCAACACACCCTTCCGCTCCCACTCCTCGAGACGACGTTCCACCCACCGGGCCTCGAAGTCATAACGCAGCTGCACATCCGCAACGGACACCGGACCAGAGAGCGAAATCCACCGCGCCAGTATTTCGCGCCGAGCAGCCTTTTCGGTCAGTGCTGGTCCGAGGAGTACAGCTGGCACGACATTAGCAGCGGCGCTTGGCGCCATCATCGCGCCAGACCGTACGATTGCCATGACGCCGGACCCGAACGCAGCTATATAGCGCGAATATACGTCCACGAGGATAAACCGCTCTTCCGTCCCACTCGCGGTAGGAAGCGTGACCCCGAGCAACCGGGCACTGGCCGCGAGCGCTGTCAGCGGGTTTCCCCGAAACCACTGATCCGCGGGCGCCACCCGTGCTTCCAATTCTGCCCAGGTGACATCTCCCGCCCGATCGACGAGCAGCGCCAGTTCGTCCGCGTCGCGCGCCTGTCGGCCCTGCGCGGTGCCACGCCGCCGAGCGAGCAGTTCGGTGAGCATGGCGAGCGTGGTGTCGTCCGCCCCATCCTCACCCATCAACTCGTCCAGCAGCACCCGATCGAGCGACAACAGCGCCGCGCGCTGCTCGGCGCGCGGCCTGTCGTCGCCATACATGTTGTCGATCACGAATCCGAACTGCAGCGACTGCGCAAACGGCGACGGAAGCTGCGTCTCCACGGTGCGAATCGATATCGCTCCCGATGCGATGCGACCCAGCACGTCGCGCAGACCGGCCATGTCGAAGGCGTCCTGGAGCACGTCGCGGTACGTCTCGACCAGGATGGGAAAGGAGGGATACTCGTCCACCGCAGCCAGGAGATCGCCGGCCTTGAGCCGCTGAAGCCAGAGCGGCATGCGCCGCCGCGGATTGCCGCGCGGCAGCAGCAGCGCACGTGCCGCGTTCATCCGGAAGCGCGCACCGAACAGCGACGATCCGCCGACCTCCTCCAGCACCAGTCGCTCTGCTTCCTCCACCGACAACGAGCGAATCGCATCCAGCGGCGGTGCTGCGCCCATGTCCGGCAACCGCACCATCAGCCCGTCGTCGGTCGTCTGGATCTGGACTTCGATGCCGAGCCGCTCGCGGAGACGCCTGCCGAGTGCCATGCCCCATGGTGCGTTCACCCGGCCACCGAATGGCGCGTGCAGTACAACCCGGATCGAGCCCACCTCGTCGCGAAAGTGCTCGAGCACGAGGTGCGTGTCGTCCGGCACGATCTCCGTGATCGCGCGCTGTGCCTGCACGTATTCCACCACCGAGCGTGTGCTGGCTTCGTCGGCGTGGTAGCGGCGCTGGATCTCCTGGAGGTCCTCCTGCGTGCGCGCGTCGTCGAGCAGGCGACGCAGTTCTCCGACACGCTTCGTCAGGTGGTTGGATCGCGCCATGAACTCGCCATGCCAGAAGGGCATGCGCGCCGGTGCGCCCGGCGCTGGCACCACCACGACGCGATCGTGCTCGATGGACCGAATGCGCCACGTGGAGCTGCCGAGTTGAAACGCATCGCCGACGCGCGATTCGTGGACGAACTCCTCGTCGAGCTCACCGAGCCGGGTCTTGTCGGCGAGGTTCACGGTGTAGAGGCCGCGATCGGGAATGGTGCCCCCGGAGATCGTCGCGACCATGCGCGACGCGCGCGCCGGCGTCAGCATGTCACTCACGCGATCCCACGAGATGCGTGCTTCCAGCTCCGCGGTCACGTCGCTGGGATATTTGCCCGCGAGCATGGACAGCGTTTCGTCGAAGCCGGCGCGCGTCAGCGCGTGATACGGATACGCGCGCCGGATGAAATCGTAGAGGCCAGTCGCCGTCCACTCCGGCTCCGATGCGACGATGGCCACGATGATCTGCGCGAGGACGTCGAGTGCGTTCTGCACCACGCGCGTTGGCTCGACGTCGCCCGCCTCCATCGCCTCGACGATGGCAAACTGCTCCATCGCATCGTCCCGGAAGGTCGGCACGAACACCCCTCGGCTCGTGGCATCGAGCGAATGTCCCGCGCGACCGACGCGTTGCAGTGCCGACGCCACGCGCTTGGGACTCTGGAGCTGCACGACCAGATCGACGGAGCCGACGTCGATGCCCAGCTCGAGTGAGCTGGTGGTGACGAGTGCTCGCAGCTCACCCGCCTTGAGCCGCTCCTCGAGCATGAGGCGCCGCTCGCGCGAGAGCGAGCCGTGATACGGCTGGGCGATTTCCTCTTCGGCGAGTGCGTTGAGCCGCCCCGCAATCTTCTCGGACTGTGCGCGGTTGTTGACGAAGATGAGCGTCGTCCGCGCATTCCTCACCTGATCGAGCACGAGGGGAACCACCGCGGTCCACACGGTTCCGTCCACGTGCGCGAGGTCGTCCACGGGCGACACGACCCGCGTCTCCATGCGCTTGACCAATCCGCAGTCGACGATTTGCACGGGCCGAAACCGTGGTGGTCCGTCTCCGCCCGGCGTCTCGACACCGGACAGGAATCGCGCGATCTCGTCCAACGGCTTCTGGGTGGCCGAGAGTCCGATGCGTTGCGGAACGTCGGGGGCGAGCCTGGCGAGACGCTCGAGCGTGAGCGCGAGATGCGTCCCGCGTTTCGTGCCGGCGACGGCGTGAATCTCGTCCACGATCACGGCGCGTAGTGCGCTGAACATCGTGCGGCCACGTACGCTCGTGAGCAGGATGTGCAGCGACTCGGGCGTGGTGATGAGGATGTGTGGAGTCTTCCGCAGCATCTTCGCGCGCGCCGACGCGGGCGTGTCACCGGTGCGAACGGCGACGCGGATTTCCGGGAACCGCCCGGGTCCTGTCGTCCCGAGCGAAGGCGAGGGACCTGCTTTCCCGGTCTCTGCCTCGAAGCGTGCCTTGAGCTGCGCGAGCGGTGCCTCGAGGTTGCGCTGGACGTCGTTGTTGAGCGCCTTGAGCGGCGACACGTAGAGCAGGTGCACCGCGTTGGCGAGCGGCGCCTCGAGTCCCTCGGTAATCAGGGCGTTCAGCTCCCAGAGAAAGGCCGCCAGCGTCTTTCCCGTCCCCGTCGGCGCCAGGATGAGGGTGTCTGCACCACTCGCGATGGCCGGCCAGCCGGCGCGCTGCGGCGCCGACGGCGCACCGAGCGTGTCGACGAACCATTGGCGGACGATGGGATGGAACGAGGCGAGGACGTCTTCGGACATGGGCGGTGTCGCGTCCGTGCGAGAACCTTCGCACGCTCCAGTAATGCTACAGGAATCGAGCCTGGTACAACAATACGGAGATTGCGGCGACGACGGGCGTGAGTCCGATCGCGAGCGCGGCGTTATTGCGGCCAATGTGGTGAAGCCACCAGACGAGCGCGGCGGTCGCCGTGACGACGACGAGCGGCATGCTGAGCCAGGTCACTGGTTTGGTCGCGACGTCGAGTGCGTTCGCGCGGCGTAACTGCATCGCACGACGCACCCGCTCGTCGAGTGGATGCGCGTTGTGCGCCGCCACCTTCCGCGCGATGATCGTCAGCACGACCAGAGCGCAGACCAGGACGCCAAACGCTAGCAGCATCTACTTCGCTCGCAGCTGCTCGTACCAGATCGCCGAGCCGGCCGCAGCCGCGATGGCGAGCGCCACAGGCAGCGCGACGGATTTCGGCACCAGCCTCTCGCGCACGAGGACGTAGGCGATGGTGAGCGCAGCGGCGCTCGCGCGTGTGGCGTGTCCGCTCGGAAAGCTTCCATGGAGATTTTTCATCCCATGAACGGGATGACGGGACGACGGGACGCAGGCTTCGCTAACGCAGAATGACGCAGAATGACGCAGAATGACGCAGTTACTGCTGTTGCAGCGTCTTTCTGCGATGGCGCAGCCTGCGTCTTTCTGCGTGCGTCGTTAGGCCGTTCTGTCTGGTTGCGTAGTTAGGCCGCTTTGTCTGGTCGCGTAGTTAGGCCGCCCTCTGAATGAACCGCTTGAACGCAGGTCACGGGATCGCCGGACAACCCTCCACCTTCTCGCACTGCGGGTCCAGCGGCATGAGCTTCAATCGCGCAAGCTCCTTGTTCACCGCGACGAGATCGGTCTTGTAGACCTTCGCGAGTTGGTCCGTGTAGCCCTTCAGCTCCGTCGTCAGGATCCCGAAGATCTCCGGCATGTTGTTCGTCGGCGGACCATCGCCACGCTCCGCCATCGACATCAGGTTCGCCAGGCGGTTGTTGACCTTGATGGGGAAGTTGAGCGGATCCTGACCGCTCTGGTTGCGCACCTGATACAGGTTCTCTTCGACCGCCGACGCGTTTGTCTTCAGCACGTCTCCCGTCGACTTGAGCGTGGCATCAGACGATTTCTTGTAGCGATCGGCGAGCTGCGCCTTCACGCGTCGGATGCCGATGACCGATTCATTTGCCTCGTTGGCCTTGTCACGGACGCGCTTGGAGAACGCATACTGCGCGCGGAGGTCGGCCTCGCTCACTTCCGGAATGCGCGGATTGCGCGTGACGACGACGGGTGCGGTGAGCGCGTGTCCGTCGGCAGTGAGACGCGCGGTGTAGCGGCCCGGCGGAACTACCGGCCCGTTCGTGCCGGCGCCCCACAGGATCATCCCGGGGAAGCTCGCGATGCCCTTGCTGCGCAGGTCCCAGGTGATGCGATTGATGCCCGCCGTCTTCGGCAGGAATGCAGTACCACCGCCACGACGTCCGCCACCGGCAGGTATGGCGCGACCCGTGGTATCGGGACGCGTGGTGTCCGGCTCGAAGGTGCGCAGTACCGTGCCCGTGGAGTCGAGGATCTCGAGCTTCGCGCTGGTCGGAGCGGTCTTCAGCATCCAGCTGATCGTCACGCCGGTGCCGGAGCGAACGCCCACCGGCGGCGTGAAGAGATGTGCGGACGACGCGAGCAGCGCTGGGGTGGCCTGACGCAACGGCGCGATGTTGTCGAGCACCCAGAAGCCGCGGCCATGCGTGGCGATCACCAGCTCGTTGCCCTCGACGATGAGGTCCGCGACGGGAACGTCCGGCATGTTGAGACGCAACGACTGCCAATTGGCGCCGTCATCATATGAGAGATAGGTGCCATGCTGCCCCGCCGCGTACAGCATGCCGCGTCGAGTGGGATCCTCGCGTACCGCGTGGATGTAGTCGTCGGCGCGAATGCCGTTGACGATCTTCGTCCACGTGCGGCCGTAATCGCTCGTCTTCCAGATGTACGGTGCGACATCATTGAGCAGCGGACGACGCACGGAGATGTACGCGCCACCGTCGTTGAACGCCGACGCATCGATCTGCGACACGCGTCCGAAGTCGGGCATGTCCTTCGGCGTCACGTTCGTCCACGTCCTTCCGTTGTCGCGCGTGACGTGCACGAGCCCATCATCCGAGCCCGTCCAGATGGTATTCAGGTTCTTCTTGCTCGGGCCAACCGAGAAGATGACGCCGTACACTTCGGGGCCGTTCATGTCGCCGGTGATCGGCCCACCGGACTTCTCCTGCGTCTCCGGCGCATGGCGTGTGAGGTCGCCGGAGAGGCGGTCCCAGGTGCGTCCTCCGTCCATCGTGCGCCACAGTCGCTGCGACGACACGTACAGCGCCCGCGAATCGACCTGTGAGAACACGATGGGATACGTCCACTGCCAGCGCTCCTTGATGTCCTTCGACGGCTCGCCGGAATAGAACCACGGATACGGATTCACCTCGCGGGAAATGCCCGTGCGCCGATTGTACTTGTCGAGGTACCCGCCGTTGTTCGTCCCCGAGTAGAAGAGATCGGGGTCGCGCGGATCGGGGGCGATGTAGCCCGGCTCGCCACCGCCCGCTTCGTACGACACCGCCATCCCGCCCAGCGTGATGTCGTTGGCGCCGAGTACCGGTGGTGTGCTGTCGGCGTTCGCTGTGCCACCGCGGCCACCCCGACCTCCTCGGCCGCCCGCCGCCTGCGCGGCGGTGAAGGCCGAGAGGTTCCAGTTGTAGGGCGTGCACAGTGTCGAGTTGTCCTGCTGCGATCCGCAGACGTGATACGGGATGTGCTTCGTGGTGATGGCGTGGTAGAACTGCTCCGTGGGATAGTCCTGCGCCGTCCACTTGCCGCCGGTGCTCGTGGACACCGCGCCGCCGCCGTCGTTGCCGACGACGAGGTGCGCGGGCGCGTCCGGATCGATCCACAGGTCGTGCAGGTCGCCATGCGTGCCACTGCTGATGGTCACGGTGGTCTTGCCGCCGTCCTTCGACCGGAACATCGACGTGTTCTGCAGGTACACGACGTCCTGCTCCTTCGGATCGGCATAGACGTGCGTGTAGTAGAACGCACGCTGCCGGATGTCGCGGCTCGAGTTGACGAGCGACCACGAGGCACCCGCGTCGTCGCTCTTGAACAGGCCACCGCTGTCGTGCTCGACCAGCGCATAGACGCGATTGCTGTTCGCGGGGGAGACCGCCACGCCGATGCGGCCCACGACGCCGGCCGGCGGCAGGCCCTTGGCGCGCGTGATCTCCGTCCACGTCTCGCCACCGTCGGTGCTCTTGAAGAGACCGGAGCCCGGCCCGCCCGACGACATCTGGTATTCCTTGCGATACGCCTCCCACATGGCGGCGTAGAGGATGTTCGGATTCGTGGCATCGATGGAGATGTCGATCGCGCCGGTCTTGTCGTCGCGGTAGAGCACCTTCTTCCACGTCGTGCCACCATCGACGGACTTGAAAACCCCGCGCTCCGTACTGGGCGCAGCGTACTTGCCGAACGACGCCACGTAGACGATGTCGGGATTCGTGGGATGAATGCGGATCTTCGAGATGCCGTCGGAATCCCTGAAGCCGATGTGCGTCCATGTCTTGCCCGCGTCGGCGCTCTTGTAGACGCCATCGCCCGGCATGATGTTGCCGCGGATGCACGTCTCGCCCATGCCGATGTACACGATGTCGGGATTCGACTGCGACACCGCGACCGCACCGACACTGGCGGAGGTGAGTTGCCCGTCCGTGACGGGCGCCCAGTTGTCGCCGCCATCCATCGTCTTCCAGAGTCCGCCCCCCGTCGCGCCGAAGTAGGCCTCCTTCGGCCGTCCACGCACGCCACTGGCGGCAATGGACCGCCCGCCGCGGTCCGGACCGATGTTCCGCCATTTGTACGCATTGATCACCGTGCTGTCGAGAGCGACAGCGGATGCGGCAGGCGTGGCTGTGGCGCCCGGCACATTCGCGCCGATGGTCAGCGTGATGACAGCCGGGACTGAAAACGCGAGCAGGTGACGCAGCGGAAGCATACGGTTTCTCTATGAGGGACGACGGTGGAATGCGACGCCGTTGGTGTCCGACTACGTTGGCGCGAGGGGCAGCGTTGAGCAACATTGCGGAATGTCGCGCGACCGTTCCCTGCCATCCTTCTGGACCCTCCAGCTGCTCGGCTGGACCGGCTACTTCGTCGCGATGGCCTTCTCGCGAATCGGCCGTTTTCCGCTCTCGTACATGCTTGCCGAGAAGCTGTTGCTCACGCTGCTCGGCGTGGCCATTTCGCTGGTGCTGCGCGTCATCCTCCGGCGCTTGCTCGCCGATGCGCGATCGATGGCGACGCTCGTCATTGCGTGTGTGGTGTCGTCGTACGTGCTGGCCGCCGTATGGACCGCCGCCGCCAATCTCCTCACCGTGCCGGTCGAGGAGGCGTTCTTCGGACGGTCGAGCTCCTACGAGTCCATCGGCGCGCTGTTCGGTGGCACTGTCTACAACTCCTTCACGCTCGTGGCGTGGGGCTTTCTCTACCTTGGGCTCACGCATTACGTCGCGCTCCAGGCGGAGCGCGAGCGCGCCTTGCGCGCAGAGACCATGCTGGCGGATGTGAAGCTGCGCGCGTTGCAGGACCAGCTCAATCCACACCTTTTCTTCAACACGCTCAATGCGATCTCCACGCTCATCGTCGAGCGTCGCAACGAGGACGCGGCGTTGATGATCGCCCGGCTTGGCGACTTCCTGCGTGCGACGCTGCGACAGGATCTCGTGGCGCAGGTCCCGCTGGCTGACGAGTTGTCGTTCGCGGCACAGTATCTCGACATCGAGCAGGTGCGCTTCGGCGACCGACTCCACGTGACGTACGACATCGAGGAGGATGCGTATCGGGCGCTCGTGCCGCTGCTGTTGCTGCAGCCGCTGGTGGAGAACGCGACGCGTCATGGCATCGGCCTCCTCCACTGCGGCGGTAAGATCGCCATCTCGGCACGGGTTACCGATGGGACGCTCGCGCTTTCGATCGAGAACAGCGCTCCGGTGATAGCGTCGTTCGATGATGCCAGGTGGGGAATCGGATTGACGAACGTGCGTGAGCGGTTGGTCGTGACGTACGGTGAGCGGCAGGAACTGCGCACGGCGCGCACGGCCGACGGTATGTTTCGCGTCGACATCACGCTGCCTTTCGCTGCCGGGGCCTGACGCATGCGCGTCGTCATCGTGGACGACGAGGCGCTCGCCCGTCGCGGGATCGCGATACGCCTCGCCATGTGGCCGGACGTCGAGCTGGTCGGCGAGGCCCAGGATGCGGCCTCCGGCGTCGCTGCGATACGTCTCCTGTCGCCCGATCTTGTATTTCTCGACATCGAGATGCCCGATGCGGATGGCTTTCGCGTGCTCGAGGAATTCCCCGAGCACACACGGCCGTTGGTGGTGTTCGTCACCGCGCACGACGACCGCGCCCTCCAGGCATTCGCCGTGCAGGCGCTCGACTATCTCCTCAAGCCCATCGACGATGGACAGCTCGCGCGGGCGGTGGACCGTGCGCGCGCACGACTCGCTTTGCGCACACCGGATGCCATCACCCGCGTCGTGATTCGCGATCGCGGCCGCGTTGTGGCGCTCGAGCCGTCAGCGATCGATTGGGTCCAGAGCGACGGCGATTACGTCCGCATCTTCGCCGGCCGCCACACCTACCTGCACCTCTCCACGATCTCCGCCTTCGCCGCGCAGTTGCCGCAACGGCAGTTCGTCCGCATCCATCGTGCGGCAGTCGTGAACGTCGAGCGCATCAGCGAGCTGGTTCCGCTGACCAATGGCGACTATGCGGTGTTGCTCTCCACCGGCGCACGGCTCAAGCTCACGCGCACACGCCGCGACGAGCTCGCCGAGCGGCTCGGCGGCGCGTGGTAGAAACCAGTTCGTCGGCGCGGGACACCAGTTCGTCGACATGGCGCTTTCGCGGCCGGCACATCCTCGTATCGTCGTGGACACCACTTCGAGGAGTCCAGATGCTGCGACGCTCCGCCTTTGTGCTCGCGATGATCCTCGCGCTCGGCCCATTCGCACCGAACCGCGCGACCGCGCAGGGCACAGCCGATCGCGATGGCGTCACCCGCGCCGTCCTCGACTATGTCGAAGGCTTCTACGAAGGTGACACCGCAAAGCTGGTACGGAGCATTCGGCCAGACGTGCACAAGTACGGCTTCGACTGGGTGAAGGCCGAGAAGCACTACGCCGGCGAGCAGATGACGTGGGGCGAGATTCTTGGTTATGCGCGCCGGTTCAGGGAGAGGGCGCGGACGACGCCATCGACCGCACCGAAGAGAGTCGACCTGCTCGACGTGCAGGACCAGACGGCGAGTGCGAAGCTCATCGCGTGGTGGGGCACCGATTACCTGCTGCTCGCGAAGTACGACGGGCGATGGATGATCACGCAGGTGCTCTGCAGTCTCCGCCGCCAGTGCGTTGACCGACTTGTGAGGTTCGTGTCAGCGAGCATTTTTCAACGCCTATGACACCACTCATCCGTGCCTTGCTTCTCGTCGCCTCGGTTGCGACGTCTGCGCTGGCCCAGCAGGTCCCCGCGAGCGCGCCACCCGTGTCTCGCGAATTCCGCGGCGCATGGGTGGCCAGCGTCGCCAACATCGACTGGCCATCGAAACCCGGCCTCAGCGCATGGCAGCAGAAGTCCGAGCTCATCGCCATCCTCGATCGCGCGGTAGAGCTCAACCTCAACGCGATCCTGCTGCAGGTGCGTCCAGCCGCGGATGCGCTGTACGAATCGCCGTACGAGCCGTGGTCGGCGTATCTCACCGGGGTCGAGGGTCGAGCGCCCGAGCCCTTCTACGATCCGCTACGGTTTGCGGTTGCCGAGTCGCATGCGCGGGGGCTCGAGCTGCATGCGTGGTTCAATCCGTATCGGGCGAAGCATGCAAGCGCCAAGGGCACGCATGCGCGCACCCACATCAGCGTGACGCATCCCGAACTCGTGCGCACCTATGGACGCTACGAGTGGATGGATCCGGGTGAGCCGGCCGTCATCCAGCAGACGCTGCGCGTGATGCTCGACGTCGTGAAGCGCTATGACGTCGACGGCATTCACATCGACGACTACTTCTATCCGTATCCCGAGCTCGGAGCCGACAGTCTTCCGGTGCCCTTCCCCGATTCGTCGAGCTATGCAGCGTACCAGAAGCGCGGCGGAAAGCTCGAGCGCGACGACTGGCGCCGCCACAATGTGGACACCCTGGTCCAGCAGCTCTACCTCAAGACGAAGGCCGTGAAGCCGTGGGTGAAGGTCGGCATCAGCCCGTTCGGGATCTGGCGGCCGGGATATCCGGAGGGCATCACCGGCTTCGACTCGTACGTCAAGCTGTACGGGGACTCGCGGAAGTGGATTCGCGAAGGTTGGGTGGACTACTTCACGCCGCAGCTCTACTGGCCCACCACGCAAGCCGCGCAGAGCTATACCGCGCTCCTCGGCTGGTGGCTTGGCGAGAACGTGAAGGCGCGACACCTGTGGCCGGGCCACAATGCGAGCCGCGCGGCGGCCGGTGGCACATGGTCGCCCGATGAGCTCAACGCGCAGGTCCGCGCGACCCGCGCTTCGGGCGCCACGGGCGACATCCATTTCAGCATGCGAACGCTGATGCCATTGGTCGGCGTGCGACGCGATTCCGTGCTCGTGGGCGTTGCGACCCAGCCGCCAAGGCAGGTCGCGGCGGCAGCGCTGACCGACAAGCTGCACGACGAGTTGTATGCCTCACCGTCGCTCGTTCCTGCCTCGCCGTGGCTGGGCAAACGGGCGCCGGCAGCTCCCACCGCAAGGTTGGCTGTCGATGCCGCGTCCGGCGATGAGGTGGTGCGCCTAACGCCGGCGGCGTGGAACAAGGTCGCATGGATCACGGTGCGAGCGCAGGGCGCCGATGGCGGCTGGCGGACGTGGATCATCCCCGGTGCGCAGTCACAGCTGATCGTGTCACCCGCCGGCCAGCCCCGCGCGCAGCAGGTGATCGTCACCACGGTCGATCGGCTCGGCAACGAGAGTGCGCCGATGATGATCCAATAGCGCCATCCGCGTAGCGCCTCGGGTTAGATATCGGCATGGCACTACTGGGCATGCAGGACGTCAGCATCGCGTTCGGAGGACCACTGATCCTCGACCGCGCACGATTCGCCATCGAGCGCGGTGAGCGCGTCTGCCTCCTCGGACGCAACGGGGCTGGCAAGAGCACCATCATGAAGCTCCTGGACGGCACGATGTCGCCCAACACCGGTGAGATCGTGCGGCAGACCGGGGTCACCGTCACGCGCCTCGAGCAGGAGGTCCCCGATGACGTCGAGGGCACCACGTTCGATGTCGTCGCCGAAGGGCTCGGCGATGCCGGTCGCCTGCTCGCGCGCTACCATCAGGCCAGCCACGACGTTGGCACGCACGCCAGCGACGCTGCGCTCCGCGAGCTCGACCGCCTCCACCATGCGCTCGACGCCGCCAATGCGTGGGAGATGCAGTCGCGCGTGGACACCGTGCTCGAACACCTTGGCCTCGACGCCGACGCCCCGTTCGCCTCGGCATCGGGCGGACGCAAGCGCCAGACGCTCCTCGCCCGCGCCCTCGTGCGACAGCCCGACATCCTGCTGCTCGACGAACCCACCAACCACCTCGACGTCGATGCAGTCGAGTGGATGGAGCAGTTCCTCATCGATCGCGGCGTCACGATGATCTTCGTCACCCACGATCGCGCCTTCCTGCGCCGAGTGGCCACGCGCATCGTCGAGCTGGATCGCGGGAGGCTGGTGGACTGGGGCACCGACTACGACACCTACCTCCAGCGCAAGGAAGCGGCACTCGACGTCGAAGCGAAGGAATGGGCGGAGTTCGACCGGAAGCTCGCGAAGGAAGAGGTGTGGATCCGGACAGGGATCCAGGCGCGCCGCACACGCAACGAGGGACGCGTGCGCTCGCTCGAGGCCCTGCGCGTCGAACGAGGTGCGCGCCGAGAGCGCACGGGCACGGTGAGGCTCCAGGCACAGGAGGCAGAGCGGTCCGGACGACTCGTGGTGGAGGCGAAGAATGTGAGCTTCGCCCGCGGCGAGCGCGCCATCGTGAGGGACTTCACGACGACCATCACCCGTGGCGACCGCGTCGGGCTCATCGGACCAAACGGCTCCGGCAAGACCACGCTGCTACGCCTGCTACTCGGCGAGCTCGAACCGGATTCCGGGACGATTCGACTCGGCACCAGCCTCGAGACCGCATACTTCGACCAGCTTCGTGAGCAACTCGATCCGGAGCGGAGCGTCTTCGACAGCATCGCCGACGGCGCCGACTGGATCGAGGTTGGCGGGCAACGCAAGCACGTGCTCGGCTATCTGCAGGACTTTCTGTTCTCGCCGGAT
>JBBQDT010000001.1:0-84439 GCA_038319955.1 Gemmatimonadales bacterium | reverse complement strand
GGGAAGACCTGGTTGCAGGTGCAGCTCCCACTCGCGCAGATGTACCACGTGACGGTGGACGACCGCATTCCATACTTCGTGTACGGCAACCGGCAGGACGGCCCGTCGGCGCGCGGGCCGAGCAACTCGAAGACCGGCACCGTCATTCCGCGTGGCGAATGGCGCTCGGTCGGCGGCGGCGAGAGCGGCTGGGCCACGCCCGATCCAGTGGACTCGAACATCGTGTGGTCGAGCGCGTCGGGATTCGGCAGCGTGAGCGGCATCGTCACGAAGCTCGACCTCCGAACCGGCATCACGCAGTACACCGAGATCTGGCCCGAGGCGGCGATCGGCGGCTCGGCCGCGGATGCGAAGTACCGCTTTGTCTGGACCTTTCCGCTCACCATCTCGCCGCACGATCACAACACGGTGTACGTGGGAAGCCAGTTCGTGCACCGTACCACCGACGGCGGAAAGTCGTGGAGCCTGATCAGCCCCGATCTGACGCGGAACGATCCATCTCACCTGCGTGCCTCGGGTGGACTCACACCGGACAACATCGGCGTGGAGTACGCGGGCGTGGTGTTCGCGATCGCCGAATCGCGGCTCGAGCCCGGGCTGATCTGGGCGGGGACGAATGACGGCAAGGTGCAGTTGACGCGCGACGGCGGAAGGAACTGGGCCGACCTCACGGCAAATCTGCCGGGACTCGTCGAGTGGGCAACGATCAGCAACATCGAGCCGTCGCGCTTCGAGAAGGGCACCGCCTACCTCACGGTGGACGGGCATCAGGTGAACAACCGCGACCCCTGGATCTACCGCACGACGAACTACGGCAAGACGTGGACACTGATCGTGAACGGCATCGCGAAGTCGCCGCTGAGCTATGCACACGTCGTGCGGGAGGACCCGGTGCGAAAGGGGATGCTCTACGCAGGAACGGAGAACGGGCTCTGGGTCTCGTTCGACGACGGCGCGCGGTGGCAGCCACTGCAAACCAACCTGCCGCACGCGCCGGTCTACTGGCTCACGGTGCAGGAGCGCTTCTCGGATCTCGTGGTCGCCACCTATGGCCGTGGCTTCTGGATCCTCGATGACATCACGCCGCTCCGTACACTGGACGCCGAGTCGGCGAAGGCGGCGCATCTGTTCGCACCCCGGGCGGCGTATCGCTTCCAGGGCGTGGAAGGTCCATTCGCCGCGTCGTATGATCCGACGGACGGACGCAATCCAAAGTACGGCGCGTCGCTGCACTACTGGCTCCAGGCGGCGCCCACCGACAGTGCGTCGAAGGACAGCGTGACGCTCGACATCCTCGATGCCGGTGGAACAAAGGTGCGCTCGCTGAAGGGGCCGGCCAAAGCGGGGCTCAATCGCGTCTGGTGGGATCTCCAGCACGACAAGACGAAGGAAGCAAAGCTCCGCGTGAGCCCGCAGCTCGCGCCATGGCTCCCGGTGAAGGCCGAGGGGACGACGGCGCCGGGGATACAGCGCTTTGCGTCGCTCGTGGCGCCGGGCACCTACACCGTGCGTCTCGCGATCGGGGGACAGACGATGACGCAGGCGGTGGAAGTGCTGAAGGACCCTGCGTCGAACGGCACGATCGAGGAGATCCGTGCACAGGGCGCGCTGGTGCACACGCTGGCGACGCACATCGATTCGACGGTGGACATGATCAACGCGGTCGAGGCAGTGCGCGGGCAGGTGGCGTCGCTCAAGGCCTCGCTTGCCGGCGACTCGTCAACGGCGGACATCCGCGCCGCGGCCGATTCGCTCGAGCAAGAATACGTGTCGCTCGAAGAGGAGCTGTTCCAGATCCGCATTACGGGGCGCGGGCAGGACAACGTGCGGTACCCGTTCAAACTCGCCGAGAAGCTCGTGTATCTGGCGGAGCAGGTGGGAGCCGGTGATTTCCCGCCGAACGTGCAGCAACGGGAGGTGGCCGGGATCCTGGGTGCGAGGATGCGCGCACTGAGGGCGCGGCTCGATACGCTGACGAGCAGCAACCTCGCGGCATTCCGGAAGATGCTCCGTGACCGCAACGTGCCCGTGCTGATCATGTGATCTTCTCGGCGATGGCCTCCGCTCCGCTCGTCTTCGACGCCACACGCTCGGTCGCGCTTGCGCTCCAGCGCATCGCATGGGGTTGCGCGAGGTGGCGCGGCCGCATCGGCGGCTCGCGGTCCGGTTTCGGCGCTTAGAGCTGAGTATCGAGCATCATGGCGACACCGCACCCGTAATCCTCTCGATTCATGACCACCATCACTGCCGCCGTCGTCCAAGCCTTCGTCCCACACACGCTCGCCAACGGCCTTGCCGTCGCGGCCGATCGTACCGCTGACGCCAAGGCGCACGGCGCATCGATCGTCGTCTTCCCCGAAACCTGGCTCCCCGGCTACCCCATCTGGCTCGACGTCTGCCGCGACATCGCACTCTGGGATCACGCACCCACCAAGGCGGTCTACCGCCAACTCGCCGAGCACAGCGTCGTCGTCCCCAGCGCCACCACCACCACACTCGGCGACATAGCGAAGAACAACGGCGTCACGCTCGTCATCGGCATCAGCGAACGCGTCGACGAAGGTCCGGGCCGCGGCACGCTCTACAACAGCATCCTCACCTTCGGTCCCGATGGCGCAATCCTCAATCACCATCGGAAGCTCATGCCCACCTACACCGAACGCATGGTGTGGGGCGCCGGCGACGCCGATGGTCTACACGCTGTCTCCGTAGGCGACGCACGCATCGGCGCCCTGGTCTGCTGGGAACACTGGATGCCCCTCGCGCGGCAGGCACTGCACGACAGCGGCGAAGACATTCACGCGGCACTCTGGCCCACCGTCCACGAGATGCACCAAATCGCGAGCCGCCAATACGCGTTCGAGGGACGCTGTTTCGTCCTCGCGGCAGGCTCACTCATGCGCGCCACCGACCTTCCCGCGGACCTCGAGCCCCACTCGACCACCAAACCATTCGTGCTGCGCGGCGGAAGCGCCATCATCGGGCCCGATGGAACCTATCTCGCCGGTCCGGTCTTCGAGGAAGAAGCAGTGCTCCTCGCCTCGCTCGACATCGCCCGCGTACGCGAAGAATCCATGACGCTCGACGTCTCGGGCCACTACGCGCGCCCTGAACTGCTCTCCCTGCACATCACTCGCACAGGCCGCACGACATCATGGACGACACACAGCGCTACGACGCCATAGTCATCGGTGCAGGGCAGGGCGGTGGTCCGCTCGCCAGCGCACTCGCCAAGGCCGGACGACGCACCCTGCTCGTGGAACGACAGCACATCGGCGGCACCTGCGTCAACGAAGGATGCACGCCGACGAAAACCATGATCGCCAGCGGTCGCGTCGCCTACCTCGCACGACGCGCCACAGACTACGGTGTCCACACGGGCGACATCACGATCGACCTCGCACGCGTCCGCGAACGCAAGCGCGACATCGTCCGGGAATTCCGCACCGGCAGCGAACAGTCGCTCGCTACATCGGGCGTCGAGGTGGAGTTCGGCCACGCCCGCTTCCTCGCACCACATACCATCGAGATCGAGACGTCGAACGGCGCCCGCATCGAGGCGAGCGCCGACACCGTCGTCATCAACACGGGCATGCGGTCATCGACACCGTCCATCGCCGGTCTCGCCGACGTCCCCTATCTCGACTCCACCTCCATCATGGAGCTCGACAGCATTCCCGAACACCTCGTCGTGCTCGGCGGCGGATACATCGGGGTGGAGTTCGCGCAGCTCTTCCGACGCTTCGGCAGCCGGGTCACCATCGTCCATCGCGGCGATCAGCTCCTCCAGCACGAAGATCCGGACATTGCAGCGGCGGTTGCCGACATCCTGCGCCAGGACGGCATCGACATCCTGTTCAACACCGAGACCACCGCCATCACTCGCAGCACGGACGGCATCACGCTCACCACGAAGTCGCACGACGTCGTCGGCTCGCACCTGCTTATCGCGACGGGTCGCACGCCCAACACCGACGACCTTGGCGCCGATGCCGCCGGCATCGAGCTCGACGCAAAGGGCTTCATCAAGGCCAACCCCCGGCTCGAGACGACGGCCGCCGGTGTCTACGTCCTCGGCGATGTGAAGGGCGGACCTGCGTTCACGCACGTCTCCTACGACGACTTTCGCATCCTTCGCTCCAACCTGCTGCACGGCGGCAACGCGTCCATCACGGGACGCGTGCTGCCCTACACCGTGTTCACCGATCCGCAGCTGGGCCGCGTGGGCATGACGGAGACGGAAGCGCGCGCCGCTGGCTTCGACGTGCGCGTCGCACACCTGCCGATGTCCAGTGTCGCACGCGCCCTCGAGATGGATGAGTCACGTGGCGTCATGAAGGCCGTCGTCGATGCACACACCAAGCTCATACTCGGCGCGGCCATCCTCGGCATCGACGGTGGCGAAATCGCCGCCATGCTGCAGCTCGCGATGATGGGCAGCCTGCCATTCACCACGCTGCGCGATGGCATGTTCTCGCACCCCACGCTCTCCGAGGCTCTCAACAACTTGTTCGCTGCGATATGATGGTCACGCATGCTCGACGTCTGCGCGGCTACCAGGCTCGCCGCCCGACCGTCTTCCTGTCTTCCCGTCTTCCCGTCTGGTCATTGTGTCGGCCATGCGAACAGGCGACTCGGTTCCACGCCCGTCCGCGCGCGCGACACGTCGTTCGGCTCGATCCAGAAGCCCTGCGTACGATCCGCACTGCTGAAGCGCAGCTCGATTCGCCCGCCGCCTGCACCACTCCGCGTGAGTGGAATGGCGAGGTCCGCACGATAGAGCCGCTTCGACTTCGTCGGGTATGCCGCGAGCAGGCTCACGCCGACGCTCGTCCGCGTCGCCGTCACGCCGTACGGCACGTCGCCCTTCCATAGGTTGCCCACCTCACTGAACGCCGCGAAGCCGACGTCCGCCCTCCGCACCATCGATTCAGCGCTCCAGCGTAGCTCGGCGCGCGTCACGCTGCGCGTCGCACCAGCGAGGGCCGACGTCCGGTAGCCGCTCATGCCGCCCAACGGGTCGCGGAAGGTGAGCTGCAGTGGCAAGCGTGAGTGCCAACCCGCCGAGATCTCGTTGTCCACCACGAGCATCGCACCCGGCGCGTGCCCCCAATAGAACGCCGTACGTGCGCTGCCGATCCCGCTGTTCCACTCCTTCCGCTCCTCGTCGTGCCGGATCTCGGCCAGTGCCACAGTGGCGAGCAACGCATTCTGCGTCGATGTGCCGACGTACAGCGCGCTGGAGAACAACATGTCGCGCTCGCCGAAGCGAGAGATGCCCTTGCCTGCATACAGGCCGAGCATCGCGCCGTTCATCACGTCCTGCGAGCCAACGAGCGCGTCGAATCCATTCACCGTGCGAAAGGTCACCCGACGGATTCCACCCAGCATGCCGAGGCGCCCCACGCGAAACATCTCGTAGCGGTTGCGCAGCGCGATGCCGGTGTCGGCACGAAAGCCCGTGTCGTCGATGACGATGCCGGCAGCTGCCGGGTCGAACCGGCGCCCGGATAGCGCGGCGCCGAGCAACGCCACGGTCCGCGTGCCGAACAGCCGCATCAGCGCGCTCGCCTCCCAGCTGCGATTTGTCATGGCAAGCGCCAGCGGCTCGTCCGCCGGTCGCTCGAAGCGGAAGTAATCGTCGTCCGTCACGGCCCCGACGTGCCACGAGATCCGTTGAAGGTCCGTGAAGAAGGGATGCTCGATCTCCGCATTGACTCGCTTGCCGACCTGATACCGGTCTGCATCGAGGATGAAGCGATACGGCTTCCCGAACAGCGCATCCTGTTCGACGCCGATTCCGAAGGCAGTCTGGTAGGCTCGTCCACGCTCCACACGGCCGACGAGCCGCAGGCCGGTGCCGCCGAGATTCTCGTTGCCGAGCGCGAAGGCCTCGGGCACGATGCCGCGGAAGCGGCCACTCACCAGCACGGGGATCTCGTCCGTCGTGCTGACCCGTACGGCGACCATGCCGCCACTGTCGCGCTCGACCACGACGGCGGCGTCGGAGAGAAAGGGCTGGGCACGCAACACGCGCTCCGACTCCGCGCGGCGAAACTCCGTGCAGGGTTTGCCTGGCGCGAGTGACAGGAAGGCCTCGACGACAGACGGCCGCGTGGTGGCGTGATGGAGGCCGATCGTGTGCGCCATGGCGCGCCACTTCTTCGCCGCGCCTGAAAACGGCGGTGGCGATGGCTGGATGTCCACTCGGCTCACGATCTGACCCGTGCACACGAACGCCCCACGCGTCCGCTGCGCGCCGAGTGGCGCGGAGCCGGCAGCGAAGATGACAAGCAATGACAGGAACTGGCGATGCGTAGTGCGAACCATGACTGCCGTAGAAGCAGAAGGCGAGCCACCGCGACCCGCTGTTGTCGTGTGGCTCTACGCTTCCGCCGCGCTCCGCTCGAGCGTGAGCGTGAAGGTGCTTCCTTCACCGAGAATGCTCTCCACGGACAGCGTGCCACCCATCGCACTTGCCAGGTCGCGGCTGATCGACAGTCCAAGCCCCACCCCTTCGTGCGGCCGGTTGAGCGCACGCCCCACCTGGATGAACGGGTCGAAGATCTTGGAAAGGCGGTCGCTCGCGATGCCGATGCCGGTGTCCGTGATGCGAATGTACACGAGCGCGTCGTCGCAATCGCATGAGACGTCGATCTTGCCGCCTCGTGGCGTGTACTTGATCGCGTTGGACAGCAGGTTGATGAGGATCTGCTGCAGCTTGTCCGCGTCGGCACGCGCCTTCACCACGCGGTCGCACAGGTGTACCGCGTACGCCAGGTGGCGCCCCAGCAGCTGCGGTGCCACGAACTCCTCGATCACACTCAGTGCCTCGGCGATGGGCACATCCGTGATGGCGTACTGCACTTCACCTGCCTCGAGCTTCGCGAAGTTGAGCACGTCGTTGATGAGCACGAGCAGCGTCTGCTGGCTGCGCGAGATGCGCAGCAGTGCGTCCCGCTGCGCGTCGTTCACGGTGCCGTAGATCCCCAGCTGCAGGATCTCCGCATAGCCGCCGATTGCATTGAGCGGCGTACGCAGCTCGTGGCTCATTACCGCGAGGAAATCGCTCTTCGCGCGGTTCGCGTCGAGGGCAGCATCGCGCGCTTCGTCGGCCGCGATGGATGCCTGCTGCAGCTGAATGTTGGTCTGTTCCAGTTCTTCGGAGGTCGCCTGCGCTTCCTCCACTTGCGACGCGAGCAGGTGTTGCGCGGCGTCCACCTCACTGACCATTCGGTTGAAGCTCGCGCCCAGTCGCTCCACCTCGTCCGACGAGGCGCCGTGGCTCACCACGCGTCGTCCGTAGTCACCGCGTGCGATTGCCTCCGTCGCCGTCGTGAGATCCACGAGTGGCCGCGTGATCTGGCGGCTCAGCGCCCAGCTCGCAACCACGCCGCCGACGAGCAGCATGAGGCTGAACATCGCGAGCTCGCGGATCGTCGCGCGCGGCGCGGCCACGATGCTGCTCTCCGGAGCCTCGATGGCGATGAGGAGCTGCGTTCCCCTCACCAGCGTCTCGGCGCCGACGAACCGCTCGCCGTTCGCGCGTGTCGAGACGTAGCCGCCATCCGCGGTATCGCGCTTCATGTACGCCTGCACGGGGCGTCCCCCGATCGTCGAGATGAACCCATCCACGCTGTTGCGCACGTTGACATCGAATTGCTCGCCCGAGAGGTCGTTGACCGTGCGCTCGATGGTCGGATTCGGCGCGAGGCGCCTCTGCTGCGCGATGAAGCCGATCCGCTGGCCATCCTTCATCACCGGCACGATCACCCAGTAGTACACGTGCCCGGACGACTGATACAGCGCGCCGAACTGCGCCGAGTCGGAGTGCGCTGGCGTCGTCGGCACCGTCGTCACCCGCGTGCCGCCAAGAGAGCGAAGCTCCGGCGGCATCGCGGCGATGGAGTCGCCGCGCACGTCCAGGCCCACCTGCGCGATGCGTCGATTGTCCATCGTCCAGAGCTCGATCGGCAACCCCGAATCGGTAGGGATGGCCACCTCTGCCAGCGCCTGCGTCACCGCCGAATCGGTACTCGGCGAGCGCGCGGCGTCCGGCGTCGAGAGCGCGCGAATCAGGGCGCTGTCACTCGCGAAGCCATGCAACGCCAGGATGCGGGCCTTGGTGTTCGTCTCGCTCGTCTGTCCGAGTACGCGCAACAGGCCACGGATTCGCGCGTGCAGCGCCTCTGACCGCGCCTGTCGCAAGGCCCTGTACGTCAGCGTCAGCGAGAGCGCCATCACGACCACGACTATCGCTGCGGTCAGCAACGGCAGTTGGCGCGCAAGGGACCATCGCGCCCACGGCCAGCGGGCGCGCGAGGGAGAAATCACGATCTAATTCGTAGGGAAGCGGGTAGTAAAACGCCGAGGGATTTCAAGTTAGTTCGGGAAGCCCGCGGGGTCAGACGCATAGAGCGTGCTCGGCAATTCGTCATGGCCCGACTCTCGCCCTGTCATGCCCGAGTCCGCGTTCGAGCGGTCCTCTTCTCCACGCCATCCCCACCAGCCGATGATTTCACGTGCGACGACGGCGTTCGCCCGCCGATCCGCTCTTCTCCTCCTCGCAACCGCCAGTCTGGCCGCGTGCGCCAAGGAAGGCTCGGCGAAGCCCCGAAAGATCTCCCGATTCCACAAGCACGCCGCCATCTGGGCGCCAGCAACACTCGAAAACGTCCAAGGCGTTCCCATTGCCGATCTCAAGACCGCGCTCGCCGCGCGGCTTGCCGCGAAGGCCCCCGAGGGGGTGGACGCCGACGACTGGCACCACACCCAGGGGCTCTATAAGAGCCTCGGTGAGACGCTCCTGTGGTTCACTACCGACGGCCTCGCGAAGGACCGTGCGGGTGCGCTCACCAACGCCGTACTCGGCATCAGTGACGACGGACTACGGACCGACGCCTATCCAATCACCGAGCTCTCCAACGCACTGAACGCCATCAAGACGCCGAAGCCAACGGCGGAGCAGATCGCCAACGCCGATGTCCTGCTCTCCTCTGTCTATGCGTCGCTCGGCGAGGATCTGCTCGTCGGCCAGATTCCGCCCAAGGCCACCGGGCAGGCCTGGCACATCGATCCCATGGAAGACGACGTCGACAGCGCCCTCGTCCACTCCCTCGGCGACACGCTCGAGCGAGGGATTGCCGAGATGCGCCCGCCCGATGCGGAGTATGCGGCGCTCCAGAAGGAGCTCGGTCGCTATCGCGACATCGTCGCCAAGGGCGACTGGCCGCAGGTGCCATCTGGCAAGACGCTCCGCGTCGGCAAGTCCGATTCGCCGGCACGTCTCGAGGCGCTCCGCACGCGATTGAGCATGGAGGGGCTGTATGTCGGTGCCGCTGGTGCATCGTCCGCGGATACCACTGCCCCCGCGACGACGACCGCGTCGTCGAGCGGTGTGTATGATGCCGCACTGGCCGAGGCAGTCGGCCGCTTCCAGACGCGCCACGCCATCACTGTGGACAAGACGCTGAGTCCCGAGACCGTCGCGTCGCTGAACGTGCCCGCCGCTTATCGCCTCGGACAGATCGCCGCGAACCTCGAGCGCTACCGGTGGATGCCGCGCTCGCTGGGCGCAAAGTACGTGTTCGTGAACATCCCAGCGTTCCGGCTGACCGCCTTCGACAGCGGAGAGAAGACGCTCGAGATGAAGGTCATCGTCGGCCAGGATTTCGAGGACAAGGCGACGCCGGTGTTCAGCGACTCGATGGAGTTCGTCGTCTTTCGTCCGTACTGGAACATCACGCCGGACATCCAGGCGAAGGAGATCGCTCCGAAGATCGCGGCCGATCCCAGCTACATGGACCGTGAGAACCTCGAGTACTTCAAGGACGGGGGCGCCACGCGCATCCGTCAGAAACCCGGCCCGAAGAACGCGCTCGGCTTCGTGAAGTTCCTGTTTCCGAACAACTTCAACATCTACCTGCACGACACGCCCAATCACGAGCTGTTCAACAAGGACGTGCGCGCCTTCAGCCACGGCTGCATTCGTGTGGAGCAGCCGTCCCAGCTGGCCCAGTGGGTGCTTGGCTGGGATGCCGCGAAGGTCGATTCGGCGATGTCGAACGGGAAGGACAACAGCACGATCAAGCTGCCGAAGAAGCTGCCGGTGTACATCACGTACGGAACGGCGTTCATTCGCGAAGGCGAGTTGCACTTCGGCAACGATCTCTATCACCGCGACGACAAGCTGGTGAAGGCCGCAGCGGCGGGCGCTATCCCGAGTGCGGGCGCGCGCGCGAATCTGGAGACGTTGAAGAAGATCGCCGCAAGCTAAAGAGGGGCAGAGGGACAGAGGGACAGAGGGACAGAGGGACAGAGGGACAGACCCTCTTCCCGCTGTCCCTCTTTCCGCTGTCCCTCTTTCCGCTGTCCCTCTTTCCGCTGCCCCTGTTCTAGTCGGTGGTTCTCGACGGATTCTTCGTCGCCGAGACGTTGACGTCGATCGGGATCTTGTGGCCGTTCCACGTCTGCTCCACGTCGAGCACGCCCTGCCACACGGCGGCAAAGGCATGCCCCACTTCGCTCGGCAGCTTGGTGATGTCGAACCCTGCCGACTTCGCGACCCAGAACGGCGGCTCGGTCGTCGCGCCCGCGGAACGGTAGACCGACTTCACGTCGGAGTAGACGGTGTTCGCATTGAACGTGTGAACGTAGATGCCCGGCCGATAGCGCCCGTCATCGAGCACGGTGCGCACCCAGGTCTTGTAGTAGTCGCGCATGATCTGCGGCAGCACGTCCATGCGCTCGAGGTCGAGGAAGATCGTCGTTCCCTTCTCGAATCCATCGCGCGATGTCCGCTCGGCGGCGTCGAGGCCGTCGCGCACCGCGCGCGCCACACTCACGAAGTCCGCGTTGCAGGTGGCGTCTGGCGCCGGTGCCGGCGCGCGGCGCATCACCGTCCGCGTCACCGTCGTCCATATCGTGCGGCGCTTGCTCCCCTTGCCCACGCGCTGCTTCACGCGCCGGCTCGTCTGCACTGGTACGAGATGCGGTGCCCCAGGCATCCGTCCCCACGTCTGCTGGCCGACGTAGATGACGGCGAGGCCATATCCCATCGAGGTCAACGCTTCCCGCTTGCCCGACCACCCTTCGTCCGGATGACAGGGGCTCGGCAGGTAGTAGCCCGTCCACTCGTACGGTGCGCCGCCGGTTCGCCAGGCGAGCATCGCCTTGTCACCCGGATAGGTGCCGGTGTCGAATCCGAGATAGCCGCTCTTCACCTCGTCCGCGACGACGGCGCGCTGGCCCGTCGCAGCCGCGGCAAATTGCGCGATCCCGGCCGACACGTCGGCAACCGATGCGCGCGTCCCATCGCCGCAGCCGCCAAGGGCCGCGAAGGTGAGCAGAGGGAACAGCGTTCGCGCGAGTCGGGACATCGATTCCTCGGGCCTGAGCGAGTCGGAGGACAATAAGTACCCCGCAACACTCATTCTAAGGCGAGATATGGACCGCAATCCGCTCTCGAGCTCGCTGATCGCGAATAAATCGGAGGCCACGGTGCATTGTTCTTGCACCAGTTGGTCTGGTTGATTTGCGACCCTTTTCGAATCCCTTGGAGGCCCAATGCTACACCGTATTCTGCGCTGCACATCGTACGTCGCCCTCTGCGCTGCCGCGCTCGTCTCCGGATGCAGCAAGGGTGAAAAGAAGGAAGACAGCGCCAAGCTCGCAGATTCGATCGCCGCGGCGATGCCGGCACCCGCTCCCGCGCCGCCCGCGATGACCGACGGGAACATCATGGCCAAGCTCGACGCCGACAATGTCGCGGACAGCACGGCCGGCGCGATGGGCGTCGCCAAGGGCACGCATGCGGACGTGAAGGAATTCGGCCGCATGCTGATGAAGGATCATCATGCCCTGCGTGTCGAAGGAATGGCGCTGGCCAAGAAGGACAACATTACTCTCACCATGCCTGCCGGTGATGCCGACGAAGCCGCCGAGAAGGCGGTGGCGGACAGCATGACCGCCATGCCGAAGGGCGCAGACTGGGACAAGTTCTACGTCGACCACATGGTCGCAGGCCACGAGAAGGTCCTTCGCTTTGCGCAGGATGGCGCGAACGCCGCGCAGAACGCCGACCTCAAGGCGATGATCGAGAAGGCTACCCCGGTGGTGCAGAAGCATCTGGACAAGGCGAAGGAAATCCACACCAAGCTGGGCACCGCAAAGCCGTAAGCTGCTGGGCTTGGAATTTGAATGAGCGCCCGGTCAGCATATGACCGGGCGCTCTCTTTTCGTCCCGTGCCACCTGCGCGAGGTATCGCGCCGCCAGAAAGCCTTTCCGGACGCGGCGAAGCGGCTCATCAAATACATGGTCATGCAGGGCGAGGTGGTACTGAAGCGCCGCACCGCCGCCGCGAGCATTAAGCATCGGAGGGCGCAGTTAACCAGCTCCGTTCCGCGCGGTCTGAATGCAGGAAATCGCCCTGCGGTGGCTCGCGCCGCGCGGGGCCATTACCTTCCAGTGCACCGATTGATACGACAAGCACACCCGAGACCCGCCGCGCTACCCACGCCATGGCAGAACATCGGGTCCATCGTCATCTAGACACGCAATCCGCGGCGGACCCCACGCCGCAACAAGAAGTGGCGTTGCACACCGTTTACGCACACTCCGCTCGGGACGTTGGCCCACCCGGAAGACGCACTCGCGTCTTCGTTCGTTAACGAGGTTCTTCCTGATGGTTGCTTCGTCGTCCGACGCGCCGGCCCTGTCCCTCATCATTCCCGTCTACAACGCCGCGGAGCAGCTTCCTGCCACGCTGAAAGCCGTCGACGCGTTCGCCATCCGCTACCCGGACGCCGTCGAGGTCCTCTTCGTCGACGACAACTCCACGGAAGTCGAGACCCAACTCATCCTCGAGGACTTCACGCGGCAGCGCGTGTACGCACGATTCCTCCGTAACGCCCACAATCGCGGCAAGGGATTCTCCGTCACCCGCGGCATGCTCGCTGCCCGCGGCCGCTACCGCGTGTTCACCGACGTCGACCTCGCATATCCCCTCGACGAAGTACACAAGATCGTCGCTGAGCTCGAGGCAGGATCCGACATCGCTATCGCGTGTCGCGTGCTGAAAGACTCGCGCTACCTCATGAGCCCGAGCTTCTTTCACTACCTCTACACGCGGCACCTCATGAGCCGAGGCTTCAACAAGGTCGTGCAGATGTTCCTCCTGCCCGGCATCCTCGACACGCAGGCGGGACTCAAGGGGTTCACCGCCGAAGCGGCCGAGCTCTGCTTCTCGCGCACGACGATCCCGGGCTTCGGCTTCGACATCGAATGCCTCTACGTCGCCCAGCAGCACGGCCTCTCCATCAAGCAGACCGCCGTCAACTTCCGCTACGACGACGAGCCCACCACCGTACGCTTCGCGCGCGACAGCCAACGGATGTTCGCCGACATCTGGCAGGTGCGCATGAATGCGTGGCGCGGTCAGTACTCCGCAGCCAATCTCCACTTCGTCTTCCCAGCCGAAGACCAGTGGGGGACGGGCATCCATACACCGCCACATGGCCTGCCCCTGAGCACCCTGAACCTCGTTTCCACCAGCTGACCCCATCGCTGGCCGCAGCGCGCGCGCACCCAGGATTCACGGTATGCCGCCGCGCCACGAGCTGATCATCAACGCCGACGACCTCGGCTTCGCGCCCGGCGTGAACCGAGGCATCGTCGAGGCGCACGAAGCTGGATCGCTGTCGTCCGCATCGATGATGGTGACTACACCGGCCTTTCGCGACGCCGTCGCACTCGTCCGCGACCGCGTGCCGACGCTGGGCGTGGGACTGCACCTCAACCTCCTCACCGGCACGCCGCTCTCGAGCGTTCCCAGCCTCGCCGATCCGCGCACCGGCGAGTTCTATCCCCTCGCCGAGCTGGCGCGCCGCGCATTCATCGGACGAGTGAGTGCGAACGACGTCCGCCGCGAATGCGACGCCCAGCTCGCCGCCCTGGCCGTCGAGGGAATCAGTCCGACCCACGTCGACAGCCACCGCCACACGCACGCACTGCCCGGCATCCTGCCTGCCGTCATCGCGAGCGCGCTCGCTGCAGGCGTGCGAATCGTCCGTCGACCGCTCGATCGCCCGACGCTCGACGACTCGATCGCGACCGCGAAGATGATGCTGCTGCACGCTGCCTGGCGCGCCGCGTCGCGCACGCTGGGCCGCGACGCGCGAGCGCTGCTCGCGCGCTCACCGGCCTTTCGCGGGATCGCGCTCCAGGGCGCGCCGGATATCGAGGACCGACTAGGTCGCCTGCTGAATCACCTGCCGGCCGCGCCCACCGAAATCATGCTGCATCCCGGGTACGATGATCCCGTACTCGCCGCGCAGGATCCCTACCGCCATGAGCGCGAGCGCGAGGTGGCCGCACTGTGCTCAGCGGGCATCCGCGAGCGGTTGAGCAGGGGCGACATTCGCCTTGTCACCTTTCGTGATCTTGTCTGACGCGAGTCGCGCTCCCCACAGGCGTCGCTGCAACTCGATCCACAGCAGGATGCACGGCACCGTCTTGAAGCGATACCGGTCGAACAGCTCGCGCTGAACCGCCTTCGGCATCGCATCCGACGACGCAAGGATGGTGCAGACGACAAAGAACACGAACAGCGCCCACTCCAGCTTCGTCGGCTTGGTGAGCGCGGCGAACCAGATGGCCGCCCCAGCCACACCGATCACGAACGTCGGACTCTCCGACTGGTGGTTGAAGATCACGCAGAACAACAACACCGAGCAGAGATAGGCGAGTCGAAACGACCACTCCCGCCATCGGTCACGACGCAGGAGCACAGGCGCGACGAGCAACAGCGTTCCACCCACCTGGAACGGCCAGTTCGCCCAACCCCGCCCGAACAGCAGTTCGGCCATCTGCATCACGGTGAAGCCGCGATCCATCGCGTCCTTCGCCTCGATCGCCTGCCACGACGCGTACTGCGCCACGAGCGTCGTCCACGGCGTCACGAGCAGTGGAAGCGCCAGCAACACGATCAACCCGGCGAATGCCGCGATGCCCGCACGGATCACGCGGCGATGAAAGATCGCGAAGCTCGCGCCAACGAGTGGAAAGATCTTGATCATCGTCCCGATGCCGGTGTGAAAGGCGGCCAGCACGGGACGCGCTTCCTCGGAGGCGACGAACGTCAGGATGATGAGCCCAGTCACGAGCGCGTTGCTCTGCACGTTCTGCAGCGAGCCGAGCATGTCGAGAAAGACGACGGCGCGTGCGATCGTGGCGGCCCTCCGCGGGAGCACGCGCCCCATCGCGAGGTAGAGCACCCCAGCATTCAACCCGTTCCAGAGCAGCATCGACAGCGTGAGCGGCAGCAGCGCGAAGGGCAGGAACAACAGCGCGAAGCTCGGGCTGTACTTGTAGAAGTCGAAGTGCAGCGCTGGATATGCCGCATAGAGATCCTGCCCGTGCAGCAGATGCACCGACGCCGCGCGGAAGATGAGGAAATTGTTGTTCTGGTGCGTCACGGCCTGCTGCACCGTGGCGGCGATCACCGCGATCACCCACAGCGCAGCGACGAAGAGCTCGGCACGGCGACTGTTGGGCGTTGGGGTCGGGAGCTCGGTCATGGACGGGAAACCTATCAGCCGCCCTGACGCGGGGCAGGACGGCTACGTGCCTCTGACGCGCTCGCGGCACTGTACTTGAGAATGCCCACACGATGACTCCTGCCCTCCATCCGCCCGGCGACGCACTCCACGCCCTCCTGCTCGACATCGACGGCACGCTCATCGACAGCAACGACGCGCACGCGCAGGCGTGGGTCGGCGCACTGGCCGAGCACGGCTACGTGGTGCTGTTCGAACAGGTGCGGCCGCTCATCGGCATGGGCGGCGACAAGCTGCTTCCCACGCTCGTCGGCCTCGATCACGAGAGCCAGGAGGCCAAACGGATCGGAGAAACGCGAGGCGAGCTGTTCGCGCACGCGCTTCCCTCGCTGCGCCCTACCCGCGGCGCGCGTGACCTCCTCACGCTGCTGCAGAGCGAGGGGCTGGAGCTCGTCATCGCCACCTCGGCGCTGGCGAACGAAGTCGACGCGCTGCTTCAGCAGGCGGGCATCGCCGATCTCATCGACGCGAAGGCCTCCTCGGGCGACGCCGAACACTCCAAGCCGGATCCGGACATCGTGCGCGCGGCACTGCAGAAGTCGGGACGCTATCCCGGCCACAGCGTCATGATCGGCGACACGCCCTACGACATCGAAGCGGCGTCCCGCGCGCGGGTGCCCACGATCGCGCTGCGTTGCGGCGGCTGGTGGTCCGACCACGACTTCCAACAGGCGATCGCGATCTATGACGATCCCGCCGATCTCTCCGAACATTTCTCAACGTCGCCGCTCAACGTGCGTGCGTGATCATGCGCATGCCGTGCTTCGAACGGAGCGTCACGATCGGCTGCGGCACGATCGGATGCCCATCGACGAGCTGTAGCCGCCACTTCCGCGCGATGGTGGCGAGCGCGAGCATTCCTTCCATCCACGCGAACTGTTCGCCGATGCACACGCGGGTGCCGGCGCCGAAGGGGAAGTAGGAGAACTTCGGCCGCGCCGCATCGAGCGCGCTGCCGCCCGCGAGCCAGCGCTCGGGCCGGAAGACCTCTGCGTCCGGCCACCAGCGTGGGTCGCGATGCACGATCCACTGGCTCATCAGGATGTACGTGTGCGGCGGAAGCGTGAACCCGCCGAGCCGATACTCATCCAGCGTGCGGCGTCCCACGACCCATGCCGGTGAATAGAGACGCATCGACTCCGCGAGCACAGCCCGCGTGTACGGCAGGCGACCCACGTCCTCGGCGCCGAGTGTCGTGTCACCGAGAGCGTCGATCTCGGCGTGCAGGCGGGCTTCGATCTCCGGATGCTGTGACAACAGGTAAAACGTCCACGTGAGCTGGTTCGCGGTGGTCTCGTGGCCGGCGAGCAGCAGGGTCATCGCCTCGTCGCGCAACTGGAGGTCGCTCATCCCCGTGCCGTCCCCCTCGGTGTCGTGCGCCAGCAGGAGCATCGACAACAGGTCGCCGCGATCTTCTCCCGATGCGCGTCGCTCGGCGATCATCCGATAGATCGTGGTATCCATCCGATCTCGTCCGCGACGAAAGCGCCGCACCGCGGGCAATGGAAGGCGAAGGAGGAAGTCGCCGAAGGGCAGCACGCTGAAGGAGAACGCGGCGATCGCGGCACTCAACGCATCGCCGATCTCGTGCGCCTCGCTTTCGATGTCTGCATCGAACAACGTCTTGCCGACCACGGCAAGGGTATATGCCGCCATCTCGCGCGAGATATCGAGCGTCTCCCCATCTCGCCACTGCGCGCTTCGCCGCTCGGCGTAGCTCGCCATCGTTTCCCCGTACGCCGCGACCCGTGCGCGATGAAACGCGGGCTGCACCAGCCGCCGCTGCCGAAGGTGAAAGTCGTCCTCGCTCGTGAGCAGCCCTTCGCCGAGGAGGATTTTCGCCCGCTCGAGGCCGCGACCCTTGTGAAAGCGCCGGCCGTGTGTGACGAGGATGTCGCGGATGAGCGCAGGATCGCTCACGAGTGCCACCGGCTGCTTGCCGACGTGGAAGACGGCGACGTCGCCATAGTCGCGCACGAGCCCAGGCAGGAAGTCGAGCGGCCGCATGCCTACGGAGATCGCGAAACGACCTGGAATGACCGAGCGCGGTCCGGGAGGCAGTGGCATCGTACACAAGTTGGATGGCGCGGAGTTGCTGCGTAACCGCAGAACCGCAGAACTGCCAAAGCCTGACGCGGAGGGGCACGGAGAACAGCCGGATCTACACGAATACAGCCTCGGACGGGCAACAGCGCGCCACCGAGTCATCATAAGATTCTTGACGATGCCGGGTTGGGGATGCGCGGCATGCCAGCGGCCGTATCCGTGAAATCCGGTCGCAGTCCGCGTTCATCCGCGTCAGTCAGTTGCCCTTTCGCAGTTTCAATCTTCTATCCTCCTGCAATCCCGCCGCCGATAAGCACCCTGACCCTGGCCGGCATCAGACTCCACAGATGGCGACCGTCCTTCCGTTGACCCTCCCGCGCTCCTCGATAGGCGCCAACGCCGGCAGCGACGCGTCGCTCACGGCGCGGGCGCAGCGTGGCGAGGCGGACGCCTTCGAGGAGTTGTACAAGGCGCATTCCGGACGTGTTCATGCACTCTGCCTGCGCCTCACGGCCGATCCGGCCAAGGCACGCGAGCTGACGCAGGACGTGTTCGTACGGGCATGGGAGGCGCTGCCTGAATTTCGGGGAGACGCGAACATCACCACCTGGCTGCACCGCATCGCCGTCAATGCGATGCTCATGCAGCGCCGGAGCGAACGCCGCCGGAACGCGCGCGTCGCGCTGGCGGATGATGAAGCGGACGACCTCGGCACCATCGCCGAGGGATCTTCGCCCCCGATGGACGTGGCCACGGCGATCGACCTGGAGCGTGCGGTGGCGGCGCTGCCACCTGGCGTACGCCGAGCCTTCGTCCTGCACGATGTCGAGGGGTATTCACACGAGGAGATCGCACGCATGACTGGATTGGCGGCCGGAACACTTCGCGCCCAGCTCCATCGCGCACGGCAGCTACTGATCAGGACACTGAGCCTATGACGGACCATCTCTCCTTCGAGACGCTGTGTGATCTCGCCGATGGCGCATGCACCCCCGCCGCCGAGTCCGCGGCGCGCACGCACATGCACGCCTGTGACGAGTGTGCGTCGCGCATGTCAGCCATTTCCGCGCTGGCGGCGAGCACGTCATCCCTTCCGCAGTCCATTGCGCCGCCCGCCGACCTCTGGGACGACATTCGCAAGGAGCTGACGCCGCGCCACTCCTTCACTCGGCGCCGCGCCTGGGCGTGGGACGTGCGCCGTCTCGTCGCGGCAGCGGTGGTCATTGCCGTTGCGTCGTCGGCGCTGACAGCGCTCATCCTTCGCGAGCGGCCCACCGAGCTGGCCGGAATCGACCCTCCTTTACCAACCGCGCCTGTGGTGGTTGAGGCAGGGAGGCTCCCCGCTCGGCTGGCATCGGAGGAGAATGCATACGCCGAAAGCGTGAAGACACTTCAGCGCGCACTCGACGTGCGACGCGATTCGCTCGCGCCATCGACCGTCGCCACCGTGGAACGAAGCCTCCGCATTGCCGACTTTGCCATCGCGGAAGCGCGCGACGCGCTGGCGCAGGATCCCGCCAACCGCGCGCTCGCGGCGCTGTTCGCCTCGAACTACGAGCGCAAGATCGACCTTCTCCGCCGGGCGACGGAGCTCGCCCCACGCACATGAATCGTGGGCGCAGACTCCTTACCGTCGTCGCGCTCGCGAGCGTGGCTCCGGTCGCGTCTGCCCATGCGCAACAGAAAGTCCTGCTCGGTCATGCGACCACGTCCACGGTGTCGCTCAAGCTCTTCGCCGCGGTCGGCGAGATTCGCGTCCTTGGCTGGGATCGCGACAGTGTGGAGTTGAGTGGTGTGGTTCCCGTTGGCGTGAAAGCCGACATGTATGCGGGCGCCCCGCTCGAGCGCGCCCAAGGCATGAAGATGTTCGTCGAAGCGCCAACGGAGCAGTCGGGGCGCGAAGGAAAGCTGCTGCTCAGGGTGCCGCGCGGGGCGCGCGTGTGGCTCAAGACGGGGAGTGCAGACATGGAGGTCAGCGGCGTCACCGGCGGCCTCGATCTCAACGTTGTGGGCGGCTCCATCACGGTGCACGACAGCCCGAAGGAACTCCGCGCCGAGAGCATGGATGGCAGCGTGACCATCACCGGGGCGCCGGAGTGGGTGCGCGCCAAGACGGCCACGGGTGACATCATCCTGCGCGGCGGTATGGACATCGGCGCATCGACGATCAGCGGCTTGATCCGCACCACGGGCGGCATGGTGGAGCGCGCCAAGCTCGAATCGACGACAGGCGCCATCGTCTTCGCATCTGGAGTGGCGCGCGGCGCGTCAATTGAGCTCGAGACGCACAGCGGCGCGATCGACATCCTGCTGTCGCCCAAGTCCGATGTCGAGATCGACGCGGCGACGATCACCGGCGTCATCGACAACCGGTTGACGAAACTGCGTCCGTCATCCGGCCGCGAGTCACGCGGCATGACGCTGTTGACGTCCACAGGGAACGGCAGTGCGCGCATCACCGCTCGAAGCTTCAAGGGAACGGTACAGCTGCGCCCGAAGTAAGGCGCTACGCGGGGTCGGGGCGCAGTTGATAGAGGAGATCATCCTCGACCCGATAGAGCAGTGGCACCGTGTGAATGAGCGGATAGATCGTTCGCAGGCGCTCGGCCTCGCGCAGCACGAAGTCCACCTCGTCGCGGATGCCGAACTTCGGCGCAGACTCCTCGAAGTGACGTGTGGCGACAGCCTCGTCCCATCCCGCGGCGTCCATCAGGCCGTGAATGAACTGCTCGCGGCGCTGTCCCAGCCGTGCCATGCCGCAATCGGTATGTGCGATGAGCGCGATGGTCCGCACGCCACCCACGGCAATCGCATACGAGATGCGAAATTCGTTGTCGCGCATGTTGGCGCCGGCGGTGCGCAGGACGAATGCGAAGTCATTCGGAATGCGCAACGACTTCCGGCTATCCATGCACATGCCGATGAGCAGCTCGGGCGCCGACTGCGCCGGCATCGCGCGGCCAAGGTTGTGGTACTCGAGCAGGCGGCCAACCGGCGTGTCCCGATACTCGGGGAGTATGTCGTCACGGAAGTTGACAGGGATGATGTCAGGCATGCGCGAATGCTAGCGAGTCAACGAAGCCGGTGTGAAGAGCCGTCGATTGCCGTCGCGCCCTAAGCAACCATCGAGTGAACGGCATCCCATCCGTACACACTCAACGGAGGACGTCATGTTCACCACTCGCTCGTTCGCGCGCGCAGCAGTGCTCGGAAGTCTCGTCGGCACCCTCGGGCTCATGACGGCCGGCAACCCCGTCGACGCACGTGCCGCCACCGCTGGCCCGCCATGGATCTCCATCGAGACGCCGGTGAATCCGTACGACGCAACCACGAGGAACGCCTTCCTGCTCGTCCATGCATTCCATCACGGCACTCCGGTCGCCGTACCCGTATCGGGCACCGCGGAAGGGCTGGTGAATGGCGAACGCCGAAGCGTGAAGCTCGCGTTCACCACGACGTCGCGGGCAGGCGCGTACGCGCTCACCAACCAGTGGGGCGACGCCGGCATCTGGACGCTCGTCATCGCCGTGCGCCAGCACGAGGGCGACGAGGCACAGGCCCTTGTGGATGTCGGGACGAATGGTGAGGTCACGCGAGTCCACGTCCCCACGCGCGTGGCCGAGCGCGGCATCCCGTTGCCGCGCACGGAGTCGTCTCAGGAGATCGACGCGGCACTTCGGTTGCGCGCGCGCTCGAGCGTGGCCAGGCGATAGTAGCGTCACGGGCGGCGTGGCTCGAGGTGGCGCACTCGATGCCGAGCGAATGGGCGGGCTATTCCGCAGCCGATGCGTCACCGGCGTCCATTTGGGCCACCAGCTCGAGCAGCCCGCGCGCCTCCCAGACGCGGTTGCGTCGCGAGGCGGTCATCGGAATGAGGACGCCTGCTGTCTCGAGCTGCTCGAGCGCCTGATAGACGGCGGCCTTCGCGCGTGACGTCGCAGCCACTGCGACCGGCGCACTCAGCATCGGGTGCGCGGGCAGCACGTCGATAACCGCCCAGGCCGCCGCGTCGGAACGCGGCGCCGCTGCCTCCGACAGCATCGTGCGCCAGTCATCCTGAAGCGCGCGCACAGCGTCGAGGTACCACTGAGCGAGCCGTGACGCGCGTGTGGTGACACCAGCGAAGTACTTGATCCACTGCTGTACCTGGTCGCCGCGGAAGCTCGTGAGGCCCGCGATGTAGCGCTGCCGCGCGCCGGCCAACACCACGCTGATCGGCGGCAGGTAGTGCGCTGCCGTGCCTCTGCGTCGCAGCACGACCTGCACCAGCGCGCGTCCCGTGCGGCCGTTGCCGTCATCGAATGGGTGGATCGTCTCGAACTGTGCGTGGACGAGCGCGGCCTGCACGAGGGGAGGCAGCAGGTCGTCGTTGATCGCGGCCACGAGGTCGGTGAGAAGGGCGTCGAGCGCGACCGGCGGTGGTGGGACGAAATCGGCGCCGCAGGGGTTGTAATCGTTGCCCCCGATCCAGTTCTGCGTGGTGCGCAAGCGGCCGGCGACGCGCGCGTTCGGTGCGTGCGCCATGAGCCGGGCGTGAATCGCGAGGATGTCGTCCACCGTGAGTGAGTCTGCCAGGGCGGCGTTGTGAACGGCGAGCTCCATGGCATCGACGTTGGCGAGGATCTCGAGCGCCGAACTTCCCGCGCGGATTCCCGCTTCGCGTTTCGCCTCGGCACGTGCGAGCTCGCGGACGCCGACCTGCATCCCTTCCACCTTGGACGAGGCGATGGACTCGGTGCGGAGCAGCAAACGAGCGAGGGGCATCAGGGCGGGTCGGGCACTGACATTGAGCGCCGTGATGGCGTGTTCCGCCTCGGACACCATGCCGGCGACGGCCGAGTCCAGGCTGAAGCGGAGTCCGGCGAGCGCGTCAGGGATGAAGGCGTCGTAGCCGCACGCTCTGCGGTATTTCGCTGGAGCGTCGAGGGTGGGGTCGTGTTTCCACGTGGCGGAGATGAAGTGACCGGGCACGGCGGCTTGATTTTAGGGAGGATGACCCGAGGCGTGGCATAACATCGACATAGAGCCCAAGCCGAACTAAAGAAATTTTATAGTATAGTTTAGATAGTAGTTGGAATATAATAGCTACATGTTCCAGAATCGTCCGCCTCCGCCCTCCTTGCGGCTTGCCGATTTTCGGTTATTGTTCGGGCGCAATGTTGGCAAATGGTAAGCAAGTAGGTACTTGCATACACGTTTGTTTGCTGCTAGACTCCGCGGCCTATGATCTCACGCGAACGCATCCTCGAAGCCGCCGGACGAGTCTACGCCAAGCACGGCTTTCGCGGCGCCACCACGCGCCTCATTGCCAGTGAAGCGGGCGTCAACGAAGTCACGCTCTTCCGTACGTTCGGCTCCAAGAGCGCCCTGCTCGAGGCGGTGCTCATGCAGCAGCACGCCGCGCATCCCGAATCAGAGCTCCCGCTCGAGCCCATCGATCCCCAGCTCGAGCTCACCACCTGGATCCAGATGAGCCTCGAACGCGTGCGCGCCATTCGACCACTGCTCGTGCACAGCATGGGCGAAATCGAAGAGCGGCCCGAAGCCGCGGAGTTCGCCTGTCGTGGCCGGCGCATGGCCCACGACTCCATCACTGCCTACGTGCGCGCGCTACAGGAGATGGGCATCGCCAACGCCGATGCCGACGTCGACGTCGACGCAGCGGCGGTCATGCTCATGGGCACGGTGATGAGCGATGCCATCGCCCGCGCCTTTGTCCCCGATCTGTATCCGCCCCTCGACGAAGCCGCCGAACGTTATGCGACGTGCTTTCTCCACATGCTCGGCGTGAAAACTTTCGCGCCCCAGTCCGTACGGAACGCACGCTCGCAAGCACAATGACCCCTGACCATCCCTCTGCACCCACCACCGAAATGAACGCCGAGTCGATCCGGACGGTGAGGAGACGCGCAGGTCTGCGCGCGCTCTACCTCCTGCTCGCGGTCATCACGTTTGTCCCTGCTTTCGCCGGCGCGCAACAGGCCACCGGCGCGCGCCCGCTAACGCTCGACGAGGCAATTCGTCTCGCCGCCCGCGAGAGCGAGGCGCTCCAGATCGCGCGCGCCGGCATCAACCGCGCGTCCGGCCAGCTCCGGCAGGCACGGAGCCAATACCTGCCGCAGGTGAATTCCAGCCTCGCGTACGCGCGCACCCTGCGCTCGCAGTTCTCTGCGCTGGCGAGTGGCGGCGGGGGATCCGACAGCACGCCCACGACTCCTGTCGCCCAGGCCCTCTGCGCGCCGCAGATTCCTGCGAACGCCACACCGGCGCAGATCCAGGCGGCGCTCGCGCAGGCGTCCACCTGTCAGGCCGCGCAGGGCATCGACTTCAGCAAGGTCGGCTTCGGGGCGCGCAACGCGTACACGCTCGGCCTCGCCGTTTCGCAGAGCGTGTACTCCGGCGGCCGCATTGAAGGCCAGGCGGCGTCCTCGGATGCGCAGAAGCGCAGCGCGCAGATCGAGCTCACCTCCCAGCGCGCGCAGCTCGCCCTCGATGTCACGCAGGCGTATTTCGACGCCGTGCTCGCCGATCGGCTGGTCGTCATCGCCGACACGACGCTCGCGCAGACGGAAGAGTTGCTCCGGCAGACGCGAGTGGGGCGACAGGTCGGCAACCAGAGCGAGTTCGAGCTGCTCCGTGCCACCGTGACTCGCGACAACCAGCGGCCGACGCTCATCGCACGGCGAGGCGATCGCGACGTGGCGTACTTCCGCCTCAAGCAGCTGCTCAACATTTCGCTCGACACCCCGTTGCAGCTCACCACCCCGATCGACGAGCCGGCGGTGCTCACGCAGATCATCGCGGCAAACGCGGCTGCGGACTCCACCACGGTCGCCGTGTCGTCCGACACCACCACCGTGAACCGCGCACCGGTGCGCGAAAGCGAGGAGTCCGTGCATGCTCAGGAAGGGCAGCTCAAAGTGGCGCGCGCAGACCGGTTGCCGACCTTCTCAGTCACATCGAATTATCAGCGGCTCTTCTTTCCGAGCAACGTCCTGCCGACGCTCAGCAAGTACAGCGAGAACTGGACGGTGGGAGGTTCCATCGGGCTCTCCTTGTTCAGCGGCGGACGCGTGACCGGCCAGATCGAGGTGGCACAAGCGAACCTCGACGAGGCACGCGCGCGCTACGAGCAGTCGAAGGAGCTCGCCGCGCTCGACACCCGCGTGGCCATCAACCAGCTGCAGTCGGCGGAGGCCGCATTCGTCGCGAGTCGAGGCACGGCACAGCAGGCGCAGCGGGCCTACAGCATCGATGAGCTGCGCTACCGGGAAGGCATCTCGACCCAGACGGACCTGACGCAATCGCGGCTGCTCCTCGAGCAGGCGAACGCGAATCAGGCACAGTCGGCACGCGATTTCGCCGTCGCGCGCGCCCGTGTGGCACTGCTGCGTGATCTTCCGATCAACAGCAGCGCGCTCGGCGCATCCGCGCAACGTGCGACGGCCCAGGCGCAACAACAGCAGCAACCGCAACAGCAGCAGCGGACACAATCTTCCGCCGCCGGATCGACTGGCGCGGGACCAATCGGGAGCCCCACGCCATGATCGCCCAGTACGCCAACTTCGTCCGTGCGCGCCGCAAGGCGGCGCTGTTGTCCATCGCTGCCATTGCCCTGTCGGCCGCGGCGTGCAAGAAGACCGACGCCAGCGCGGTGCCGGCCAAGACGGAAACGATGATCGTGGGTCCCGAGAACGTCACCATCGTCCGCAGTGAGCAGATTCGCTCCGGACCGGCCATCTCCGGCTCGCTCGCGCCGATGCGCTCGGCGACGATTCGCGCCGAGATGAGCGGTGCGGTGACCCGGACGTATGCGGAGGCGGGACAGGCGGTGAAGGCCGGCCAGGCGCTCGCTCAGATCGACGCCAGCGTGCTGCGCGACCAGGTCCTGTCGGCTCGCTCGGCCGTGGCGACGGCGCAGAACAGCTACGACATCACGAAGCGCGATGTCGCGCGCAACGAGACGCTCGAGAAGGCCGGCGCGATTGCCGAACGGGAAACTGAACGGAGCCGCAATGCGTTGCTCAATGCGCAGACACAGCTCAGCAACTCGCGCGCACAGCTCGCCAACGTGCAGAAGATGCTCGACAAGGCCAGCGTCCAGGCGCCGTTTGCGGGCGTGGTTGCGCAGCGGCAAATCAACGCGGGCGACGTCGTGAGCCCGGGCACGGCGCTATATACGGTCGTCGATCCGGCGAGCATGCAGCTCGAGGCGAGTGTCGCGGCGGAACAGTTGAGCCAGGCGCGGGTCGGCATGCCAGTGGAGTTCAAGGTGAACGGCTATCCCAATCGCAGCTTCACCGGTCGCATCACGCGGGTGAATCCCACGGCTGATCCCACCACGCGTCAGGTGAAGATCATCGCGGCCATTCCGAATGCCGGCAACACGCTCGTCGGCGGACTGTTCGCCGAGGGACGCGTGAGCACGGAGACGAAGAATGCACCGATGGTATCGGCCGGCGCGGTGGACGAGCGGGGCCTGCGTCCGACGGTGATGCGGTTGAAGAACGGGAAGATCGAGAAGGTCGACGTCGGAATCGGCATCCGCGACGCTGCGGCAGAGACGGTGGAGATCACGTCCGGTCTCGCGCCGGGTGACACGGTGCTGCTCGGCGCTGCCCGCGGCATCTCCGAGGGAACACCAGTGAAGGTCTCTGCGCCGAACGACGCGAAGCGGAAGTAGGCGGGCAGGAAGAGCAGGTCCCTCGCCGTCGGCTCGGGACGACATCTCCACCATTCGGGTCCAATGTTCATCTCAGATTTCGCGATCAAGAAGCCGCTGATCACAGTCGTCATCATGTTGACGCTGGCGGTCTTCGGCCTGTTCGCGCTGTTCAAGCTCAAGACTGACGAGTTTCCCGAGGTCGCCCCGCCGATCGTGACCATCGGCATTCCGTATCCGGGCGCGTCGCCAGATGGGGTCGCGAAGGAAATCCTCGATCCCATCGAAGAGCAGATCTCGTCGATCACGGGTGTGAAGCACGTGAACGGATCGGCGTACGATGGCTACGGCTTCATCATGGTGGAGTTCGAGTTCGGGAAGGACCTCGCCGAAGCGACGCAGGACCTGCGCGACGCCATCTCGGCGAAGCGTGCGGATCTCCCGACGGAGATGAAGGAGCCGATCATCAAGAAGTTCAACGACACGGATCGGCCCATCGTGTCGATGGCGCTCTCGAGCTCCACGCTCAGCCAGGCGGAGCTCACGCGCCTTGCCGATCCGACCATCACGCGCGAGCTGCGCTCGATTTCCGGTGTTGCGGAAGTGGCGGTGAGCGGAAAGATCGAACGCGAGCTGACCGTCGAGCTCATTCCGTCGCAGATGGCGAGCGCCGGCGTGAGCGTGGGGCAGGTGGTGCAGGCCCTTCAGCTGCAGAATCTCGCAGCGCCGGTGGGTCGCGTCACGGGTGCGATGGACGAGCGCGCCATTCGTCTCAAGGGACGGCTCGAGAACGCGCAGGAGTTCAAGGCGCTCATCGTCGCGGAGCGTGGCGGCATCGCAACGCGTCTCGGTGACATCGCCAACGTGCGCGATGGCACCGAAGAGCCGCGCACGCTCGCGCTCTTCAACGACAAGGAAGCGGTCGGCATCGACGTCAAGAAGTCCAAGGGCTACAGCACCACCGATGTGAGCGACAAGGTGCGTGAGCGTGTCGCGCAGCTGCAGGGCACCCTGGGAGCCGGCACGAAGCTGGAGCTCGTGAAGGACGCTGGCACGCGCGTCGATCGCGCAGTGAAGAACGTGGAGGAGGCGCTGCTGGAAGGCGCGCTGCTCACCGTGCTCGTCGTGTTCCTCTTCCTCAACTCCTGGCGCTCCACGGTCATCACCGGTCTCGCGCTGCCGGTGTCCGTGCTGGCGAGCTTCATCGCCGTCTGGGTGCTGGGGTTCAAGCTCGAGACGATGAGTCTTCTCGGGCTGTCGCTGGCGATCGGTATCCTGATCGACGACGCCATCGTGGTTCGAGAGAACATCGTGCGACACGTCGAGATGGGGAAAGACCACTATCAGGCGTCCATCGAGGGCACCGATGAGATCGGGCTCGCCGTGGCCGCGACGACCTTCTCGATTCTCGCCGTGTTCATTCCGATCGGTTTCATGCCGGGGGTCGGCGGACAGTGGTTCAAGCCGTTCGCGTTGACGATTGCCTGCTCGGTGGCCGTGTCGCTGTTCGTCTCCTTCTCCCTCGATCCGATGCTGTCGGCGTACTGGCCCGACCCGCACGTGCCCGAGGACAAGAAGCCGTGGATCACCAGGAAGCTCGACACATTCAATCACTGGTTCAACCGTCAGGCGCAGAACTATCGCGGCGTCATTGCGTGGGCACTCGATCACCGCTCCGCGATGATCGCGCTGGCCATCGGGACCTTCTTCGCGTCGTTCACGCTATTGTCGGGCGGCATCCTCGCGCTGCTCGCCGCGCTGCTCGGCGTTGCGATCATCGTGTTCTCGCTCACCACGAAGCGCGTACCCAAGGTCGGCAGGGTCGTCGTCTTCTTCATTGGCTTGGCCACATTCGTGATCCTGCCGCGCATCATGCCCCCCGTCGGTACGCTCGGAGTGAGCTTCTTCCCTGAGGACGATCGCTCGGAGATGATCATCGCCCTCGAGACCCCACCGGGCTCCAACCTTCAATACACCAGGCTCAAGGCGCAGGAGGCGGCGCGTTTGGCACGTGCGCATCCACAGGTGATGTACACGTACACGACACTCGGCGGTGGAACTTCGGGCAGTGTGGACGAGGGCAACATCTATGTGCACCTCACGCCGAAGGACAAGCGCGACATGAGCGCGGAGCAACTGGCCGCAACGCTGCGCGACGAGATGAAGCGCGTCGTCGGTGTGACGCTGTCGGTGTTCACGAGCGACTTCAGCGGCGGCTTCAAGCAGCTGCAGTTTCAGCTGCGTGGCAACGACCTCGCAGCAGTGAACAAGGCCGCTGAAGAGGTGCTGGCGATCGTCAAGGCAACTCCTGGTGCCGTGGACATCGGGTTGAGCACGAAAGGGCAGAAGCCCGAGCTCGAGGTCAACCTCAATCGTGGCGTGGCCGGCGCGCTGGGTATTACCGTAGGGCAGGTTGCGCAGTCGCTGCGTCCAGCATTTGCCGGCATCGACGTCGGCGACTGGCAGGATCCTACGGGTGAGATGCGCAACGTGCAGGTTCGCCTTGCACCGGAAGCGCGACGCAATGCTGAAGATCTGAGCCTGCTTCCGCTCATCGTCGCCGGACCGACCGGTCTGCCGATGACGCTCCCCCTCGGCCAGGTGGCGACGATCAAGCAGGGTCAGGGACCGGCGATCATCAGTCACCTCGATCGGGATCTCGTCGTTGCGGTGCAGGCGAACACCTCGGGCCGCGCCACCGGCGACGTGACGAGCGATATCGTGGCCAAGCTCGCCAAGGTCACCTTTCTGCCGGGCGTGAAGCTCTCTCTCGGCGGGGACGCGCAGTCACAGCAGGAGGTGTTCGGCCAGATTTTCACGGCGCTCGGCATTGCCGTCGGGCTGATGTACCTCATTCTCGTGGTGCAGTTCGGCAGCTTCATGGATCCGCTCGCGATTCTCGTGTCGCTGCCGCTGTCGCTCATCGGCGTGCTGTTCGCACTCGCCATCTCGGGCAACACGGTGAACCTGATGTCGCTCATCGGCGTCATCCTGCTCATGGGCATCGTGGCGAAGAACGCCATCCTGCTCATCGACTTTGCCAAGTGGGCCCGCGAGAAGGACGGCATGCCGCTCCGCGAAGCGCTCATCGAGGCGGGCGCGATTCGTCTGCGTCCGATTCTCATGACGACATTCGCACTCATCGCCGGCATGATTCCCGTCGCACTCGGCAGCGGTGAGGGCGCGCAGTTCCGAGCGCCGCTTGGCGTAGCGATCATCGGTGGTGTGCTCACCAGCACGCTGCTCACGCTGCTGGTGATCCCGACGTTCTACGAGGTGATGGACGAGTGGCGCTCGGGCATTGCCACCCGCTTCGGGTTCAACCCACCCACTACCGCCGAGCATCCTGTACCGAAGGGTGCCGTGCCGGTGATGGGTGACTGACGTGGCCACTGAAGACGCGACGCTGAGCACGGACGCACGAACAGCAAAGCGCGCCGCCATGCGCCGCGCGACGCTGCACCTCGTGCTCGGCGTCGGCCTGCTCGATACCGCCGCGATGCTCGGCTACTACTTCATTTTCGTCCACGCTGCGCGCAAGACACAGATGCTCTTCACCGGCATCTGGACCGTGCTCACGGTCATCGTCGTGATGGTATTGCTCAGAAGAGTGAGGAGGGCGCGCTTCGGGCCGACGCTGCGACGCCGCTGACCTGACGCACAGGTTGCGGCCGCGCGGGCAGGAGGTCGCCGCGCGATAGCAGGGGCAACGTCCGGGAGCCATCGGCGCGCGTCGCGCCAATGGGCGAAACGCGCTGGAACCGGTGCCGCGTCGTCGCCCAATCGATGTGGAGTTTCTCCGCGACGCGACTCCCCGTCGCCTGGATGTGTCGCACGAGTAGCTCCCGCACCCACAACTCCTCGGCGGCCGACAGCCCTGGCTCGATGCACACCCAATCGCGGTGAATGCGGATGGCGAGTGCCTCTTCCGAATCCAGAGCGAACAACACGCCGCCCGTCATGCCGGCACCGAGGTTCCGGCCCGTTGGGCCGAGGATGACGACGCCGCCGGCCGTCATGTATTCGGCCGCATGATCGCCCGTACCTTCCGCCACGGCGATCGCTCCGCTGTTGCGTACGGCGAACCGCTCGCCGACACGTCCCGCGAAGTACGCGAAGCCACCGGTTGCGCCGTAGAGAATCGTGTTGCCCGCGATGACATCGCCGTCGGGGTGGCGCCGCGGCGAGGTGGTGGGCCGAACGATGATCTCCCCGCCCGACATGCCCTTGCCGACATAGTCGTTCGCTTCGCCGTCAACGGCGAGACGCATTCCATCCACGCAGAACGCACCGAAGCTCTGGCCTGCCGAACCGCGGAAGTGCAGCTGCACAATGCGCGCTGGCGCCTGGCCGCCATTGGTCCACGTCACGATCTGGCCGGCGACACGCGCTCCGACGGCGCGATCGGCGTTGGTGATGGGCAACAGCAGCTCGACGGGTACGATGCGTCCCTTCTCGATGCGCAGCTCGCGCAGTACGCGCTCGTCGATGCCGGTGCCGGTACGCGGCGGCTGATTGCGCGGCTGGGTGCGACTGCGCGGGCCGTCCGTCTCGAGCATGTGCAGCATCCGATCGAGGCGCACGGTGCTTGCCTTGCCCTCGCTGGGAATGCGCTGGTCGAGCAGGTCGGTGCGCCCCACGAGGTCGGCGATCCGGGGCACGCCGATGAACGCAAGGATCTCGCGCACCTCTTCGGCGACGGCGACGAAGAATCGCACGACGTCATCGGGCGTCGCCGTGAACTTCCTGCGCAGGTCCTCGCGCTGCGTGGCGATGCCGGCGGGGCAGCTGTTGAGATGACACTGCCGCGCCATCACGCACCCCGCAGCGACGAGCGCGGCCGTGCCGAAGCCGAACTCCTCGGCGCCGAGCATCGCGGCCATCACGACGTCGCGGCCAGTCTTGAGGCCACCGTCCACCTGGAGACGCACGCGTCCGCGCAGGCCACCGCGCACCAGTGCCTGCTGCGTCTCGCTGAGGCCGAGCTCCCACGGCGTGCCGGCATTCTTGATGGACCCACGTGGCGATGCACCAGTACCGCCATCATGCCCGCTGATCTGGATGGCGTCGGCATACGCCTTGGCGACGCCCACTGCGATAGTACCGATACCCGTCGACGACACGAGCTTGACGCTCACCGAGGCGGCGGGGTTCACGCTCTTGAGGTCGTAGATGAGCTGCGCGAGATCCTCGATACTGTAGATGTCGTGATGCGGCGGCGGTGAGATGAGGGTGGTGCCCGCCACTGCGTGGCGGACGCGCGCGATGTGCTCGGTCACCTTCGTGCCGGGGATCTGACCGCCTTCACCGGGCTTGGAGCCCTGCGCCATCTTGATCTGGAGCTGATCGGCGGACATGAGGTATGCGGCCGTGACACCGAAGCGGCCCGACGCCACCTGCTTGATGCGCGCGCTCGCCCGCTCGGCCCCGGGCGCCGGCTTCCAGTGCACGTCCTGCAGCTCGCCACCTTCGCCGCTGTTGCTCCGTGCGCCGATGCGGTTCATCGCGATGGCGATGGTCTGCTGCGCTTCCGGCGACAGCGACCCGAGTGACATGGCGGCGCTCATGAAGCGAGGGAGGATGTCCTCCACCGACTCGACGTCCGTGAGCGGGATGGGCTCGCCCGCCTTGAACTCCAGGAGGTCGCGAAGCGCGAGCGGCGCGCGGGCGTGCACGAGGTCGGCGTATTGGCGATAGTCGAGCTTCGTGCCCGTCTTGATGGCCGTGTGCAGCGCCTTGATGACGCGCGGCTCGTAGGCGTGCGCTTCACCGTCCCTGCGGAAGCGGTGCCACCCGCCGTCCTCGAGCGCCGGTGCGGCGGTCGCAAACGCGGCGTGATGTCGAGCCAGCGTCTCTTCCGCGATCTCCGGGATGCCGATTCCGCCCACGCTCGATGGCGTGCCGGTGAAGTGACGTGCGATGACGTCGTCCGCGATGCCGATGCATTCGAACAGGCCTGCGCCGCGATAGGAGCGCAGGGTGGACACACCCATCTTGGCGAGAATCTTACGCAGTCCCCTTGTGAGCGCCGAGCGATAGCGTGAGCGCGCGGGTGCCGGATCGGCGTCGGCCGTGGCGGCGGACTGGTTGCTGGCATACGCGATGGCATCGTAAGCGAGACGCGGACACACCGCGTCCGCTCCGAAGCCGAGCAGCGCCGCGAGGGCGTGCTCGTCACGTGCGTCGCCGGAGTCGACGACGATGCTCACGCGCAGCCGCAGGCCTGCGCGGATGAGATGCTGGTGCACAGCGGCGGCGGCGAGCAGCGTGGGGATTGCGGCATGGGCTGCGTCGATGCCATCGTCGCTCAATACGACGCACGACACGCCGGTGCGCACCACGCGGTCCGCCTCGGCGACGAGATCATCGAGCGTCGCGGCGAAAGCCTGTGTGCCCTCCGTCGCGGGAAACAGGAGGCCGAGGCGGTGCGGCTGCCAGTCGTCATGGCGATACGCGAGCAATGCGCGAAGGTCGTCGGGCTCGAGGACGGGGTCGTCGAGATAGACGTGCGATCCAACGAGAGGTCCGTCGGCGAGCAGGGCGCCGGCGACGCCAAGCCGGACGTCGAGCGACATCGCGAGCCCTTCGCGCAGCGAGTCGATCGGCGGGTTGGTGACCTGCGCGAACCGCTGGCGGAAGTACGAGAAGAGCGACCGCGGTTGCGTCGACAGCACGGCGAGCGGCGAGTCGTCACCCATGGACCCGAGGGGCTCGATGCCGTCAGCGTACATGGGGCCGAGCACGAGCAGGAGCTCCTCGCGTGTACAGCCCATGGCGCGCAGTGCGCGGATGTCGATTTCGGGCGGGGGCAAGAGCAGGTCCCTCGCTTCGCTCGGGACGACATCTCCACCTGTCGTCCCGACAGAAGCGCGTAGCGCGACCGAGGGACCTGCTCTTGCTGTTCGTGCGTTGAGCTCGGCCAGCGTAGTGCGACGCTGGGCGATCCACTCCGCATACGGCATCCGTCGCGCGAGCTCGCGGTGCACGGCCGCGCGCTCGCGCACCGTGCGCTGCTCCATGTCCACGACGAGCATGTCGCCCGGTCCGAGGCGACCTCGCCGTACGACGCGCGCAACGTCGACGTCGAGGACGCCCGCCTCCGACGACACGAGCACCAGGTCGTTGGTCGTCACGAGATACCGCGCGGGACGGAGGCCGTTGCGATCGAGTGCTGCCCCGACCACGCGTCCGTCGCTGAACACGACGAGAGCGGGCCCGTCCCACGGCTCCATCAGCGAGGCCTGATAGTCGAAGAACGAACGCACGTCGGCAGGAAGCGCGCTGTCCGACTCCCATGCGGGCGGCATGAGCATCGTCATGCCGTGGGGGAGGTCGCGGCCCGGCGCCGTCACGGAGGTGAGGGCGTCGTCGACGCTCGCTGAATCGCTCGTCCCGGGCACGATCCGCAGGCCGCCGAGCGGACTGCTCTTGCGATCGACGAACGACGAGAGTTGGGTGGCGCGCGCGCGCATCCACCGGCGATTACCCTCGATGGTGTTGATCTCACCATTGTGCGCGACGAGCCGGAAGGGCTGGGTCATGCGCCACGACGGCGCGGTATTGGTGCTGAAGCGCTGGTGAAAGAGGGCGAACGCCGTCTCGTACGCCGGGTTGCGGAGGTCGAGGAAGCAGGCGGCGAGATCGGTGGCGCGCACAAGCGCTTTGTAGACGAGTGTGCGATGGCTGAGCGACGCGACGTACAGCTCGTCGAGGCCGGCGTATTGGGCGCGCAGCTCGATGGTGCGACGTGCGGTGGTCAACTGCGCCTCGAAAGTATCCGCCGCCAAGCCCGAGGGGCGAGGCACGAGCGCGTGCGCGAGCCGCGGGCGTGTGCGCAGCGCCACCGCGCCCAACGCCGCTTCGTCGATGGGGACGGTGCGCCAGCGGCAGGTCATGAGACCGCACTCTGCCAGCACGAGCTCCACGAGTCCGCGGGCAGTGCTCGCGGCCAGCTCGTCCTCGGGCAGGAAGAAGAGGCCGACGGCGAGCGAACCCGGAGCGCAGTCGAGGCCGAGTGCCTCGACCTCGCGCCGAAGCATGGTGAACGGAATCTGTGTCATGATGCCGGCACCGTCGCCCGTGCGGCCGTCGGCATCGATGGCGCCGCGATGGGCCATGCGCGCCAGCGCGTCGAGCGCCTGCGTGAGCAGTGCGCGGCTCGGGCGTCCCTGGATATCGGCGAGCAGGCCGACGCCACAGGCGTCCTTCACCGCCTCGGGAAACCCGGGGGACTCCATCTGCATGTCGTACGCTGTGCCCATCTGCATTCCTCCGACAGCGGATGATGGCGCCGTCGGAGCCATGCGTCCAACACAATTAATGCATGCATCCCATGCCTGAATCGCATGGACAGCCGGCGGCCAGCGCCGTAGAATCAGGCATGGATGTCCGACAGCTGGAGATGTTTCGCGCCGTGGCGGAGGAGGGCTCGTTCACGAAGGCTGCGGTGCGGCTGCACGTGTCACAGTCGGCGGTGAGCCGACAGCTGCAATTGCTCGAAAGCGAGCTGGGTGGCCCGCTGCTCCACCGCTCCGTGAAGGGGATAACGCTCACGGCCGAAGGCGAGCTGCTGCTCCGCACGGCCAACCGCATTCATCGCGACATCCGCGAGGCGGTGTGGGAGATATCAGAGACGCAGAAGCTGAAGCGCGGACAATTGCGCATCGCCGGGGGCGGCACGGTGTGTCTCTACGTCCTGCCGCAGTTGCTCAAGCGCTTTCGCGCGCAGCACAAGGATGTCGACCTGCTGGTGAAGACCGGCAGCACCACGGCGGTGCTTCAGCTCCTGCGCAACCACCAGCTCGATCTCGCGCTCCTGACGCTGCCCATCGTCGGCACGGACCTCGAGGTGCGCTCGGCCATCCGTGAGGAGTTGGTGGTGGTGACGGCGCCGAGGCATCCGCTCACACAGCAGAAGGTGATCGACGCGCAGAGTCTCTCCGACCATCCGCTCGTGCTGTTCGAGCCCGGGTCGAACACGCGCCTGCTCGTCGACAATTTCTTCGCCGAGCAGCAATTGCCGATGAACGTGGCGATGGAGACGGAGAGCGTGGAGATCATCAAGGCGATGGTGGCGAGCGGCCTGGGCATCGCGCTGGTGCCATACGTCGCCATCGCCGCCGACATGCGGTCGAAGCGGTTCGCGTGGGCGCGCATCCGAGGGCAGCGCCTGTATCGCGAACAGGGGTGGGTGTACCTGAAGTCGGATCACGTGCCGCGCCCAATCGGCGAGGTGCTGCGCGTGTTCGACGCGATGAAGTCGGAGTTCGGGGAAAAGCCGCCGGTGCGGTAGTTCGGATCAGGGCCTGAACAGCGGGAACGGATTCACCGGCGCGCCCTTCCACCACTGCTTCACGTCGGTGGAGCGAGCGATGGCGAAGTGCAGGTGCGGCGTGCCCGGTGGCGCGTTGCCCGTGGTGCCGACGACTCCAATCTGCTGTCCGCGCTCGAGCTTCTGCCCATCGGCCAATCCGGGCGCGTAGGCGTCGAGATGGCCATACATCAGGATGAACTTCTCCGACGAATCGGTGGCGTACACCATGAGGCCACCGGGCTTGCTGTCGAACAGCTTGAGTACGCGCCCCTTCGCGGCCGAGAGCACCGGCGAGCCGCGCGCGGCGAGGATGTCGAGCGCTTCGTGCGGTCGCGTGCCGCCGCGAACTTCCGCATAGGTGTCGTACAGAGCCGCTGCCGTCACACCGGCAACCGGAATCGCCAGTTCGCGCTGGAGCACGATCAAGTCCGGTACGGTGGCGCGAAAGACGAATGCGGTGTCCTCGATCCTGAGCGATGATGCGGTGTCGCCCCTGAGTGCTTCGACGACGGCAGACGGTGTGCCGCGGATGGTCGTGGCCGGGTCGGCCACAACGGCCCCGGGGCGCAGCGACTTGTCGGAGATGGGCGACGGCGGCGCTGGAGGCGGCGCACCGATGGCAGAATCAGTGAGCTTCGGCGGACCGTCCTCGATCTTGCATGCGCCGGCGAACAACAGGGCGAAGATCGCCCACCGCGCCCGGTAGAGTGGAGCTGTCATGTGGGACAAGTGGAGCAAGAGCGAGGCCCATTTCCACCCTCATCCCGCCCGAGAGCCTCCATGCGTGACGTCCGAGGCTAGTGCAGCGCGGGCAGCTTGGGCAGGGAGTCGAGAAAGTTCGCGAATGGTGCCTTCCACACCGCGGCGACGGTGTGCGTGCCGTGGCCGCGCGTGGCCGGTGTGATGGGCAGCAGGATGAACCGTCCGTTCGGCACTTTGGTGATCAGACGCTCGATGATACCGAGCTCCGGAGGATTCACCTGGTCGTCGGCAGAGTTGATGGCGAGCAGCGGTGCCTTGATGTGTGCGAGCATCGGCTCCGGATCGTAGTCGCGGGAGGCGTCGAACGCGTAGAGGAAGTCGTTCGCGTCCGTGTTCCGCATGCGGCCATCGAGGAAGCGGTTGATCACGGCGTCGGCAGAATCGCGCGTTGGTGCTTCGTGCTGCTGCACGAGGGGCGCGCTGCTCATGACGTACAGCAGTTGCAGGGCGCTGCGCAGGCCAGGGGGCGTCGAGGTGTAGTCGCCGTTCCTGTACCGCGGATCATGCCTGATGTCATCCATGACCATGCGGCGGATCATGCGATTGCGGCCGGCGATCTGCGTGGGAACACTCGCCAGCGGCACCACGCCGTCCATGAAGTCGGGATAGCGCTCCGCCCAGATCCAACTATGCATGCCGCCCATCGACGTCCCCATCACCAGACGCAAGTGCGTCACGCCGAGCTTCTCGGTGAGCAACTGGTGGTCGGCCTCCACCATGTCGTCATAATCGTAGTGTGGGAATTTCGCATGCAGCCCTTCGCTCGGCCGGCTCGAGAGGCCGTGTCCAATGCCGTCGGGCAGGATGATGTAGTGCGTGGCGGTGTCCAGCGGCTGGCCGGCGCCATACAACTCGTTGGCGAAGACTGGCGAGAGAAACTGACTGCCCGAGCCCGTTGTGCCGTGCATGATGAGCACAGCATTGCGAACTACGCCGCTCGCGTCGCGTCTCGGCTGGCCGAGCGTGCGGTAATGGATGCGGAGCTCGGGCAGCATCTCGCCGCTCGCGAACTTGAAGTTGCGGATGATGTGATCGCCGACGACGCCAGGCGCTTTCGCGCCTTGTGCGCCGATGGATGCGAAGGGGAGCAGCGACAGCGCAAGGAGAGCTCGAAGTGTCATGGCGCTCAAGTTGTTCGCGACGACCGTGCGACGCAAACGATCAGCGCCGCTGTGCGGGTCGTTCGAAGATCACCACGGCGTCACTGCCGGGCGCGGAGAGCATCAGTTGCGGATGCCACGAGGCGAAGGACAGGAGGCCGGGCAGCGTTGCGGATGCACGATCGAGAAAGGCGTCGAATCCGGGCGCCTGCTCGTGGAACTCGAGCAGGGTGCCGTCGGCCAGTTCCACGTGCAGACGAATCACGTCCGCGTTGCCGTCGACACGCAGTGCGCGAACCCGGCGAATGTCGGCCCAGCGGGCGGCGGCAATGCATCGACCGTCTTTCCAGAGCGCAAACCCTGCCGCAACGACGACGATACGGCCGAGCTCATCCACCGGCGGGAGCTTCAACTGCTGGCGAAGCCGGGCCGCACGCGCACCTGCGACTGCGTGGGATCGAGCACGATGGCGGCGATACTCTCATACGAGATGACCGCGCGAAACACATTGTCGTCGGGGCCATCGGGCCGTGGCTCGCCGAAGCGAGGCCGCTCATGCGCGAGGTCGCCCTTGGCGAGATACGTCTCGAGCGTGACGCTACCGGAGTTGATCTCCACCACCGACCGCACGCGATGCGCGTGGCCGCTGAGCAGCTGAATCTCGACGACCGGGCGACCGCCAGTTGCGTCGACGTCGCGCTGCAGGGTGGACTTGAAGTAGTTCTCGTCGAACATGCTGTGATGAGTCGGAAGGTTCGGGCGTCGTCGCTATCTTGCCGCCATGCCACGACTCCCCAATTGGGTGCCGCGCAATCCAGGGTGCGGGTGCCTCGTCCTGCTCTTGAGCGCCGTTGCCGCCTTGCTTCTGTGGGGCGACGCAAGATAGCACATCCGCGCCGGTCTCCGGCCGGCTCCTGTGCGCCCGCTGCAGTATCCGCGTAAATCCGGCTGTTCGCCGTGGCTATCCGCGTCAGGCTGTTGTGCGGTCCGCGGTTCGCAGTGTCGTCACGGAATCAAAGCCGGAGTCACGGGCGCCGGAGGGAAGCCAATCGACTCCCCGGACGGCAACTTGCGCGTGCGCCCGTATTCCGAGCGCGCCTGCGCAAATTTGTCTGCCCGCGACTGCCAGAGTTGCGCGCCAAGATCGAACTTCACGGTCACGTTGCCGAGCCAATAGGGACGGTTCTCGCGTCGCCATGCGGCTTCGTACAACTCCTTCGTGAGCGTATATCCGTCTCGCAGATCCTGAAGGCGACCGTTGATCCCGGAGATGTCGCTCAACTCGCGGTTCGTGTCGCGGCGGCTCGTGTCGGCCGCGTTCGCATACGAGCGTCGCACGTCGTCGGCGAACTGGAATTTCATCCCGATGAAATCGAGGCGGCGAGCACCGAGCTCGAGTGCGGCGAGCGCATCTGAATTCACCACTGGCCCCGCGTCCCGCAACTGCGCGACGTATACGAGCGCCGACTCCGCGGCCACTCGAAGGTCGTGCGAGAGCGGACGAATCCGCTCGGCGGAAATCAGCCCGTCGGCGCTGAAGGGGTCGCGCCAGAACAGCGCATCGCTACCCTCGCCGATCCCTGCGCGTTGGAGCGACATGTGTGCAGTCATGAGCAGACGCTCCGCCGCGTCGATGCGGCCCGTCGTGTCGCGATAGAACGCGCGGCCGAACGACTTCTGGAACTGCGCGATGCTGCTCTCGCCGGCCTGCCAGCCCGCCGCAGCGCCGAAGAGCACGCCCGCCCACACCTGGTTGAACAGCGCTTCGCCGTCATCGTCCCACGTCGTGTTGAGCACACCGGTGGCGCCGAGCCGCTGCCCGTCGCGCACGAAGTTTCGGATGTTGATGAACGCGGTGTTGTAGTTCGGGTAGACGCGATTCCAGCTGCTCACGCCCGGCGCCACCCACGTCTCGAAGCCCGCCTGCGTGAAGGGAAGGATCTGCTTGTCGTAGCTCGTCCCGGCGCCGTAGTCCCACGGAACAGCCACCATCTCCCTCGGCAGCGTCTTCACCAGCTCCGGGTGATTCCCCGCGACGTCGCCCCAGAAGAGGTACTTCTTGCCCGGCTTCCTGATTGCCTTGACGATGTCGGAGAGGAATCCGAGGTACACAGGGCCGATGCTGTCACGCTTCACGCGTTCGGAGGTCTGGCCGCGGCCGAGCTCGAAGGTTTCGTCCGCTCCGATGTGCACGTACTTGCTCGGGAACAGCGAATCGATCTCGGCGAACCACTGCTTGATGAGCGACATCGATCCGGGCTGACCGGGCGCGAGCACGTGACCGCGCGGCGTCTCGGCGAGATTCGCGTAAAGCTCGTACTTGAGGACGTGGTGCAGGTGGCCGAACGCTTCCTGCTCGGGGACGACATCGATGTGATAGCGCCGAGCGTAGTTCACCAGGTCCGCCACCTCCTCGCGCGTGAGCGCGCCGCCGGGCGCCGCGGAGAGCGGATTGGAGCGATACGTCAGCGTGTGCTCGAAGTACGGTGAATACGTGTTGATCTTGTACGCCGCGAAGGTGCGAAGTTGCTTCTTGATGTAATCCAGCGTCGGCAACGGTCCGCGCGAGAGGTCGTCGTGGAGTCCGCGGTGCGCCATCGCCGGCCAGTCACGCACGGTGGCCATGCTCAGCGTTGCGCTCCGGCCGGTTCCGAGGACGAGCTGCTTCACCGTCTGTGCGCCGTAGAACACGCCACTCGCGGTGGCGCCGACGACGGTGAGGGTCGTCCCCTCGGGCACGATGAGGTAGCCCTCGTCCCGCATAGCCGGGTCGAAGGTCAGGTGGTTCCGGGCGATGATGTCCCGTCCCCTAGCGGAGGCCGATCGCAGCAGGACGACCCGAGCGCTGCCGCCGCCGGTGGCGAGTGGTACGCTGGCCTCGCGTAGCGCATCTCGCAGGTCGCGCGCGGCAAGTGCGTCATCCGAATCGGGGGGAACGACGATCTCGATTCCTCGTGCGAGCGTGATCTCGCGTTCCGCGCGCGCCTCGCGCGGCTGCGGCACGAGGAGCAGTGGTCGTTGTGCAGACAGCAGGCTGGGAACTGCGATCAATGCGGCGAAAGCGACCGGCAGCAGTGGGCGACGCATGGAACTCCTGATTGTTTGCCTCACGGTGGGCTCGACAGTCGGTAAATTGCCGAAGCCGACATATCGGCGCCGAGGAGAAAGAAGGGAGGAATGGTCGTATTCTAGCGCTCATCCTGCAATCCGCCGCACCTGTACTGCGTCAGCTGCACCAGATGACGCTGCTCGAGAAGGTGTGGAAATACACGGCGCTCGGGGCATCGAGCATCGTGTTCGAGGAAGCGAACCCCATCTTCGGGGGAATCGCGGCCCGCCACGGGCGCGCGGGTATGTTGGGGGTGGTGGTGGCAGTGGCGCTTGGCACCTGGGTGGCGTCCATCGCCCTTTACTATATAGGAAGGTGGCGGATCGATTGGGTGCATGCGCGCTGGCCGGACAAGCGTCGGCTGCTGGATGCCGCACTAGCCATCGTGGAGCGTCACCCATGGCGCTCGTCGCTCGCAGTGCGGTTCGCGTACGGACTCCGGCTGCCCCTTCCCATCGCCTGTGGCGCGGCGCGCGTGCCCTTCGGCCTGTACGTGGTGGGCAGCGGCATCAGCTCCTGGGTCTGGTCCATCGGCTTCGCGTACCTCGGACTCGCCTTTGGCGGTGCGGCGATCAAGCTGCTGCACGTCACGCACATGCTGGAGGTGCGGCTCGGCTTCATCGCGCTCGTGTTGCTCCTCGTGCTCGCGTTCATCATGCGCCGTCGCCGCACGGCCGAGCGAACATCGAGGGTGCAGACGGAGAACATCGCGATCATGACGACGGCCGAGCGTGAGGCGTCGCCGCCGTGGCGGCCGCGCGGCGTGGAAAAGGGCTGACGGTGGACCCCGAGGAATTTCGTCGCGCCGGGTACGAGATGATCGACCGGATCGCCGACTACCGGAAGGGCGTGGGCGAGCGTGGCGTGCGGTCGCTGACCTCGCCCGGCGACATCAAGGCGCAGCTTCCCGCGCTGCCGCCGGACGAGCCCGAACCGTTCGCCGACATCCTTCGCGACGTCGACGACATCATCATCCCGGGCATCACGCACTGGCAGCATCCCAGCTTCTTCGGATACTTCCCGTCGAACGGTGGACTCGCCAGCGTGCTCGGCGACTTCCTGAGCACCGGACTCGGCGTCATCGGGTTGTCGTGGCAGTCGAGCCCCGCACTGACCGAGCTGGAAGAAGTGATGGCCGACTGGATTCGCCAGATGGTCGGGCTGTCGAGCGAGTGGAGTGGCGTCATCCAGGATACGGCGTCCACGAGCACGCTGGTGGCGCTGCTGTGTGCCCGCGAGCGGACGACCGACTTCGGGCTCGCACGCGGCGGACTTCAGGGTGAGGCGAGTCCGCTCGTGATCTACATGTCGTCGCACAGCCACAGTTCGGTGGAGAAGGCTGCGTTGCTCGCTGGCTTCGGGCGTGACAACCTGCGCTTCATCGATCACGACGACGCGTTCGCGATGAACCCGGACGCGCTCGAGGCGGCGATCGCTGCCGATCTGGCGGCGGGTCGTCGTCCGTGCGCCATCGTCGCCACGACGGGCACCACGACCACCACCGCGCTCGATCCGATGGCGGCGATCGTGGAGATCGCGAAGTCGCACGGGCTGTGGCTGCACGTCGATGCGGCAATGGCCGGCTCGGCGATGATCCTGCCGGAGTGCCGCTGGATGTGGGACGGCATCGAAGGCGCGGATTCCATCGTACTCAACGCGCACAAGTGGCTCGGCGTCGCGTTCGACTGTTCGATGTACTACGTGCGCGAACCGGCGCACCTGGTGCGCGTGATGTCGACCAACCCGAGCTACCTCCAGTCCGCAATGGATGCGAAGGTCAAGAACTTCCGCGACTGGGGGATTCCGCTGGGTCGGCGGTTTCGTGCACTCAAGCTGTGGTTCCTCATCCGCGAGCAGGGCGTGTCCGGACTTCAGGCGAGACTGCGCCGCGATCTCGAGAACGCGCAGTGGCTTGCCGAGACAGTGCGTGCAGCGCCCAACTGGCATGTGCTCGCACCCGTGGTGTTACAGACGGTGTGCCTTCGTCACGAGCCCGACGGTATGAGCGGAGAAGCGCTCGATCGGCACACGCTCGATTGGGTGGAGCGCGTGAACGCGTCGGGAACGGCGTACCTGACGCCGGCGTTACTGCAGGGCCGATGGATGGCACGCGTGTCCGTCGGCGGCGAACAGACCGAGCGCACGCACGTCGAAGCATTGTGGCGGGTGTTGCAGGCTGAAGTGGGGACGGAGGCAACCGGAGCGTGAGATGACGACGCCATTTTCCCGTGGCTTCCAAGGGCGGAAGCGGTCCGCGGAGAGCCAGGACCGACTTCCGCCGGGCCAGTACGAGGAGCGCGGGTTCCCCGTATTGTCTGCCGGGCCGACGCCGCACGTGTCGCTCGACGACTGGGCGTTCAGCATCGTGGGCGCCGACGGAACGGAAGTCCGCTGGACTTGGGACGAGTTTCAGGCGCTGCCCCACGAGCGCGTCACGCGCGACATCCACTGTGTCACCAAGTGGTCGAAGTTCGACACGAAGTGGGAAGGCATCTCCATCGACACGCTGCTTGCCGAAGCGTCAGCACATGGCGTGATGCGCAGTCCCTATGCAATGGCGGTGTGCGATGGCGGCTACACCACGAACGTCGCCGTCGCCGACCTCACGGATGGAAAGGCGATGGTGGCGTTCCAGTACGACGACGCGCCGCTCCATCCGGAGCATGGTGGTCCAGCGAGACTGCTCGTGCCACATCTGTATTTCTGGAAGAGCGCAAAGTGGATTCGACAGCTTCGCCTGCTCGATGCGGAAGAGCCGGGGTTCTGGGAGGTGAACGGATACCACATCCGTGGAGACCCCTGGCATGAGCAACGCTATACAGGCGATCCGTGAGCAGCGAGCCGACACCCGCAGCACCGCGAATCGAATGGCGCATGGCGAGAGTGATCGACATGATCGACGAGACCACGACCACGCGAACGGTGACACTCGACGTGCCGGGCTGGCCCGGACACAAGGCGGGACAGCACGTCGACGTACGCCTCACCGCCGAAGATGGATATCAGGCCGAGCGCAGCTACTCGATCGCGTCGGCACCGGAAGCGCCGCGGTTGGCACTCACCATCGAACGTCTCGATGACGGCGAGGTTTCGCCATATCTGTTGGACGAGCTGCGCGTCGGAGATCCCCTCGAGCTTCGCGGCCCCATCGGTGGCTACTTCGTGTGGGACGCATCGCTCGGCGGGCGACTGATGCTCGTGGCCGGTGGTTCGGGGATCGTTCCGCTGATGGCGATGCTTCGGCACCGCGATGCTGCGTTGAAAGCAGCGCCCGCCGAGCCGCTGCCCGCACGGCTGCTCTATTCGTCGCGCACATGGGACGATGTCATCTATCGCGAGGAACTCGCTCGCCTGGCGGATGGCGACACGACGCTGCGCGTGTTGCACACGCTCACGCGTGGAACGCCCTCGAACTGGTCCGGATATTCGCGCCGCATCGACCGCGCGATGCTCGACGAGTTCGGTTGGTCGCCCGCCGACCGACCGCACATCTTCGTCTGTGGCCCGACGCCGATGGTCGAATCGGCGGCGAATGCACTCGTCGAGCTCGGGCACGAGCCGGTGATGATCAAGACGGAACGGTTCGGCCCGACAGGCTGACGCCGAGCCCTCACCGCCAACGAAAGAGCTTCAGCGCCAGCGCGAAGCTGAACACCAGCCACGCGCCGATGATCGCGATCGACGGCGCCACGGCCGACCATCCTGCACCCTGAAGCATCGTTGCTCGCAGCGCGTTGATCGTCGCCGTCAGTGGCAACGCCTGGATGAACGGCTGTGCCACCTTCGGAAAATTGCTCGACGAGAAGAACACGCCCGACAGCACCCACATCGGCATCATCGTCAGGTTCATCAGGCCGGAAACGCCTTCGATCGTCTTCGCGCGCGACGCGATGAGCAACCCGATACCGCCGAACGCGAGCGCGGCCAGCAGGCACACGACGAACAGTTGCAGCAACGACCCGCGCACCGGCACGTCGAAGAGCAGCGCGGTGCTCCCCAGTACAACGATGATCTCGAGGATGAGAAAGAAGAGTCGCGAAAAAAGAAACGACGCCAGGTAGTGCGCTCTCGGCATCGGTGTGGAGACCAGTCGCTTGAGCAGGTTGCGCCGCCGCGCCTCCACGATGGCGAAGCCCAGTCCCCAGATGCCACCACCCATGATGTTCATGCCGAGCAGGCCCGGCACCACGAAGTCGATGTACCGCGAACCCTTCTCCTGCACCTTGCGCTCACTTACGGCGACGGGATCGCTGCGTCCCGCCGCGCGTTGCAGCGCGTCGTCGGTGAGCGTACGGGCCGACCGCCCTTCCGGTCGCGTGTCGTCGAAGTGATACTCGACGCCGCCATTGGACGTGGACGTCGCCACGAGCGCGAGCTCGCCGGTGCGCAGCCCGCGCGCGGACGCCGAATCCGTCATGCCCTGCACGCGCAAGCCCGGCGCCTTCGCCAGCCGTGCGGCCAGTGAATCGCCCGCCGGCGAGCCGGTGATGACACCGATGACCACGATGTCTGCCGGCTTGTTGCGGAAGGCGACGCCCAGCCCGATCGCGAGGATGATCGGAAACGCGAACGTCCAGAACACGGCCTCGGGCTCGCGCAGGAACTCCCGGAAGCGAACCAGCGTAAGCTGCGCCAACGCGCTGTTCCGCCACGAGCGAGAGGCAGAAGTCGGATCGTGCATCATCGGCTCAGGCATCGCGCAGCTGTCTCCCGGTGAGCGACACGAAGACATCCTCGAGCGTGGCGGAATGCGTAGCGAGCTCGCCGAGCGCGAGGCCGCGATGACGGAGTTCGGCAAGCAGCGCCGGCACCGCGCGCGCCAGCTCGCTCACCTCCAGCATCCAGCGTCCGTCATGCTCGCGAGCACCCGTGACGCCGTCGAGCGCGCGCAGCGACGACACGTCGAGTGCATCGGGCGCCGCATCCGGCGACGTGAACTCCACCACATGCTCCGCGCCGAGCGACGCGATCAACTCGCGCGGTGAGCCGAGCGCGATCACCTTGCCATGATCGACGATGGCCACCTGGTCGCACAGCTTCTCTGCCTCGTCCATGTAGTGCGTCGTGAGGACGATGCTGCGCCCGCTCGCCCGCAGCTCGACGATGAGATCCCACAGCTGTCTGCGCGACTGCGGATCGAGGCCAGTCGTCGGCTCGTCGAGGAACAGCAGCTCGGGATCACCCACGATAGCGCACGCCAGCGCGAGGCGCTGCTTCTGTCCACCCGACAGCTTGCCCACGCGTGATTTCCGCTTCTCGCCGAGCTGCACGACGTCGATGACCTCGCTCACGTCTCGGCCGCGTGCATAAAAGCTCCGAAAGAGATTCACCGTCTCTTCCACGGTGAGCTTCTCGGCGAGCTGAGTCTCCTGGAGCTGGATGCCGAGGCGCTCGCGCAGCTCGGACTCGTCTTTCTCCCAACGACGGCCGAGTACCTCGACGACGCCCGCGTCAGGCTGCGTCAGCCCTTCGCAGATTTCGATTGTGGTCGTCTTGCCGGCACCATTGGGGCCGAGCAGACCGAAGCACTCTCCGGCGCCCACCGTGAGATCGAGTCCATCCACGGCGACGACGTCGCCATACGCTTTGCGAAGACCCGTGACGCGCAGCGCAGGACCGGAAGGAGTGAAGGACATCCGGTCAAGATATGCTCAGGGGTCGCGAATCGTGAGCGGCGGAATGGGTGCACCGTCGAACCAGTCGCAGCCCGTGGTGAGGAACTCGTGCGTGGCGCGGCTGTCGTGATGCGTCAACGCTTCACGGAGCAAACGAAGCTGCGTCTCGTAGGCCTCGAGCGCTGCGATCAACGCAGCGTCGTTGTCCTCCACGATCGACATCCACATCGACGGCGTGCCACCTGCCAACCGAGTCATGTCGCGTCCGCCCGGTCCGAGCGCCGAGCGCTGAATGCCAGCGTGCCGCAACGTGCGCGCGAGTGACACCGACAACACGTGCGGCAAGTGACTGCGCCACGCCATCTGCTCGTCGTGCGTCGCTGGGTCGAGAAACTCCACACCGGCGCGCAGGCCGCGCCAGAAACCTTCCGCCAGCTGTCGCGCATCGTCGCTGGCGGTGGATGCCGGACAGAGAAACACGCGCGCGTCGTCGAAAAGTGTTGCGCGCGATGCACGCCACCCAGAGCGATGGCTACCCGTGAGCGGATGCGCGCCGATGAATCGCGGTCCCAGTCCCGCCGATTCGGCCGCCGCGACGATGCTGCGCTTGGTGCTCGCCACGTCCATCACCAGGCGAGCGCTGCCGAGCTTCGGCGCGATCCGCGCCATGGCGGTCAGCGTGGCATTGACGGGAATGGCGATGACGACGACGCCCGCCGTCTCGATGCCGTCGAGCTGCGCGCCCATGCGCTGGTGTACGATGCCTTCGCCTTCCGCAGCGTCGAGCGAATCGGGCAGGCTGTCGTAGCCGAGTACGTAGACGTCGCGCGCTGCCAATGCGCGGGCAAGTGATCCGCCGATGAGACCCAAGCCGACGATCGCCACCCGTTCGACAGGTTTCATCGTACGTCTTCCTGCGCTCGCCGGGAGAGACCAACCACCTGCCAGAACATCTCGCGCACCGCCTCCACCGGAAGGTCATGCTCGCGTGCCGTCGCTACGGCTCGGCGAATCACCTCGGCTTCCCGCTGCGGATCGAGGATGGGCAAGCCCGCGGCGCGCTTGAGCACCGCCGTCTTTCGGCCGAGGGCGACGCGCTCGGCCAACAGCGCCACGAGCCGTCGGTCGAGCTCCTCGATCTCCGATCGACACTGGGCGAGCGCGGCGAGCGAGTCGCTCAGGTCCTCAGGCGCGGTCATGCGACGGCGACTCCCCGCATCACGGCACGCGGTGACATCGTGCGCCCGGCGGCGGCGGCGAATGCCGGGATGCGCTGCATCAGCGCGGCGAACGCTGGGATGTCCAGGGACTGATCACCATCAGAGAGCGCGATCTCGGGATTGGGGTGCACTTCGATGATCAAGCCGTCGGCGCCGGCCGCAATCGCGGCGAACGCAAGGGGCGCGACGAGCTTCGCGTCGCCGCCAGCGTGGCTGGGATCCACGATGACGGGAAGATGCGTCTCGCGCTGCAGGACTGGAATGGCCGAGACGTCGAGCGTGTTGCGGGTGGCGCGCTCGAAGGTGCGGATGCCGCGCTCACACAGCACGACGTTGTGATTGCCATGCGCCATGATGTACTCGGCGGACATCAGCAGCTCGGCGATGGTGCCCGAGAGACCGCGCTTGAGCAGCACCGGCCGTTGTACGCGACCCAGTTCGGCAAGCAGGGCGTAGTTCTGCATGTTGCGCGCGCCAACCTGCAGCATGTCGGAATGTTCGGCGACGAGATCGACGTCGCGGGTGTCGAGCACTTCGGTGACGACAGGAAGGCCGTGCTCGGCGCGCGCCTCGGCGAGGAGCTGGAGCGCTTCGCGACCGAGACCCTGGAAGGAGTAGGGTGAAGATCGCGGCTTGAAGGCGCCACCGCGGAGGATCGTTGCGCCGGCGAGGCGGACGCCGGCCGCGGTCTCGTGGAGCATCGCGCGGTTTTCCACGGAGCAGGGTCCGGCGATGACGGTGAGATTCCCGCCTCCGATGGAGGCGTCCTCGCCGATGCGTACGACCGTGCGGTTCACGACGAATTCGCGCGACGCGAGCTTGTACGGCTTGAGGACGGGCATGACGGACTCGACACCGGGGATGGAGCGGAGCGGAAGTTCAGCGAGTCGGGTCTCGTCGCCGATGCAGCCGATGATGGTGCGATGCTCGCCACGCGAGAGGTGGGTGTGGAGGCCGGCGGCTTCGATGCGTTCTCGGAGGTGGTCCAGCTCGTCGTCGGTGATGTTCGGTTTGGTGATGATGATCATTAGAGGGCTCTCGTGGAGGGGAGGACGCGATGACAGAAAAAGAAAAGGCCCGTGGAGATCCACGGGCCGGCGGCGGTTTCGTAGGCGAGGAGCTTCAGGCTCCGTCAGTCGCGCGTACGTCTCCATCCACGGCCCGCAAGGGGAAAGCCGTAGCTAAAAAAGGAGACCGAATAAAATCGCGCGCGGGACGTCATGGGCTTCAGGATAGGGCCATGGGCGCCCGCCCGTCAAGCAATTTCTTCGCGCGACCGGTCGGCTCCTGACGACGCACCACCGCGTGGGGCATCTTATGGCGATGAAAACTCGACACGTCTTCGCCGCTTGCGTCGTGGTCGCTACTGCCGCTGTTGCACCGTCTGTTTCCGGCCAGGAGCGCGTCCGCGCTCGTGCGCTTGGCGTCGCTCCGGGGATCTTCATGCCCGGTCCGAACAACGCCATTACGGATGTCGCCGGTGTGAAGGTCGGCCACGCGACGATCGTGAGCGGCGACTCCATTCACACCGGCGTCACCGCAATTCTTCCGCACGGCGGCAACCTGTTCTTCGACCGCGTGCCAGCGGCGGTTCACGTTGGTAACGCCTACGGCAAGCTCGTTGGCTCCACGCAGGTGAAGGAGCTCGGCGAGCTCGAAACGCCCATCCTGCTCACCTGCACCCTGTGCGTCTGGCGCGCCGCCGATGCGCTCGTGGCTGAACTGCTCGCGCAGCCGGGGATGGAGCGAGTGGGCTCGATCAATCCGCTCATCGGCGAGACGAATGATGGCGGCCTGAATGCGATTCGCTCGCGGCCCGTGACGCCGCAGGCGGTGCACGAGGCGCTGGCGAGCGCGGCGAGCGGACCTGTCGCGGAAGGGAGCGTCGGCGCGGGCGCGGGCACGAGCGCCTTCGAGTGGAAGGGCGGCATCGGCACGTCGTCGCGCGTGTTGCCGAAGACACTCGGCGGATGGACGATCGGTGTGTTGGTGCAGACGAACTTCGGCGGCGTCTTGCAGGTGCTCGGTGCGCCGGTGGGCAAGGAGCTCGGGCGCTACGCATTCAAGGACGCGGTGGAACGCGAGAGGGGCGACGGTTCGGTGATGATCGTCGTCGCCACCGATGCGCCGATCACCGATCGCAACCTCGAGCGCGTGGCGGCGCGGGCAATCATGGGTCTCGCCCGAACAGGTTCCAGTGCGTCGAACGGCTCAGGCGACTTCGTGATCGCGTTTTCGACTGCACTTGGAGTGCGTCGAGTGCCGGCGAACATCACGCGGACGGCGGATAGTTCGGCGCGTCTGCTGAATAGTGCGGCGCTGCCGAACGACGACATGTCCGCACTCTTTCAGGGTGTGGTCGAGGCGACGGAGGAGGCGATCTACAACTCGTTGTTCATGGCGACGAGCGTCACCGCGCGCGGCCGGACCACGGAAGCCATTCCCCTCGATCGCGTGCGGGAGATTCTCGCGAAGTACAATGTTGGTCGCCGGTGAACGATCAGCGTGGGCAGGCTACGCGCTCATATGGATAGGGGATCCTCCGAAGCCGCCCGTTCGACGTTCCCTCGATCCACGCGAGCAATGAATCCGCGCCGCGCCGAACGTAGCCGATGCGCTGCGGGAAGTCGTGCTCAGGTGCCTCGAAGATCACGCTATCAGGGGTGACGACAATGGCGGGGAACGTCGTCGGCGTCTGGCCGCTCGGGTTGGCCAGATAGGCGAGTCGGCGGTCGATGACGCGAATGATGGTCGATTCGTGCTCGGTCATCGAATCGCGCACCACCGTGCGCGCCATGCCGAGCATCGTTCCGGCGCGCGGCCGCATCCAGTACTCTTCGGTGACTCGCGTCGGCGTTCGCATTTCCCAGCAGCCGGACATCCACGTGAGCTGTTCGGCGGACGCGGCCTGCGCCGTCGCTGGAGTGCCGATAATGCAAAGCACAAGTGACAGCAGCATGCCATGGGCAAGTCTGCTTCGCGGTGACGACGTCGAATGCATGTGGTTTCCTCGCGGGTGGGCGGTGAGCATCATGAAGCCCAATAGTATGGAAGTGAAGGGAGGACGTCTTGGATAAATCCGACGCCTCGGAAGCCCATTCGATCGTGGCGCCGGAGGGGCGGCTCGCCGACTATGTGCGCGCCGTCTGGACCGTGGATACGGCCGAGTCCCATGCGAAGTCGGCGCAACCCGTGGTGCCCGACGGCTGCCCGGAGCTGATCTTCAACCTCGGCGATCCCATTCATCGCCTTCGGGGCCCCGAACACGACGTGCATGACCGACCGATGCTGGCCGGCCAGATCACCGGCGCTATCCACCTGCGTCCACAGGGCAGGGTTGCCCTCGTTGGCGTGCGGCTGCATCCGTGGGCGCTGCACGCGTTCCTCGGTGTCGGTGCAGCGGAGCTTCGCGACGGCATCGTTCCACTCGGATCGGTTGTTGGCGCGGCACTGCATCGTCAGCTCGACCAGCTTGCGACAGATGGTGTACCCATGGCATTCGCCGATCGGGTGACCCAGGTGCTCGCGCGCCACGCGTCGTCGCGGCCCGCGCCGAGTGCCGCGGCAATTTCCGTCTACCGAGCGCTGCGTCACGCCTCGCGCCACGGCTCCCGTGCAACCGTTCGCGGTGTGGCAAAATCGCTCGGCCGCAGCGAACGACAGCTCCAGCGCGTTTTCGAGGAGAGCGTCGGGTTGTCACCGAAGTTGTATCTGCGCATGATCCGCGTGCAGCGCGCGCTTCGATTCGCCGAGCGTGAACCGGTGAGGAGCTGGGGCGAGGTGTCGGCGCGGTGCGGGTTCTACGATCAGTCGCATCTCACTCGTGAATTCTTGCAGTTCGCTGGCTGTGCGCCGAGCATGTTCGATGAAGGCGCGGGCATTCTCACCCGATCACTGTTGTCCTGAGGTTTCACATGGTTCGTCTTCGTTGGACGCTCGCCCTCGCCGCGTCGCTGATTCCCGCAGTCACCGCGACCGCACAGCGCGCCGTGCCCACACCAGCATCCGTGATCGGCTTCGAGCCCGGCGCCGATCGCAAGCTGCCCGAGTGGCAGCAGGTCGTCGCTTACTTCAAGGCGCTCGACGCCGCGTCGCCACGTGTGCAGACGCGCGTGCTCGGCAAGACGACACTCGGTCGCCCATTCCTCGCCGTCTTCATCGGCGACTCGGCCACGCTCGCCAACCTGCCGAAGGTGAAGGAGGCGCAGCGCAAACTCGCCGACCCGCGCCAGGCGTCAGCACAGGAGCGCGCGGCACTCGAGCGCGATGGCAAGGTCGTCGTGCTCGTGACGTCGAGCATTCATTCCACGGAAGTCGGCGGCATCCTCACCCCGCTCAACCTCGCCTATCGGATGGTGACGAGCGACGCCGACGACGCGAAGGAGATTCGGAAGAACACGCTGACGATCCTCGTGCCGTCGCTGAATCCGGACGGCGTGGACATCGTGGGAAACTGGTACAAGAGCTCGATCGGCACCGCGTGGGAAGGCACTGGTCCGCCGACGCTCTACCACTACTACACGGGCCACGACAACAACCGCGACTGGTACGCCTTCACGCAGGTCGAGACGCAGATGGTCATCGACTCGCTCTACAGCCAGTGGCATCCGCAGATCGTCAACGACATCCATCAGCAGGGCACCAACGGCACACGCATCTTCATCCCGCCGTACATGGATCCCATCGAGCCGAACATCGACCCGATTCTCGCCGCGGGCGTGGCGCAGATGGGCAAGTCGATGACGTGGCGGCTCACGATGCAGGGCTTTGTCGGCGTGGCGAACAACACGTCGTACGACGCCTGGACGCCAGCGCGTGCCTACCAGCACTATCACGGTGCCATCCGCATCCTCACCGAGACGGCGAGCGCCTCGCTGGCGTCGCCGATCACGGTGTCGTTCGACTCTTTGCGCTCGGGCTACAATGTCGACCCGAAAACCACCGGCGTCGACTTCCTCACCCAGTGGAAGGGCGGCGCATGGGGCATCGGCGATATCGTGCGCTACCAGACCGCAGCGTCATGGGCGCTGCTCGCCCAGGCCGCGGACGATCGCGCGCTCTGGCTCTCGAGCTTCGCGGCCGTCGAGCGGCGTGCGGTGCAGGGCAAGGGTGCACCGGGCCGAGGTGACTGGCCGGCGACGATCGTGATTCCGGCGCAACCGGCCCGTGACACCGCGATCAACGCCGCGGTGCGCATTCTCCAGCGCGGCCAGGTAGAGATTCGCCGGAGCAGCGTGGCCTTCTCCGCCAGCGGCCGCTCCTTTCCGGCGGGCAGCTACCTCATCGCGACGGCGCAGCCGTACGGTGCATTCGCCAAGACACTACTCGAGCGGCAGCACTATCCCGACCTGCATGAGTATCCGGGTGGCCCACCGAAGCGGCCGTACGACGTTGTGGCGCACACGCTGCCACTGCTCTACGGGTTCGACGTCGCGTTCCTCCCTGATCCCGTCGTCGTCGAAGCCACTCCCCTCGCGCCCACGGCAGCGACGCCGTGGGTCGCCGCGGGACTGTCGAACAACAAGGGACGACGCATCGCCATCTTCGCGAACGCGTCGCCGTCCATGGATGAAGGATGGACGCGATGGGTGTTCGACCAGTACAAGATTCCCTTCACGGTCATCTCGGCGAAGGACATCCGCGCCGGTAACCTCGGTGCGCGATTCGACGCCGTGATCATTCCCGACCAGCAGTCGCGCGCGATTGCGCGCGGACCAACCGGCGCGTATCCCGACTCGCTCAAGGGTGGCATCGGCGATGCCGGTGCCGCGGCGCTCGGCGCATTCGTCGACGGCGGCGGCACAGTGGTGGCGTTCAACGAGGCAAGCAACTACGCCATCGAGGCGCTCGACCTGCCGGTGAAGAATGTCCTGGCGGGCGTGCGGTCGAACGACTTCTACGCGCCGGGTTCGTTGCTGCGGGTGGAGCTCGACCGTACGAATGCACTTACGGCAGGCTACACCGCGCCCGAGCAGACGGTCTGGTTCGAAGGCTCGCCGGCATTCGACATCACCGACGCGACACGTGCCACCGCGGTCGCCCGCTATCCCGCCGCGACCACCGACCCCCTGCTCTCAGGCTGGCTCCTCGGCGCGCCGAAGCTGGCAGGCAAGGCGGCGATGGTGGACGTGAAGCGCGGCAAGGGGCATGTGGTGTTGTTCGGCTTCCGGCCTCAGTACCGTGCGCAGACGATGGCGACGTATCCGTTGCTGTGGAATGCGCTTCGCGGGATGAGCGTCTTGCCGTAGCAACGCCTCCGCTATCGCGCGCGAACCAATCGCCTCCAGTTACGACACCGGCGTCTTCATGACGAGGTTCTCGATGAAGAACTCCATCATCCGCTGGTTGTTCACGCCGCTGTGTCCCGCGTCCGGACCGACCTGCACCTCGAAGCTCTTGCCGGCACTCTGAAGCGCCTTGATCAACTGCATCGCATTGTTCGGATGCACGTTGTTGTCCGCCGTACCGTAGTAGATCAGCAGCCGGCCCTTCAGCCTGTCCGCGTAGTTCATCGCCGAGCCGAGCGTGTAGCCTTCCGCGTTCTCCTGCGGAATCCACATGTACCGTTCGGTGTAGATCGTGTCGTAGTGATTCCACGCGGTGACGGCCGATGATGCCGACGCCGCGGCGATCACCTCCGGGTGGCGCAACAGCATCATCGCCGACGAATACCCGCCGTACGACGTGCCGTAGATCCCCATCCGCGTTCCGTCCACATACGGCCGCTTCGCCAACGCCTTCAGTCCCTCGGCCATGTCGTCCATCTCCACCTGGCCGAGCTTCATGTAGATGGCGTCGAGCGTCCGCTTGCCGACGCCGCCCGCAGCGCGCGAGTCGAGACTCACGGCGATGAAGCCGTACTCCGTGAGTGCCGACGGCATCGCGAAGCTCTCGGACGTCGCCGGGGAGGCGGGGCCGCCGTAGACGGACATCAGCACCGGATACTTGCGGCTCGGATTGAACGTGGACGGAAAGCTGATCATCCCGTGCAGCGTCGTCTTTCCGTCGGCCGCGAGGTAGGTGAACATCTCGACCTTCTTGAGGCCGATGGAGTCGAACTTCGTGAGGTCGCTCTTCGCCAGCTCGGCGATGACTTTGCCGTTGGCGTCGAGCATGCGCGTCACCGGTGCGACATCGTGCGCCTGCGACACGTCCACGATGTGCCGCATGTCGGGGGACAGGTTGATCGAATGCGTGAACGCAGGATCCGTGATGCGCACGTCGCCCTTGCCATTCAGCCCGACGCGATGGAGTTGGAGCTTGAGATGATTGTCGCCGTCGCGCGCCATGTACCAGAGCATGCCTGCTGGCTCGTCCACGCGGACGATGCCGGCGACCTCGAACTGATGCTGCGTCACCGGGTTGAGCAGCTTGCCCGAGAGATCGTAGAGATAGTAGTTGCGATACCCGTTGCGTTCCGACACCCACAGGAACCGTTTCTTGTCGGCGAGCCACGTCTGCGGCGGGTTGTTCTCGACCCAGCTCGGCAGCCACTCCTCGCGAATCACGACGCGACACTTCGCCGTTTCGGGCGAGCAGGCCGCGAATTCCATGATGTTCTGGCGGCGGTTCGTGCGGTTGACGAGCAGCTCCTTGCCGTCCGGTGACCAGCGGACGTTGTACACGTAGTGCCCCACGACGTCGTTCGTGAACGGCTTTCCGTCGCGGATGTCGAGCGTCGTCGTCTTGCCCGTCACGACGTCGTACACGAAGATGTCCACGACCGGATTGTCCACCCCCGCCTTGGGATAGGCCTCCACGTCGAGCGCGCTCTGGACCTTCGTCTGGTCCATCTGAAGGAAGAAGTCGGGCACCGGCTTCTCGTTGAACCGGTAGTACGCCACCTTGGTGCTCGACGGGTTCCACCACATCGCCGACGCCTGGTTCAGCTCTTCGCCGTAGACCCAGCTGGCGGTGCCGTACTTGATCCGCTCCTTCTCGCTGCCATCGGTGGTGATGGCCTTCGCGTCGCTGCCGTCGGCGTTGGTGAGCCACAGGTTCCGGTCGCGATACACGGCCTTGTGCTTTCCGTCGGGCGACGGGGCTTCGGTGAACTGACGTCCCCGCTCGCGGCCCGGCATGCCCCGCCCGCCAGCCTCCGCATCGGATGATGTCGGCGGTGCGTCCACGACCCTCCTCGTCGCAAGGTCGAAGCGGAGGCGCTTGCCCTCGATGGCGTAGTCGAAGGCCTTGCCACTGTCGGCCCACGTGCCGCCGATCTGGCCGAGCTTCGCGGCGCCGACACGCGCCGCGGTGATGCGCGTGTACTGATCGTAGCCGGGCATGCTCTTGAGGCGATCCTGCCCCTGGGCGGCCGATGCAACGACGACAAGCGCCAGCAGGGCGAGTGCGTGACTCCACCCGGTGAAACGACTCATCATATGTTTGGAATCCTGTTCGGTGTGACGGGCGGGGATGGATGTGCTGGACGAGGCTACCGCACGCGCGCGTCGATGTCCACAACGCGCGTTGCATAGCTACCCCCCTTTCATATGTTCTGTTGCGTTGCCCAACTGACAAGTGATTGCAATGCGAATGCTCCGCACCCCGGCCATCGTCGCGATCCTCCTCGCGACATCGCGCCTCCTCGATGCGCAAACCGTTCTGGGCGTCGTGGTGCTTCCAGACAGTACCCCTGTCTCCGGCGCGATCGTGGTCGCCACCGGTGTGAACGGAGCGACGGTCGGCCGAGCGCTCACGAGCCAGCGCGGCGAATTCCTCCTTCACCTCTCCGCGGAGGGACGCGCCGGCCTGCGCGTGCTGCGCATCGGCCACCGGCCCACCGACGGTCCCGTCGTAACCGTCGCAGCGGGAGCGACCGAGCGCGTCCGCATCGTGTTCAGCTCCGGGGTCGTCACGCTGGCCGACGTCAGCGTCCGCGAGCGCGAAACCTGCCGCGTGAGCGCGGACACCGGCACCATGGTCGCCCGCGTGTGGGAAGAAGTGAGGAAGGCGATGCTCACCACGCAGCTCAGCGTGGACGACGCGCCGATGTTCGCCGAGTGGATCGAATACGACCGGACGCTCGATTCCGCGTCGAGGATCGTGCGCCGGCAACGCGTTCGGTCGTCGCGCAATCCCACCACGCATGCGTTCCGGAGCGTGCCCGCCGAGGTGCTGCGTGATCAGGGGTTCGTCGTGGCGGACACGAATGGGACGGTCTACTACGCGCCCGACGCGGAGGCGCTGTTGTCCGATGCGTTCGTGTCGGGGCACTGCTTCCAGATCGTGAAGTCGTCCGCGGCCGAGGCGCATCTCGTGGGGGTCGGGTTCGCACCGACGCGCGATCGGCGCGAGCTGCGGGAGATCGAGGGCACGGTGTGGGTCGACCGCGCGACCTCCGAGCTCCGGTCGCTGGAGTTTCGCTACCTGAACCTCCCCGAGGCGGCGGATCCTGCTCGACCGGGCGGCACGGTGGAGTTCAAGCGGTTGGTCGACGGGGGCTGGTTCGTGAGCCGGTGGAGTCTACGCATGCCGCAACTGGCACGGCGCGACCGAATATCGGATGGCGGGATGCGGCGCACGGTGATGGCGCGGTCGATGGCCGTGTTGCGGGCGGTGCAGGTCTCCGGTGGGGAGGTCACGCGCGCGCTGCGTGGCGACAGCGTGGTGTACCGGGGCACGGGGCCCGCCATCGCGGTGCAGCTGGTTGCTGTGGATTCGTTCGTCGACGGCGCGGGGGCGACGCTGGCGCTCGAGGGCACGGACTACAGCGCGGTTGCCGACGCGTCCGGCCGCGTGCGCGTGTCGCCCGTGCTTGCCGGCCGATACCGCGTGGCGGTCCGGACGCCCTTGATGGAGCGGATGGGCATGCCCCCCATGGTCCGTGAGCTGGACGCGCGCGACGACGCACGGGTCGACTCGCTGGCGCTCCCCACGGTCGCCGACGTGATCGCCCACGTGTGCCAGCGTGACGCGGTCGCCAAGGGCGAGGGTCTCCTGTCCGGGCGTGTGCTGGACAGGCACGCGCGGAGCGTCGCCGGGGTGATGGTGACGGCGGCGTGGCAGTCGAATTTCTCGCTGGTGGGCATGCGCGACGGCGAGCATCTGACGCACAGCGAACACACCCTCGAGAGCCGCACGGACGGGGCTGGGCGGTGGCGCATCTGCGGCGTGCCGGGCAACGAGAAATTGACAGTGACGGTTGCGACGGACTCCGGGTCTGCACGTGAGCAAATCCGGATGGACGATCGCGCGCTCGTCGAGGTGGACGTCGTGTTGAGTCCAACGAATGCGGGGCGTGCTGCGTTGGAGATCATTGTCCTTGACGATCGCGGCGCACCGATGGCCGAGGTGGTACTGGACGTGTCGTCGGCATCGGCGGCGGCGCGTACGATCCTCACCGATGCAGGTGGACGGGCATTGTTGCCGAACGTGGAACCGGGCCGGCTGGTGGTGCGAGCGCGGCGAATCGGATTCACGCAGGGCCAGATCGCAACGACGGTAGGTGCGGGCAGGGTGGTACTTCCCATCGTGATGAGCGTGGTGCGCATGCCCACACTCGACACGATGCGTGTGATAGGTGCACGTGTGGAGCGCGGGCGGCTAGCCGACTTCGAGGCGCGGCGGCTGAACCGGCAGGCTACCGTGTCGATCACGCGCGAGGACATTCAGAAACGAAATCCCGTCGACACCTGGCAGATGCTGACCGGCCTTGCGTCGATCAGCGTCACCGTGCGTGATGCACGAGTCGTGGCCACAACGCGTCGTGCGATGGTCAGTGCATTCAACAGTAGTCAGCCGTGCTTCGTGCAGTTCATGGTCGATGGCATTCCGCTGCACAAGGCCGACGATCAAGGTGGTGTGAACATGCAGGACCTCCCGCAACCCGACGAGATCGATGGCATCGAAGTATTCGCAGGGCCCTCGACGATTCCGCTGCAGTATGGCGGGACGGGCGATGGCAAGTGGTGCGGCCTGATTGCCATCTGGACACGCTGAGCGTTTGCCTCGCAGCGTGACGAATGGTGCAGTAGCCGAAGTAGTCGAAGTATGCGTTTGACGAATGCCCGTGGAAGTCGCAAGTTGTCCGCAGAGGTTGCCGCCCGTGTCGAGCAGTTTTTCCCATCCCGCCCTCGCGCGCGTCATTCCAGCCTCCGTGAGACGCAGGCATCTTCTCACATTCCCCTCCCGAGGTGCTCCCAGTGCGTTGTCCACCAGTTACGGTAGTTGCGTTACTCCTTGCATTGTCTCCCGCGGTGCTTGCGGCGCAGACTCGCGAGATCACCGGCAGGGTGACCCAAAGCGCATCCAGTGCGCCGGTCACCGAAGCCACCGTAGGTCTGCTCGGCTCACAAGTCGGCGTTCGGACGAATGAGCGCGGTGAATATCGGCTGAAGATCCCCGCCGGCGGTGCCACGGTCCTCGTGCGCGCCATCGGTTTCAAGCGCTCATCGGCGCAGGTCGGCCCCACGCAGACCACGGCGGACTTCGTCCTCGACAAGGACGTCCTCCAGCTGGAAGGCGTGACCGTCACCGGCCAGGCCACCACGGTCGATCGGCGCAACGCATCCACCGCCATCGCCTCGGTCACCGCCGACGAGTTGATGACCGCGCCCGCGAAATCGATCGAAGGCAACCTCGCCGGCAAGGTCGTCGGCGCGACGATCTTCGAGAACTCGGGCGTGCCCGGCGGCGGCATGCAGATCCAGATCCGCGGCGCCACGTCGATCCTCGGCCAGGGCGACCCGCTCTACGTGATCGACGGCATCATCATCTCCAACGCGTCGATCCCGGGCGGACTCGCCTCGATCTCGCGCTCGAGCGGCAGTACGTCGTCCTCGCAGGACCAGACGGTGAACCGCCTCGCCGACGTCAACCCGAACGACATCGAGAACATCGAGGTCCTCAAGTCGGCGGCGGCAACGGCCATCTACGGCTCACGCGCCACGAACGGCGTCGTCGTCATCACGACGAAGAAGGGAAAGACGGGCACGACGCGCTACAACCTCACGCAGCGGGTCGGCTCCCAGCAGGCGACGCGCCTCCTCGGCAGCCGCACGTTCGAGAGCTACGCCGAAGTGAAGCCCTGGCTTGGCGGCTCTCCCAAGGCGGATTCCGTGGCGAAGGCCAACTGCAACCCGGTCTGCCCCAAGTTCGACTGGCAAGGTCAGCTCTATAGCAACAACAGCCCGTCCTACGAGACGATCGCCTCCACGTCGGGTGGCGCAGGCAATACGCGCTTCTACGGCTCGCTGAACGATCGCCAGTCCCCGGGCGTGCAGATCAACAGCGGCGCGCGCCGCACGTCGGGCCGCCTCAACCTCGACCAGACGGTCGGTGAGAAGCTCACGATCAGCGGTGGCATCGACGTCACGCACAACTTCGTGCAGAACGGCGTCGGCAACAACGACAACTCGGGCATCAGTCCGATGTACGCGTTCGGCTACCAGCCGGCGATCTACGATCTCCAGGCGATCGACCCGACGACGGGACGGCCGGTGCTGATGTACATGAACGGCGGCGGCAGCGGTGCATCGAACCCGTTCGAAGTGCTGCGCGCCATCACGAACAACGAGGACACCTGGCGGCAGACGGCCAACGTCCGCGCCTCCTATGCCCTTCTCAGCTCCCCGAAGAACAACATCAGCCTGTCGTTCATCGGCGGCGTCGACCGCTACCAGCTCGAGGGCACGCAGTACGCGCCCAACTATCTCCAGTTCCAGCCGGCCGACGGCTTCCTCGGTGATTCGCAGGTCCTCAACGCCGACAGCCGCCTGATCAACCAGAGCTTCAATGCGGTCTGGACCTACAACCCGGGCTGGCGCTTCTTCAACTCCGCGCAGACGTCCGTCGGCGGAACGATCGAGACGTCGTTGCTGAACCAGTACAGCGTTCGCCAGCGCGGCCTCACGCCGACCAAGCGCACGGCGAACGGCGGCTCCGACATCGCGACCTCGAACAGCATCACGGAGTTCCGCGACCAGTCGCGCTACTTCAACGAGCAGGTCATCGCGTTCGACGAGCGGCTTGCCCTCACGTTCGGCGTTCGTGCCGACCGCGGCACCGCCAACGGCGACCGCGAGAAGTACTATGCGTATCCGAAGTACTCGGCCAGCTATCGCTTCGTCGAGCCCCTCGCCCGCTTCACGAAGATCCTCGACGAGGTCAAGCTCCGCGCGTCGTTCGGCAAGTCGGGCAACCGCCCGAACTACGGCAACCGCGATGTCACCATCTCGAGCGGCGGTGTCATCGGCGGCCAGGGCTCGCTCGTCGCTTCGACGACGCTTGGCAACCCGGACATCCGTCCGGAAGTCATGAATGAACAGGAATACGGACTCGATGGCGCCATGTTCGGCGGTCGCGTCTCGATGGAAGCCAGCCTCTATCGCCGCAGGATCTCCGACCTCCTCGTCACCTTCCCGCTTCCGCAGAGCTCTGGCCTCCTGAGCCAGACGATCAACGGCGGCGTGATGTCGACGAAGGGCTTCGAGGCCGGACTCTCGCTGATCCCGATCAGCACGAAGAACGTGGAGTGGACCCTCCGTACCACGTACCAGAAGAATTCGCAGAAGGTGGATGAGCTGCTCGTGCCGGCCTTCGCAGTCGCCGGAAGCTACGGGTCGTCATACGGCCGCAATCGCATCGCCGTCGGCACCGTTCCGACCAACATCTGGGGCAACATCCCCTTCAGCTGCATCAACACCACCGATGCGGCTGGTGTCGTCTCGAACAAGACCGGCGCCGACGGCCAGGCCTGTCATCGCATCTTCCCTGGCGATGCGGCGATCGCCGGCAGCACGGTTCGCGACTCGATCATCGCGGACGCGAATCCGGTCGGGCAGACGTCGTTCCTCAACACGATGCGCTACAAGTCGATCTCGCTGACGACGCTGCTCGACTGGCGCGTTGGCGGCTACACCTCGACCATGACGAAGAACCTGTGGGACGAGGGCGGCCAGTCGCGCGACTACGACGACCCGTCTCCGGTCGCCGGCCAGACGCTCGGTGAGTATCGCTACGGCGCGTTCTCCAACGGCAACATCGCGACGTACATCGACAACGGCACGTTCCTCAAGCTGCGCGAGGTCAACGTCTCGTTCCAGGCACCGACCAGGTGGGCGGAGAAGTTCCGCGCTCGTGAGCTGCGCGTGTCGGTGCAGGGCCGCAACCTCTGGATGAAGACCGATTACTGGAGCTTCGACCCAGAGTTCAACAACTTCGGAAATTCCAACTTCAACCGGTTCATCGATCTTGCGCCATATCCGAGCAACCGCCAGTTCAACATCAGCTTCGACCTGGGGTATTGAGCGATGATGCACACTCATACCCGGATCCTGCGGACGTTGGGCGCCGCAGTTGCGCTCGTATCGTTCGCCGCGTGCAGCGCCAAGGACCTCGACATCGCCAACCCGAACAACGCCACGGTCGCAGGCGCCACCGCCGACCCGACATCCTTCCAGCTCCTGGCCACGGGGTTGCTTGCCGACCAGCGCAACCTGCGCATCGGTATGATCACCTGGCAGGGTCCCATTGGTCGCGAGTCGTATTCCTTCCAGCCCACCGAAGGTCGTCCGGCAACGCACCCGCTCATTGGGATCGTGGTCAACGGCGTGCAGAAGCTCGATCCCACCGGCTTCGCCGTTGCGCCATGGGCGGGACAGTACCAGACGCTGCGTGACGTGTTCAACTTCAAGAGCGCCGTCACGGCGAGCTCGCTGGTCGCCGCACAGAAGTCGGCATCGATCGGCTTGGCACAGACCATCGAGGCGATCATGCTCTTCGATATCATCCAGACGCACGACACGCTGGGTGCCATCGTCGAGATCCGCGAGAACGCCACCGACCTCGCACCGTTCGTCTCGCGTGACTCGACGTACAAGTACATCCTCGCCACGCTCGACGCCTCCATTGGCAACCTGAATGCGGGCGGCGCGGCGTTCCCCTTCACGATGCACACGGGCTACTCCGGCTTCAACACGCCGGCGACGTTCGTCAAGTTCACGCAGGCCATCAAGGGCAAGGTCGCTGCGCACTACGCTACGTCGGGTGGTCCGGCGACGGCGTGGCAGACATCATTGACCGCGATCAATGCGTCGTTCATCAACGCCGCGGCGGTCAGCCGGGCTGCGCTCGATGCAGGCGTGTACGTCACCTATGCGGCATCACCAGATTCGCCCAACGGCTTGTCCAGCGCCACCAACTCCAACTTGTATGCGCACATGTCGTTCATCACCGACGCGCAGCTCAAGGCGGATGGCGTTACCCCGGACGACCGCTTCACCGCGAAGATTCGCTTCGGCCTGCCGAAGCGCGAAGGACCGCAGGCCAATGGATCGTCCACCACCGGCTCGTCCACCATCGGCTTCAGCATCTGGCCGGCGATCACCAGCAGCATCCCGGTCATCCGCAACGAGGAGCTGATCCTGCTCCGCGCCGAGGCCAAGCTGGGAACCGGTGACAAGGCGGGCGCGATTGCCGACCTGAACATCGTCCGCACGAACTCGGGTGGCCTGCCGCCGTCGACGCTGACGGCTGCATCAACCAATGACGATATCCTCCTCGGTATCCTGTACGAGAAGCGGTACTCGCTCATGATGGAAGCCGACCGCTGGGTCGATCACCGCCGCTATGGCAAGCTCGCCCTGCTCCCGCTCGACATCGCCTCTGGCCCGAACAAGAACTTCGTCGCGAAGGTCAGCCCGATCCCGCAGACCGAATGCCTCGTGCGCGCCAAGAGCACGGGCAACCTGCTCGGACCGAATGGCCAGAATAACTGCGCACCGTAAGCCACCTTACCGAGAAGTCAGTTGCACATGCTGCACAAGTATCGCAGGGCAATGGTCGCCGTACTCGGACTCGTGGGCGCGCAAGCGCTCACGAGTTCGTCGCTCGTGGCACAAGAGCGGGCTCGGCGCCTCTCCGCCGACACCATTCGCATCACCGAACGACTCGGTGTCGTTGACGGCATCGTCACGGACAGCAACCTCGTGCCATTGCGTGGGGCGTTCGTCTCGGTGCTCAATTCGAGCATTCGGGTAGGCACAGGACCGAACGGGCGGTTCCGGATCACACGTATCCCGCCCGGTCAGTTCCTGCTCATCGTCAAGCGCGGTGGATACCGCCCCACGTCGGCGATGGTGGAGGTCACGGCGAACGACACACTCCGCCTTGCCTACACGCTCTCGGAAGCACCACCGAACATGCTCGAAGGCGTCAACGTCACCGAGAAGGCAGTCTCGCTGCGGATGCTGGAATTCGAGCAGCGGAAGAAGCTCGGCATGGGCCAATTCATGGACGCCGACGAGATCGACCGCCGCGGCTCCGTCTACGCCACGGAGTTGATGCGGAAGTTCACCAACATGGCCGTCGCACCAAGCCGATCGAAGTCGATGACGGAATACTTCGCGCTGAGCAATCGAGAAGGCGGTAGCATCAACATGGGCGCCTGTCCGATGACGGTCTATCTGGACCAGGTCCCGATGCCCACACCATTCAATCTCGACCTGCTCCCTTCACCAAAGAGCATCGCCGGCATCGAGGTGTATGGTGGTTCATCCACGATCCCGCCACAGTTCAGCGGGCCGAATCGCGGCTGTGGCGTGATCCTCGTCTGGACGAAGATCGACTACTGATCGACGATCAGGCTGCAGCAGGTTACGGCTCCTTCCGCCTTTGCCAGCTCGCTCAGGTTCACATCACAGATGCGTAGTCCGCGCCCGGCGAGCAGTTCGCCGGTGCGTGGATACTGCGACGAGTAGATCAGGCTTTCGCCGATGCGCAGCGCATTGGCGCCATACGGCTCGCGCACGTCGATCGCGATGGGGTCGCACCCCTCGAACGCGGTTGCCGACACCAACGCGGGATTGAACAGCAGCATGTCGCCGCCGATCGCCGTCGCGGCGCTCTTGAGGTGGAGGCATCCGGCGAACTCCACCGGCACCACCTGGTAGTCGTACGGCGCCACGAGTTGCCGCAGTTGATCGATGCCCGCCCCGTTGGTGCGACTCGACCGTCCGACGTACAGCGTTCGCCCCATGCGCACGACGTCGCCGCCGTCGAGCGTGGCCGGCGCTTCCATCTTCACCAGCGGTCGATATGCCGCCAGCGCCGCCGCCACCGCGGCGAGCTCCCCGCGACGACTCGCCGCGCCAGGCCACGTGATCACGGCGACATCGTCGAGCACGATCGCCGTATCCTCGATGAACACGGCATCAGGGTGTGCTGGTGCCGCACCCACCTCGACAACCACAACGCCCAGTGATCGCAGCGCCGCTTCGTACTCGGCGTGCTGCGCTGCGGCCATCTCGACGTCGATCACGACACGCTCGAGATGGATGAGCTCACAGTCGGCGAGCGTCGGACTCACAGGACGCGTCAGCGCGATCACTGGGCGTAGCGGAGAATGTCGTACACGAACTTCACGCCGGCACCGATGTTCGCCAGCGAGAGACGCTCGTCGTTGCCGTGGACGCCCTTCTGCTCGTCCGCTGCCTCCACCTTGAACGGGTCCAGACCATACGCGATGATGCCCAGCTTGCGATACGATGGGCGATCGGTGGCGCCAGTCATCATCGAGCTCGTCACGAAGGCCGATGGATCGCGCTCGTGCGCGGCGCGCTCGACTGCGCGAAACAGGTCGGTGTTCGTCGGACTCTCGAACGGCGCCTTGGGATCGAACAGTGACGTGAAGTGCACCGCCGTGTCGTTCACGATCCGCTTCAGCATCGCCAACACCGAGTCGGGCGACTGATCGGGCAACAATCGAATGTCGAGCTCCGCGCTCGCCTCCGCGGGAATGACATTCGTCTTGTTCGAGCCCTGCAGCGCCGTCAGCGAGATCGTGTTGCGCAGAATGGCGTTCCAGTAGACGTCACTGAGAATCCATTCTCTCGCGGTCGCGTTGTCGAGCGCCATGCTCACATTGTCGAGCCACTTCGCCTGCTGTCCCGCATAGTTGCGGCTGATGTCGTGAAAGAATTTCTGCACGGCGGGCGTGACGTGCAGCGGTGTCTCGTAGCGCGCGATCTTGTCCAGCGCGGCCACGAGACGCGGCACCGGGTTCGCCTTGGTCGGCCGCGAGCCGTGCGACGGCGTGCCCTTCACGATGACCTTCTGCCAGAAGGTGCGCTTCTCCGCCACGCCAACGCTGTAGTACTCGAGCTTTCCGTTGCGATAGACGTTCGCGCCGCCTTCAGTGAAGAGGTACTCGACGTCCCGGATCAGGTCCGCATGCCGCTCGACGAAGACGAGCGCACCCGTGCTGCCCAACTCCTCGTCGGCGTTGGCGATGAACACGATGTCGCGCGTGAGCGGAACACCGCTGCGCTTGAGTGCGACGAGCGCCATCAGGTGCGCGATTCCCTCGCCTTTCATGTCGAGCGCACCGCGGCCGTAGAGAAAACCGTCCTTGATCTCGCCATTGAAGGCGGGCACCGTCCAGTAGGCGGGCATCACGGGCACCACGTCCATGTGTTGCACCAGCGCAATCGCCTTCTTGCTGCCGTTGCCCTTGAGCCGAGCATAGAGATTCGCGCGTCCGGCACCGAGTTCCACGGTGTCGAGGATCTGCGCTTCGATACCTTCCTTCTCGAGAAATGCCTTGAGGAACCGCGCCGTCGCGAGCTCGTTCCCCGGCGGATTCGTCGTGTTGATCCGGAGGTACTGCTGCAGCACGCCCACGGTCTCCGTCTGCATCGCGCCCCAGTCCACCGGCGTCTTCGGCACCGCGGTCGTCGCCTGTCCGGCCAGTGATGCCGGAAGCACGAGGTAGAGCAGGCTCTTGCCGAACATGTGCGTCATGGATCGAATCGTCTGTGAAGGATGAGCAACACGCGTGACGGGAAACTTTCACCACTGCCAAGCGTACGAGGGGGAACCTCCCTCCTCAACCAGGGCCGTTCGATATGCTGGTCCATTTCGCCCTCGCCCTGCTGCAGGCAGGCACTCCTGTTCCGGCGCAGTCTCCTGCGGCGAAGGTCAGTCCGCAGGGCATTCCCGAACGCGATTCCACCGCAGGCCGCCATCGCCCGAAGAAGGAGCCGAAGCGGCTCGCGGTGACCCCCGAACATTTCGCCACCGCGTTCAAGGACGCCGGCGCCAAGTCGCTCCTCGACATCGCGCGCGGCGCGCGCACCCGACAGGACTCCGCCCTGCAGTCGTACGACGCCACCACCTATCAGCGCGTCTCCGCAGGACTCGGCTTCACGAGGTTCGGGCGCGACCGACTGGCCTTCCGCAGCGAGCAGGCGACGCACGTCCGGTGGCGCCGCGGCGTCGGCGCGTACGTCGACATCACGGGTTCGCGCGCCGTCGTGCCCATCGCCGGTAAATCGGCCACGGTGCGCTTCGACGGCAACGTCTCGCCGATACCGTACTTCCCCGGCAGCGAAACACTGTGGATCGGCGCCGGCGCATCCAACCAGACGGTGGACGAGAATCAGGGAATCGTCCATCCACTCGCCGAAGGGTCCGAGGCCTACTACACCTACCAATCGGGTGACTCGGCCACCTTTCGTCTTCCCGACGGCACATCGATTCGCCTGCGCGAGCTGAAGGTCCGGCCACGCGTGCCGAAATGGAATCTCGCCGTCGGCTCGCTCTGGTTCGATCTCTCCGGGGGACAGCTGGTCCGTGCGGCCTATCGCATGAGCGTACCGATGGACATCAAGGCCGTGGCCGAGGACGACGACTCGACATCGTTCGCGGATGTGCCGGCGCTCGTGAAGCCGATGATCTTCCCGATGACCGCTTCCGTCAGCGCGATCGGTGTTGAATACGGACTCTATCAGGGACGCTTCTGGCTGCCGCGCCTCCAGGTGCTCGAAGGCGGCGCGAACGTGAGCTTCATGCGCGTTCCCTTCAAGCTCGAGCAGAAGTTTGATTACGATCGAGTGAATGCCGGTGAAAGGCTTCCGCCCATTGCGGTCGATACATCGGCGCGTCGCGCGCAGAACGGCGTCAATGTCTCGGTCGGCAACTCGAACCGCACCGACTCCGCCCGCGCCGCGCGACGCGCCGCTCGTCGCCGCCAGTGCGACAGCACCGGCGTTCGCACCTCCACACGGACGAGTGAGAGCAACCCCAATCCGATTTTCACCACTGTCACCTGCGACACGCTGAAGCTCGCGAACTCGCCGGACTTGCCGGGCTCCATCTACGACAAGGGCGAGGAGACGTTCAGTGGCCCGGAGATCGATGATCTCGTGAAGCAGGCACTGTCCATGAGCGCCCAGCCCGGCTTCGCGCCGATGCCGGCCACCGCGCAGCTGAACAACGTGCGCTACAACCGAATCGAGGGACTCTCCTTCGGCGGCCGTGTCGACCAGCAGCTCGGCGCGGGTTACAGCGTGCATGCCGACGGACGCATCGGGGTCGCGGACCGACAACCGAACGTCGAGCTCACGGGCTCGCGCAGCGACCTGCGACGGACGCTCGCCGTCACCGCGTACAATCGCCTCGTCTCGGCCAGCGACTGGGGCAACCCGCTCACGCTCGGAAGTTCGATCTCGGCGTTCCTCTTCGGTCGCGACGAAGGCTTTTACTATCGTGCGTCGGGGCTTGAGCTCACTTCGCAGCCCGATGAGGCCGCGGGCGGCGCGTTCGTCTGGTCGCTGTTCGCCGAGCAGGAACGAACGGCGAAGCAGAAGACCACGTTCTCGCTCGCGAAGGTCGTGCATGGCTCCGAGTTCGAGCCCAACTTCGAGGCGCAGCGCGGTACGTTCTTCGGGGCGCGCACGCGTTACACTGGAACGCTTGGTCTCGATCCCCAGGGCTTCCGTCTGTTCACCGACTTCCGGCTCGAAGGGGCGTATGCGGACACGGGCGCCTTCGGTCGCGCTGCGATCGACCTCACCGCATCGCACGGCATCGGCGACGCCGGTGCTGCGGCGCTCACCGTTGCTGCGGGAACGTCGGCTGGTGCGCTCCCTGCCCAGCGCTTCTGGTATCTGGGCGGGGCGCAGACGGTGCGCGGCCAGCGGCCAGGCCGAGAGGTGGGCGATGCCTTCTGGCTCGCGAGAGCGGAGATCGCGCGCGGCATCGGCGCTGTGCGTCCGGTCATCTTCGGCGACTTCGGCTGGGCCGGCAATCGCAACGACTGGAGCAAGATCGGACTGCCGATGTCGGGCGCCGGGGCAGGGCTGTCGATCATGGATGGTCTGATCCGCTTCGATGTGGCGCGGGGGATCAATCCGGAGCGTCAGTGGCGTGTGGATACGTACATCGAGGCGCGGTTCTAGTTTTGGGCCGCGCCAACAGGAGTGCTTGGACTGAGGGCTGCCGTCGCGCTACGGCTCGAACAGCGCGGCAGGATTGGAACGGATGTGACTGAAAGCGCAGGATTTACTTCGTGCGCCATTCCGCTCGCAGCGCGACGGGTCGAAAGCGGTGAAAGTTCCGTCGATCCTGCCTTTTCCGTAACATCCGTTCAGATCCTGCCGCGCTGTTCTGAAGGAGTGGCTTCAACGAATGGCTGCTGTCACGCCACGGCTCGAACAGCGCGGCAGGATTGGAATGGATGTGACTGAAAGCGCAGGATCAGCTTCGTGCGCCATTCCGCTCGCAGCGCGACGAGTTGGAGAACATCCTCGCGCGTATGAAAAGCGGTGGAAGTTCCGTCGATCCTGAAGTTTCCGTAACATCCGTTCAGATCCTGCCGCGCTGTTCCGAAGGAGTGGCTTCAACGGATGGCTGCCGTCGCGCTACGGCTCGACAGCGCGGCAGGATTGGAACGGATGTGACTGAAAGCGCAGGATCAGCTTCGTACGCCATTCCGCTCGCAGCGCGACGAGTCGGACCTGACCGCCCACCTCCCAACGAAGCTTGACATTCGAGCGTAGGAACTGGATAATGACTGCAATGACTCTCCACCCCGCCACCACCAGCATGCAGGCTTGCATGTGTCAGCTCATGCGGCAGATGCCGCAGGGGATAGGTGGCGCGCTCTAGAGTCTCGACGTAGGTCCATCGTCGACGCGCCCCGATCCCAACACGGATCGGGGCGCTCTGCATTCAGGGCACCTCGATTCGCGACCGGACCGGACGCGAGGACGAACGAACGTTCTCCCTTTCCCGAGGATTGCCCGTCCATGCGCCCAATCGCCGTCTACCACGAACATCCGGACTGGTTTCGCCCGCTCTTCACCGAACTGGAGCGACGCGGACTCCCATACGTGCGGCTCGACGCCGCCGCCCATCGCTACGATCCCGCGGAGCGATCGTCGCCGTACTCGCTCGTGGTGAACCGCGCGAGCCCATCTGCATACCTGCGTGGGCACGGCCAGTCGACCTTCCACACACTGCACTGGCTCAAGCATCTCGAGCGACTCGGCGTGCCGGTCGTGAATGGCAGCAAGATCTATGGCTTCGAACTGTCCAAGGCCGTGCAGCTCGACGCACTCGCCGAGCTCGGGCTTCCGGCGCCACGATCGGTCGTCATCAACGATCCGTCGCTCGCCGTGCACGCCGCAACGGATCTCCGCTATCCGGTGCTCGTGAAAGCCAACATCGGTGGCAGCGGAGCGGGTATCACGAAGTATGAGACGGCCGACGCACTTGCCGCTCACGTCGCAGCGGGGCAGGTCACGCTCGGCATCGATAATGTCGCGCTGGTGCAGGAAGCCTCGCCGCTGCGCGACGGACACATCACGCGCGTCGAGACATTGAATGGGAGATACCTCTACGCCATCAACGTCTACCCGGCCACCGGTTCGTTCGACCTCTGCCCCGCCGACGCTTGCCAGACGACCAATGGCGTCGAGCTCGTGGGCGCGGCGTGCGCTGTGGATGCCGTGAAGACGGGACTTCGCGTCGAGGGGTTCGCGCCTCCAGCCGAGATCATCGAGCAGGTCGAGCGCATCTCGCAGTTCTGCGGCCTCGACATCGGCGGTATCGAGTACCTCGTCGACGACCGCGACGGCAAGCACTACTTCTACGACATCAACGCCCTCTCGAACTTCGTCGCCGACGCGCCGAACGTGATCGGCTTCGATCCATGGAAGAACTTCGTGGACTACATCGAGCAGCGTGCGTCGGCAGGGTCGACGGCCGAGGTGGGTGCATGAGTGCGACGATCGCACCCGAACGCGCGCGCGCGTCGGTCGGCGCGTCGCCCCCGAACAGAATGCGATTCGGCTACTGGCTCCCGGTGTTCGGGGGCTGGCTCCGCAACGTGGAGGACGAGCGCATGGACGCGAGCTGGAACTACACGCGCACGCTCGCGCAGCGGAGCGAGGAGCTGGGCTTCGATCTCACGCTGATCGCCGAGCTGTTTCTCAACGACATCAAGGGTGCCGACGCACCAGCGCTGGACGCATGGAGCACCGCGGCGGCGCTCGCCGCCGTGACGGAGACGCTCGAGCTGATGGTCGCGGTACGCCCGCAGTACCATCCACCCGCGCAGCTGGCCAAGCAGGCCGCCAACATCGACCAGATCTCGAATGGCCGTCTCGCGCTGAACGTCGTCAGCGCATGGTGGGCCGACGAAGCGCGTCGCTATGGCGTGCACTTCGACCAGCACGACGACCGCTACGCACGCACGCGCGAGTGGCTCGACGTCGTCAGCGGCGCCTGGCGCGAAGCTCGGCTCACCCACAAGGGGAGCTACTACACGGTCGACGACCTGATCCTCGAGCCCAAGCCCGTGCGTCGCCCCGGTCCGACGATCTACGCAGGCGGCGAGTCGGAGACGGCGAAGAACCTCATCGCGGCCAAGTGCGACGCGTACGTCATGCACGGCGATCCGGTCGAGCGCATCGCACCGAAGATCGGCGACATGCGCGAACGCCGTGAGCGGGCGGGTCGTGAGCCGATGTCGTACGGCATGGCCGCCTACGTCATCGTGCGGAACACGGAGCAGGAAGCAGAACGGGAGCGCGCGCGCATCACCAACGTGGACGTGGGATCGCCGGGCTATCACAACTATCAGGATTGGCTCTCTAACACGCAGCTCGAGCAGCGCGTCTCGCTCGAGGACTACTCGGTGTCGAACCGCGGCCTTCGCGCCGGCCTCGTGGGCACGAAGGAGCAGGTCGCCGACGCCATTCGCGCCTATCAGGACGCCGGCGTCGGGTTGCTGCTGCTGCAATGCAGCCCGCAGCTCGAGGAGATGCAGCGGTTTGCCGAGGAGGTCATGCCGCTGGTGGGATGACGGGATGACGGGATCACGCGATGACGGGTTCTTGCTGGAGGGGTCCGTCTTCACGAGGTTCACTCGACATGCGCGCATCTCCAGCCGTTGTCATGCTTGCCGCTTCACTGACGCTCGCCACGGGCGCGCACGCGCAAGCCGTCCGTGGCACCGTCATCACGCCTGATTCGCTGTTGGTCTCCGGCGTGATCGTCACCCTCATCGACAGTACCGGCACACCCGTGGCGCGCGCGCTCGCCGATGACGGCGGCCGCTTCACGATGCGTGCGCCGTCTGCGGGCACCTATCGCATCGAGGCCAAGCGGCTCGCGTTTCGCCCCACGCTCGACGTGCCAATCAAGCTCGAAGAGGGGCGCCTCCTGCTTCATACGCTGGTGCTGCGTGGTGCGCCGGTGCAGCTCGAGGGAATGACGGTCACCGCGGAGCAGCAGTGTGAAACCCATCCCGACTCGGGCACCATGGCCTTCTCGGTGTGGGAGGAGGCGAGGAAGGCGCTGCGCGCGTCGCAGCTCACGCGCCTCACCCGTGCCTACAGGGTCGACGTCACGACCTACGTGCGAAGGAAGTCCACGGGCTTCAATCGCGAGCGCGACACCGACAGCAGCAACCTGTCCGGGATGTCGCTGCGTCCCTTCACCAGTCGTCCCGCGGCGGAGCTCGCCGAGCGCGGCTACATCACCAGAGGGGCGCACAGCGCCGTGTATCACGCGCCGGACGAGGATGTACTGCTGTCGGAGTCGTTCGGCGCCACACACTGCCTGCGGATCCTTCGCGATTCTGCAGGCGAAAGTGTCGTGCGGCTCGCCTTCTCGCCCACGCCCGGTCGCCGGCAGCCGGACATCGCCGGCGTGCTGTCGATCGACCGCGCGTCATCCGAGTTGCGCCGGCTCGACTTCACGTACGTGAACCTGCCCGCGCTGGACGTGGTCGGAACGCCAGGGGGCGAGATCGTCTTTCGGCGCCTGCCCGAGGGCAGCTGGCTCATCGAACAATGGGCCATCTGGCTGCCCATTGCCGAGGCGCGCACCGATCTCCCGCTGGCACTTCCGGTGCCGAACTCGCGAGTCCCGGTGCGTCAGGCGCCGGCGATCACCACGCGGTACGGGCTGCAGACCACCGGCGGGCACGTCACGCGCGTCGTTTCAGGTGAGGAGACGCTCTGGCTGAGGCCGGCCCCGACCCCCTGACCCGTGAACCATCGCGAGGGCGGTGGAGTTATTCTTTGCCATGCACACCCTTCTTCGCTATCTACGGCCGTACTGGCGCATCGTCGCCCTCGCGCTCGTACTCGCCACGATCAACCAGGTCTTTTCGCTTCTCGACCCGTTGATCTTCCGGCACGTCATCGACGACTACGCCACGCAGTACGACAAGCACTCCAGCGGCGAATTCTTTCGTGGCGTCGCCACGCTGCTCGGCATGGCGGTCGGCGTTGCCTTCATCTCGCGGGTGGCGAAGAACTTCCAGGACTACTACGTCAACGTCGTGGTGCAGAAGGTCGGCGCTGACCTCTACTCCGACGGCATCCGGCACTCGCTCGCACTGCCGTTCCAGACTTTCGAGGATCAGCGCAGCGGCGAGACACTCGGCAAGCTCCAGAAGGCGCGCACCGACACCGAGCGATTCATCAACGCGTTCGTGAACCTCGTGTTCCTCACGTTGGTCGGCGTGACGTTCGTCATGGCCTACGCGTGGAATGCGCACTGGTCCATCGCCCCGGCCTTCCTGCTTACCGTTCCGGTGCTGTTCACGATCAGCTCCGCGCTCAGCAAGCGCGTGAAGACCATGCAGAAGGTCATCGTCGCCGAGACGACCGCGCTCGCCGGCGCCACCACGGAGTCGCTGCGCAACATCGAGCTGGTGAAGAGCCTCGGCCTCGCGAAGCAGGAGGAGCAGCGGCTCAATTCCACCACCGAGAAGATCCTCAAGCTCGAGCTGAAGAAGGTCCGCTACATCCGCTCGATCAGCTTCCTCCAGGGCACCGCGGTGAACTTCATCCGCACGTGCATCCTGTTCCTGATGCTGTACCTCATCTTCGAGAAGCAGATCACGGTGGGTCAGTTCTTCACGCTGCTCATCTACTCGTTCTTCATCTTCGGGCCCATGCAGGAGATCGGGAACGTCATCAACATCTTCCGCGAGACGGAGGCATCGCTCGCGAACTTCGAGGCGATCTTCAAGATCCCGATCGACCCGAAGCCGGTGGATCCGGTCGCGGTGGACGATCTCCAGACACTGTCGTTCAACGATGTGAGCTTCACGCACGCCACGGCTCCTTCTCCGGCGCTGTCCGACGTGAGTTTCGAGGTGGCGCGTGGCCACACGGTCGCCTTCGTGGGACCGTCCGGGGCTGGCAAGACGACCCTGGTGAAGCTGCTCGTCGGACTGTATCGGCCGAGCCATGGCGCGATCCTCTACAATGGTGTCCCGAGCGAGCGTGTGGATCTCGATCGCTTCCGCGAGCACATCGGCTTCGTGACGCAGGACGCGCAGCTGTTCAGTGGGTCGATTCGCGAGAACCTGCTGTTCGTGCGTCCCGACGCGACGGACGAACAGTGCCTTGCCGTGCTGCGCCGAGCAGCGGCGCACTCGCTGCTGACGCGCGCCGACCAGGGACTGGACACCGTGATCGGAGAAGGCGGGATGAAGATTTCGGGCGGCGAGAAGCAGCGCCTCTCGATTGCCAGGGCGCTGCTGCGCGATCCGCACCTGCTCGTGTTCGATGAAGCAACGTCGTCGCTCGACTCGCTCACCGAGGAGGAGATCAGTCGAACGATGCGCGATGTGGCGGAAGGCGCCGACGTCATCACCGTGTTGATCGCACACCGGTTGAGCACCGTGCTGCATGCGGATCGCATCTTCGTGCTCGAGCGGGGCCGAATCGTCGAGGCGGGTCGCCACGAGGAGCTCCTCGTGCGAAAGGGCCTCTACTACGCGATGTGGCGTCAGCAGGTCGGCGAGCGCCGGCCGTCCGCGGCAATTCCTGTGGTGGGAGGCCAGCCGGCACTCGCCGTGGCGGGCGATTGAGTTGTGGCTTTTTTTGTCCGGTCTGGTACACGCGGGATGTCCGAACGTTGATTTCCGAGCGTCTCGGGACAAGGTTCCGTCGCGCACATTTGTGATCGTCCGCACATTTGCATACATCGCAAAATGAGGATTTCCCCGCAGACCGCCGCACTGAACTGGTTGACAAGGTAATAATTGCAGCGGTAACACGCTGTGAAGCAACGACTTGAAGCGTAGTATCCCCATGGCATAATGTTGGCCTTGTGTCTGTATTATGGACGGATACCACACAGGCGACGACGCCTCGGTCAAGATGTCTGCGCGCCGCAGCGTGGGTGTAGGGCGGAGTAGCGTCGCTTCGAACGCTCGACGTCGCGACATCGCCGCCGGCGCAGTGCTCCTCGCACACTGGAGCACACGTATTCTCACGGCGTGCGTCATCGCCGTGCTGCAGCTTGGGTTGCTGCATCGCATGGATTCCAGCGCGGCCATCATGGACGCCACGACGGTCGGCGCATTGGCCACGGTCGTTGGCTACGTCCTCTTCGTCAGTGCGGTCGGTATCGCCGTCCGCCGCCTCGAGCGCGCTCCGCCTTGGCTCGTCACCGTCGCGCTGCTCGGCGACGTCCTCTTCATCTTCATGTTGACGCTCACGGCCACGACGCCCGAGCACTACGAGCGCGCGTTGTTCGGCACGATCGTCATCATGCACATCGCGAACTTCTTCTTCGGCCGGCGGCAGGTGTGGCGGGTCGTGCAGTTCGGTATCGCCTGCTACGTCGGCCTCATTGCCTGCGCCGTGGCACTGCACTTTCGCGTGGACGTGGCCGAGGAGATCTGGACGCTCGTGCTGTGCGCGGCGGGCATCTCGTTGATGGTGCTCCAGTCCGGGGACGTCCGCCGTCGCCTGCGCACCATCGTGCGCCTGTTCGAGCACGCCGAGCAGGGCGATTTCTCCCGCGAATACGACGCAGCTGCGGACAGCCGTCCGGATGCAATCACGCGCGTGGGGCTCGCCTACAACGCCGTGCGCGCGCAGCTCGCGAGCATGGTGCTCACCGATCCGCTCACGAGCTGCCTGAACCGTCGCGGTTTCGATCAGGCCCTGACACGGGAGATCGGTCGCGCCACCCGCGCCGGCACGGAGTTCTCGCTACTCGCGATGGATCTCGATCACTTCAAGTACGTGAACGACACGTTCGGTCACCTCGCCGGCGACGACGTGCTGCGCGCCGTCGGCTCGCTGCTGGTAAAGTCGGGCCGCGTCGGCGACGTGGTGGCGCGCGTGGGTGGCGAGGAGTTCGCGATCCTGCTCGCCGACACCGGCTTGCCCGGCGCACAGCTGTTCGCGAACCGTCTATGCGAATTGATCCGCGCGCATGGCTTCCTCATCGGTAATAACGGCGACCGCGTCGACATCACCACCAGCATCGGGGTTGCCGTTGGTGCGCCGCGCGGCGTGCCGGATTTCGCGGAGTTGCTGTGGTCGCGCGCCGACGATGCGCTCTATGCGGCGAAACGCGGAGGGCGCGACTGCGTCAAGACGTGGAACCCGGACATCCGGCATTCCGGGCAGCACGTCACGATCGGGAGCCAGGGCGCGATGGGGTCGATCGTGTCGTAGGGGACGCGGCATCAACTATCCGCGGCAGTTCATCCGCGTCGAGTCGCGTGATCTGCTGGAGCCGATCCTCCGCTCTGCTGCACGGACGCGCCACAGACCTGCTATCGCCGCCGCACTCCCTTCACGAACGTCGCGATTGCGTCGATGAGTTGCGGCGCGACGGGCAGCGACGGGTCCGAATAGGAACGGACCTGCGCGGCCTGATCGGCGGGGACCATCTTCAGCACGTGATTCATCCCGTCGACAATGAGCAGCGTCGCCTTCGGATCGGCCGCAGCCAGGAGGCGTGCGTCCTCGACGGTGACCTGGAAGTCCGTCGTTCCCTGAAGGATCAGCACCGGCACGCCGAGCGTGCGGAGTTCCGCGGAAGGGTCGTATCGAAACCACGAGATGATGTACGGCTGCACGCTCGGTCGAAAGAGTGCCGCCAGGGCGGGCGACACGCTGTCTGCTGTCTTGCCGGCCACGAGCAGTGCCATGGCGCGATCCGCTTCCGCGGCCAGCGCCGCCGGAGCTCCCGCGGCGAGTTGGTCGTGGAGGACCTGATCTGCCGGACGACCGACCCCGGCGATCGAGACATAGGCATCCGCCTTGGCGCGCCGCGTCGCAAGCATGCCGAGCAACGATCCTTCGCTATGACCCACGATGGTGACGGTCGAGAACCGGCGATCTGCGCGCAGCTGCTGCGCCCACGTCGCCGCGTCGTCGGCGTACATCTCGAAGCGAAGATCGGCCTCGGAACCCATGGCACTCCGGCTCGCGCCGATGCCCCGCTTGTCGTAGCGCACCGACGCGATACCGCGCGCCGCTAACGCCTCAGCGACCATGCGAAGACTGTTGTTCTCGCCCGGAAGCATGGGGCTATTGCCGTTGCGGTCGGTGGGGCCGGATCCAGAGATGAGCAGCACGACTGGCCACGGCGCTGGCATATCCGGACACCGCACCGACCCTCCGATCAATCCCGCGGGGGTAGAGACGTGGACTGTGTCGGAGTTGCACGCCAGGCTCCGCGGAGCTGCTGCTGGTGACTGGACCGCGGCGGTGCACCCTGCAGACATCGCGATAGTGGTCATCAGTGCAATTGTCGTCTTGACTCGAGCGCGCATGAGTGGCACGACGGTGAAGAGGAGTTCCTACTTCAACAAGTCATCGAACGCTTCATCGCACGCCGCGAGGCAACGCTCCAATCCCTCGAGCGTATGATCTCCCATGTGCCCGATGCGGATGCTCGTCTCCTTGTTCTTCCCATAGCCACTCCCGATCGTGAATCCGCGCGATGCTACGGCTTTCAGCACCGCTGACGACTTCAGCGTCGACGGCAGCGTGATGCTGGTTACCGACGGCGAACGCTTCCCCGCCGTCGCCGCCACGCGCAACTCGGCACCGTGCCGCGCCGCGAGCGTATCCACCCACTCGTACGTCCGCGCCGCCATCGCCGCATGTCGCGCCCAGCGCGCCGCCATCGTCTCCTCGGCGATCGCCGCCAGTTGCACCTCGGCCGCGAAGAACAGCGGGATCGCCGGCGTATTGGGCGTCTGGTGCTTTGCCGCGTATGCATCGAACTCCACGAGGTCGAAATACAACCCTCGACCCGCCTGTGCCTTTGCCTGGTCGATGAACGCAGCCGTTGCCGACGCGAACGCCAATCCAGGCGGCAACGCAAGCGCTTTCTGTGAGCCCGTCAGCGCGAAGTCGAGCTCCCATTCGTCGAACCTGAGCTCCGCGCCGCCGATGCCCGTCACCGAATCGACGAGACACACCGCACCAGCCCCACGCGCCATGCGCGCAACGGTGCGCACATCGGTCAGCGCGCCAGTCGACGTCTCCGAATGCACCACGGTGACCGCCGCATACCGCGTCGCCTTCAACTTCTCGGCGAGCACATTCAGGTCGACCGTCTCACCCCACGGTACGTCGATCACGTCGCTCTCGCGATCACACGCCTTCACGATCGCCGAGAAGCGCGCCGAGAAGGCGCCGTTGACGACCGAGAGCACGCGTCCACCCGGTGCGCAACGTACGCCCGCTTCCATCAATCCCGTCGCCGACGAGCTGCTCACGTACACATTGCGTGTCGTGCCGAAGATCACCCGCAGCGAATCCTGGATCCGCGCGAACATGTCCTCGAACTTCGCGCCGCGGTGCGGAATCATCGGCTGCGTCATCGCCTGCAGCACTTCGGATCGTACTTCAGTCGGCCCGGGAAAGAAGAACGTGCCGTTCGTGAGTAATGAACTGGTCATGCGAGAACGAGCTCCATGAGCTGGTCGAACGACGCGAGCACCACGTCGGCAGAAGTGATGACGGCCTCTCGGCGAACGAAGCCGGTGTATGCAGCGAATGCGTCCACCGCGGGCCGCATCGCAAGGTCGGTGGCACCATCACCCACGGCAAGGATGCGCCGCGGTAGTGCCAGTTGCTCCGCGACAGCGCGCTTCCCTGTCGCCGTCGTGAGCGGTGACAGCGTGTCGAATCCTTCATACCCGCCATCCGCATCGAAGCGAATCGAGACCGCACGCACGTCGCGCGAGGGAATGCCGAGTCGCTCGGCGACAGGAAGAATCGCCTCGCGTACGCCGCCGCTCACGAGCACCACATGCTTGCCCGCCGCGCGCATGCGCAGGATGGTGTACGCCGCATGCGGCGCGATCGAGGAGATATACGCGTCGGCGAGCGCCGCGATCTCGTCGCGGCTCGGCTGCACGAGTGCGAGACGCTCACCATACACGGCATCGAGCGCGATTTCGCCGCGCATGGCGCGATCGGTGAGCTCGACGACTCGGGCGCCGGTGTCGCCGCCACGCCGCTCGGCAAGCCAATCGATGCCCTCGAGCCCGCAGAGCGTGGAGTCGACGTCGAGGATGACGCTGGCGAATCCGGCATCGCTCACAGCACGTTGCCCGGCGCGAGGATGCCTGCCGGGTCGAGCTCGCGCTTGACCGCCTGCATCATCCTCACCTGGAGCGGAGACATCTGCAGCGGCAGCCATTTTCGCTTGATCTTCCCGATGCCGTGCTCGGCGGCCACAGTGCCGCCGAGTGCGATGACTTCGCCGAGTGTCGCCTCGACGACTTGTTCGATACGAGCGAGCTCCGATGCGTCGTGCGCGATGAAGTTCTGGTGCGGATGACCGTTGCCGGCGTGACCGTACGTCACGGCCTGCTCGATCCCCGCCTTGTCGGCGAGCTCGCGCGCACGTCCGATCGCGCGCGCGAGCTGCGTGTAGGGCACCGCCCAGTCGGTGGACACCTTCCGTCCGCCATGCGGACGTCGCGCGTTGCCGCGCTCGTTCATGTGCGCCGGCACCGCATGTCGCACGCGCCGAGCCTCGCGCAAAGCCGTCTCGCCATCGTAGACGCGCACATCGTCCACCACCGCACTGTGTGCCTCCGCAAGCGCGAGCCATTCGTCGAGGGCAGGCTCCTTCCCGCGCGGCGGCACCTCCTCCACGTAGACGAACGCTTCGGCGCCGAGTGCCCATGAAGGCATCTCTTCGGCCTCGCGGACGATGGCGATGGCGAGGATGTCGAAGAACTCGAGACAGCGCGGATGCACATCTAGGCTTTCGCGTGCGGCGACGACGAATCGCAGCGCATCGAGCTCGGTGGCAAAGGGTATCGCGAGGCCAACGACGTGCTCGGGCAGCGGCAGCAGCGACAACTCGGCTTCCACGACGACGCCGAGCGTGCCTTCGCTGCCGATGAACCAGTCGACGGGATCGTGAGCGAACGCGAAACCGACGGTGTTCTTCTCGAGCGCCGTGCGACGCAGTTCGACGATGGAGCCGTCCGCGAGTGCGACCTTGAGCGCACGGACATGCGGTCGTGTCGCGCCGTACCGCAGCGAGCGCGCGCCTGATGCGTTGCACGCGATGGCGCCGCCGATGGTGCACTCCTCCTCGCTCGTCGGGTCGGGCGAGAATAGCAGCTCATGGGACGCACACGCGCGCTTGAGCTCACCGACGAACACGCCCGGTTCGACGCGGGCGATGCGCGCAACGGGATCGATGTCGATGATGCGCGACATCGCGCGCAGCGAGACCAGCGTGCCCCTGTCGGTGATCGACGCCGCGGTCGTGCTCGTCTGTCCGCCGGCCGCAGTGACCGCTGTCCCGGTCGATGACGACTCTTTCAACAGCTCGGCGACTTCCACAGACGACGCCGGACGCGCCACACCGTCGGGCACGAGGAGCAGCCCCGATGCATCCGCAGCGTAGGCGTTCCGCACTTCCTGGTCGTGCGTGATCTCAGGCATGTGCGACCGATCCACTACGCGCTGCGAAAGTGGACGACCGTGGCCGAGCTGATGTCGGGCAACTTGAGCAGGTTCTCGCGCACGCCGGCGCCCACCGCGCCGTCCACGCTGATCGCGGCCAGCGCTTCGCCACCCTGCGCAAGTCGCGCCTGGTGATACTCGGCGATGTTGACACCCGCGTCGCCCAGCAGCGTGCCGACGCGCCCGATGACGCCGGGGACGTCGTTGTTGGTGAGGATGATCAGCGTGTCGCGTGGGGCGACGTCCACATGGAATCCGCCGATGCGCGTGAGTCGACCGGGGGAGCCTTCCGGCGCCACACCTGCCACGGCGATCTCCTGCATGCCGCCGCTGAGGCTAATCTGCACCCCGGACGAGCCAAGCTCACGGGACTCCGAGCACGACAGCTCCATCCCGCGCGCCTCGGCGAGCGAGCGAGCATTGATCAGGTTCAGCCGCTCCACCTCGACGGCGCCTTCGAGTACACCAGCCGCAGCAGAGGCGAGCAGAGCGGCCGACGCACCAGCGAGCTCCGGCGCGCAGCGCAGCGCAAGCCGTTGCACGGCACGTACACCGCGATCGGCGAGAATGGCGCGTGCCACCGCGGCCGCACGTCGCGCCACGAAAAGCGCGGGCTGCAGCTCGCGCCAATCACCCATACCGGCGCCGGCCACATTGATCGAGCGCGACAGCTCGTTGTGCAGCAGTGCGTCGCGCACCGCGGCGCATGCGTCCACGGCAACGTTGCGCTGTGCTTCGGCGCTCGACGCACCGATGTGCGGAGTGAGCAACGTATTCGGCGCACGGCGCAACGGGCTGTCCTTGGCGAGTGGCTCCTTGTCGAACGCATCGACGATGGCGCCGCGGAGCTGGCCGCTGTCGAGCGCCTGCACGAGCGCCGCCTCCTCGATGATGCCGCCTCGCGCCATGTTCACCGCGATCGCGCCGCTCTTGAGCCGCGCGAGTTCGCGTCGGCCGATCATGCCTTCGGTTTCTTCGGTCAGCGGCGTGTGCACCGTGATGATGTCGGCGTCGTCGAGTCCTTCCTCGAGCGTCTCGAAACGACGAATCTTGAGCGAGCGGAAGCGCTCTTCGCCCACATATGGATCGTATCCGGCGACGTCCATGCCAAAGGCCAGCGCGCGCGTGGCGATCTCACCGCCGATACGACCGACGCCAACGATCACGAGCGTCTTGCCTTTGAGCTCCGTGCCAAGGAGCTGCGAGCGGTCCCACTTCCCATCACGCATGGAGGTGGCGGCCTCGGGCAGGTGTCGCAGCAGCCCGATCAGCGTGCCGAAGAACAGCTCGGCCACCGCGACCGTGTTGCCGGCCGGCGCGTTGATGACGGCGACGCCGAGTGCCGTGGCCGCCTCGATGGCGATGTTGTCGACGCCGACGCCGGCGCGCCCAACCACACGCAGCCGTGTGGCGCGCTTGAGCAGCTCTTCCGTGACGCGGGTGGCGCTGCGGCCGACGAAGGCATCGTAGTCACCGATCCGCTCGAGCAACTCGGCGGGTGGCAGCGTGGGCACCTCGTCGACGAGGAACGACGGTTCGGCGGTGAGCAGGGCGACGCCGTCGGCGTCGATGTCGTCGGTGACGAGAATGCGGAAGGACACGAGAGGGGCGTAGAGGGAGCGGGTATGCGCAAGCTCGCGTGACGACGGTTCGCGGGCAACCCATAGGCAGCGACCCGGTTAGAGGGCATATTCGAGTCCATGGCAACCGTGTCGCGACGCGCCCGCCTGCTCGATCTTTCGGCCCTCGGCAGCATCCTGCTCGGCGCCGCCCTGTGCCTCGTGGCGAACGATCGGTTCACGGAGATCGGCAAGCTCTCCTACCGACACCCGGGACCGCCTAGCCAGTCGGCGCTCGCGGCGGCTGACCGCGCGCGCTATCTGGCGTACGGTGGCGTCATGCTCATCGTTGCCGGCTGCGTCGTCGGCGTGGCGGGCACGATACGCCTGTCACGCCGGAGGGCCGCCGCCGCCGCGACGGTCAGCTGATCGACATCTGGCCGTCGCACACGAGGATGGATCCGCCGCCGACGCGCACTGCGGTCACGACACCGCCGGAAACGTCCGCCTCCACCTCGAGCATGCTCGGCCGTCCCATCTCGAACCCCTGCTCGACCATCCACCGCAGCGTGCCATCGCGCTGCGTCGCACGCGTGGCGAGATAGCCGGCGAGAGAGGCGCACGCGCTTCCGGTCGCAGGGTCTTCGGGCACGCTGAGCCCCGGTGCGAACATGCGGGCATGCACGTCCGATCCGGGCCGCTCACCGCCCATCGCGAAGACGAAGATCTCCTTCGCCCACGCGTTCTCGAGCGTCGATTCCCACGCGTCCATGCGCAGTCGTGCCCGCGCGACAGCGTCTATCCCGGTCAGCGGAATGAAGAGGAAGGGCAGGCCGGTTGAGAACGCCTCTGGCGCCCATGCGTCACCGGCGACGAAGTCCGACACATCGAGGCCGAGAACCGCGGCGAGCGCCGCGCGGTCGGGCGTCGCGGGACCTTGCTTCGGAAGCACGGCCGTCGTGAGTTGTGCGAACACGAGCACGCCGTTCGTCGCTCGGATCTCGACGGGCACGAGGCCGATCTTTTCCTCGAACACGATCTTCGTGACGTCACCCGTGAGTGGAATCTCTCCGATGGTAGCGAGCGCGTGCGCCGTGCCCACCGTGGGATGGCCGGCAAACGGAACTTCTTCTCCAGGCGTGAAGATCCGCACGCGCCGAGTGTTCGCGGCGTCGTCGGGCGGATAGACGAACGTCGTCTCGGAATAGTTGAATTCGCGCGTGACGTCCTGCAGCCGATGCTCGGGAATGCCCCGCGCGTCCGGGAAGATCGCCAGCTGATTGCCGCCGAAGGGCACGTCCGTAAAGACGTCTGCCGTGAGGTATCTGAATTTTGCCATGGCTGGAAGATGCCACGAATTCTCGCGCGAGGCATCTGGCGATGCCCGGGCGCAGCGATCGTCGCGGCCTCAACCCTCGTCTGGACGAAGACGCGACGCGGCGTGGAGCTTACTTCTCCGCCATGAACGGGTAGCGATAGTCCGTCGGCGGCGAAAATGTCTCCTTGATGCTGCGGGCACTCACCCAGCGAACGAGGTTGAGCTTGGAGCCGGCCTTGTCGTTCGTTCCGGACCCGCGGGCGCCGCCGAACGGCTGCTGACCCACTACAGCTCCGGTCGGCTTGTCGTTGACGTAGAAGTTTCCCGCCGCGTTGCGCAGCGCCATCATCGCCTGGCGCACTGCGCTTCGGTCGTTCGCGAACACGGCGCCGGTGAGTGCATACGGTGACGTCCTGTCCACGATCGCCAGGGTGTCTTCCCACTTCGCGTCGTCGTAGACGTGCACCGTCACCACCGGTCCGAAGATCTCCTCGCACAGCAGGCGATAGCCAGGATCGGCGGTCTCCACGAGTGTGGGATGGATGAAGTAGCCGTCCTTGCCGTCGACCTTTCCGCCGGCGATCACCGTCGCGTTGCGCTTCGCGTCGTCCACGTATTCGGAGATCTTCGTGAAGGCTCGCTTGTCGATCACCGCTCCCATGAAGTTCCGGAAGTCCGTGATGTCGCCGACCTTGAGCTCCTCGATGATCGCGACGGTGCGCTCCTTTACCTCCTTCCACAGTGAACGGGGCACGTACACGCGGCTGGCCGCCGAGCACTTCTGGCCTTGGAACTCGAACCCACCGCGCGCGATGGCTACTGCGAGCGCTTGCGGATCGGCCGACGCATGCGCGACGATGAAGTCCTTTCCACCCGTCTCGCCCACGATGCGCGGATACGACGCATAGCGCGACATGTCCGCGCCAATGGTCTGCCACATGGTGTTGAACACGCCCGTGCTGCCGGTGAAGTGCACGCCGCCCAGATCGCGGTGCGTGAGCAGTGTGTCGGAGATCGGACCCGGATCGCCAGGAAGGAAGTTGATCACGCCGGGCGGTAGCCCTGCTTCCTCCAAGATCTGGAACACGTACCACGCTGAGAGCATCGCGGTGGATGCGGGCTTCCAG